>NZ_JBFUDK010000024.1:0-55206 GCF_056404755.1 Sphingomonas sp. P2_B6
CCATAGAAGCGCTGCGCCAGGCACAGCCGCTGCACCTGATCGCGCAGCGCCGTCTCTTCCACTTTTGGCGCATGCTCGCGCCAGCGCCAGTAATAGCTGGCCCGGCTTACCCCGGCCAACTGGCACAGCGCCTCTGTCGACAGCGCCGATCCCTCGCCTTGCGAACCCGTCATCGCCTGGATCTCGGCGAAGACGTCGTCTCGCCAGCACCGTCGCTCGGCTGGCGTGACGCCTCGATACGCCGCAAGGCGCCTTTGAAAAAATCCAGCGCCACCTGCTGCTCGCCGATCTTGCGCTGCAAGGCCTCGATCTGACGCTGCGCTGTGGCAACATCACGGATCTCACCAACTGCAGCATGGACAGCGACCGCATCGGCTACTCGACCCGGACGACCCGGATCGCGCAGCGCCTGCTCGCCACCAGCCCGCACCGCATTGCGCCACCGGTACAGCAGATTATCCCTGATCCCCAACTCGAGCGACAAGGCTGACACCCGCTCGCCCGACTCAATCCGACCCACAACCCACAGCTTGAACCCCCGGTCGTGCCGTCGTCGATGCTCCTTCGACATTCTTGCCCTCCATCCAGAGAGCTCTCTCTTATTTCATGTCTCAGTCTAGGGGGTCATTCCAGAAAAAATAAAGTTACCCGGTTTCTACCCTGTTATTGGCGTGGAACAGCGAAAAAATCGCCCTTGCTGGCTTGGAACTGACGGTCGCTGGCAAATATCTGAATTCCGTCATCGAGCGAACTTTCGGTTCGGGACACTAGAAGTCACCGCCATCCTTCTGCCGGAACCCCTTCCCCGCAAACAGATGCATGTCGATGTCGGGATAATGGCAGTCGGTATCCGATGGCCGCCCGACCGCGATGAACATGCAGTCCGCATCGCTGCGGTTCTGCAGCACATGGCCGTTGCCGTCATTCTTGGGGAAGGCCGCGCAGTCGCCGGCGCGCATCGCCGTTTCCCCGCTATCGTCGACCAGCACTGCCTCGCCCGCGATCATCACCACGAATTCGTCCTCGCCCTCATGCCAGTGCCGCTGCGACGACCAGGCGCCCGGCTTCAGCGTGACATGGCTCACCCCGAAGTCGCCCAGCCCCGACGCCGGGGCGAGGCGGCGATACCAGCGGCCCTGCACTTTCTCGGAATGCGGCGTCGGATAGCCGGTCGCATTGGTCTGCGGGATTGAATCGAGATCGAGCTTGGGCAATGCCACCTCCATGGATGCTGAGACCAGATTGCCCGATGTCGTCGCGCTGACCAAGGCGCTGATCGCTTGCGAGAGCGTGACCCCCGCGCAAGGCGGCGTGTTCGACGTGCTCGAAGCGGCGCTCGTCCCGCTCGGCTTCCATGTCGATCGTTTCATCATCGGCGAGGCACCCGACGGCCCGGTCGAGAATCTGCTCGCGGTGCGCGGCAGCGGCCACCCGCATTTCGCCTTTGCCGGGCATCTCGACGTTGTTCCCCCGGGGGCCGGCTGGACCAGCGGCGCGTTCGAGCCCGAGATCCGCGGTGGCCTGCTCCATGGCCGCGGCGCGGTCGACATGAAGGGCGCGATCGCTGCCTTCGTCGCCGCGCTTGGCCGGGCGCCAGCGATGGGCACGCAAAGCCTGATCATCACCGGCGACGAGGAAGGCCCCGCCATCTTCGGCACCCGCGCGCTGATCGACCGCATGGCCGAGCGCGGCCTGAAACCCGATTTCTGCCTGGTCGGCGAGCCCACCTCGGTCGCGCGACTCGGCGACATGATCAAGATCGGGCGGCGCGGCTCGGTCAATATCTGGATCGACGTGCCCGGGCGGCAGGGCCATGTCGCCTACCCCCATCTCGCCGACAATCCGATCCCCAAGCTGGTGGCGATCCTCGCCGAGATCGACGCGATCATACTCGACCAGGGCAATGACTGGTTCCAGCCCTCGAACATCGAAGCGACGGACATTACCGTCGGCAATCCCGCCACCAACGTCATCCCGGCGCACGCCTCGGCCCGGCTGAGCATCCGCTACAATGATCTGCACAAGGGCGACGATCTCGCGGCGCGGATCGAAGAGATCGTACACCGCCACGCTCCCAAGGCGACGATGATCGCGCGCGTGTCGGGCGATGCCTTCCTGACTGCGCCGGGGGCGCTCTCGACCCTGATCGGCGACGCGATCGAGGCGCGGCAGGGCATACGGCCCGAGCTGTCGACCACCGGCGGCACGTCCGACGCGCGCTTCCTTTCGGCGCTCTGCCCCGTCGTCGAGTTCGGGCTGATCAACGCGACGATGCACAAGCTCGACGAGGCCGTGGCGATCGACGATCTCGCCGCGCTGTCCGACATCTACGCCGATATCATCGGGCATGTCGGCACTCTGAAAGGCAGCACCGGTTTCTGACATGGCCTCGGAACTGGCGTCGGGCGGGCTGCGTCGCTAGGAAGGTTTCATTCGATACCGGTTTGCTGAAGGACTTCTCATGACGCTGCAGGGCCTGGCCCATTACGGGCTTTCGGGCGAACGCGGCTTTCTGTCGCAAGCCGAGATCGACGAGGTGGCGCTGCCGGCCGGGTTCGCGGCGGTCGAAGCGATGGCCGCCGACCTGTCCGGCCTCGTGACCACCGGGCGGATCCGCCACTGGCTGGCCGAGCTGCCGACACCCGACATGGCGGCGTTCCTCGCCAGCGCCAGCGACGCGCAGATCAGCCTCGCGATGGTGCGCTATGCCTTTCTGGTCCAGGCCCATGTCTGGGGCGAGCCGACTCCGCCCGAGATGCTGCCGGCCAATCTCGCCGTGCCGTTCGTCGCCCTGTCCGACCGGATGGGGTTCCCCCCGGTCATGAACTATGCCTGTTATATCCTCGACAACTGGTACCGGCTCGACAAGCAGGCGCCGATCGCGCTGGGCAATGTCATGCAGAAGCAGCGCTTCGCCGGCGGCCTGGACGAGGAATGGTTCGTCCAGATCCATGTCGCGATCGAGGCGACCGCCGGCCATGCGCTGGAGCTGGCGATCGACCTCGTTCAGGCCAGCGACGAACGCGATGCGGCGCGCGTCGAGGCACTGCTGATCGAGATGAACGCGGTGTGGGAACGCCTGTTGGCGATCTTCGACCGCATGGGCGAGAAGTGCGATCCGTACATTTATTACAACCGCATCCGCCTCTACATCAACGGCTGGAAGAACAATGCGGCGCTGCCCCAGGGCATGATCTACGAGGGCGTCGAACGCTTCGGCGGCAAGCCGCAGGAGTTTCGCGGCCCCACCGGCTCGCAAAGCTCGATCGTGCCGTCGATGGACGCGCTGTTCCAGGTCTCGCACGAGAATGACGAGCTGCGCGACCTGCTGGTGGAGCTGCACCCCTATCGCCCCCGCCGCCACCGCGCCTTTATCGAGGACCTGCAGCGCGCCAGCCACCTGCGCGACTTCGCCGCCACGCAGAATCAGGGGGTGAAGCAAGCGTTCAACGCCTGTGTCGAACAGGTCGCCCGCTTCCGCACCCGCCATCTCGAATATGCCGCGGCCTATATCAACAAACAGGCCTCATCCGGCGCGGGCAACGACCCCGATATCGGGACCGGCGGCACGCCCTTCATGAAATATCTCAAGAAGCACCGCGACGAGAACCGCGCGCAGACGCTCTGACGGGTCAGAGCGCCGCCAGATCGATCTCGCCGAACCGGTCGATCGTGTCGTTCGCCTCGGGCATCGGGTATTTCAGGCCCGTCGCGCAGTTGAACAGGACGGTGCTTTCCTCCTCGTCGACCAGGCCGGTGCGCAGCGCCTCCTTATAGGCCGCCAGCGTCGCGCCGCCCTCGGGACAGAGCAGCAGCCCGTCCTTTTTCGCGGCATCGTCCACCGCCTTGAGGATCGCGGGGTCGCCCACCGCCATGGCCTGGCCACCGCTCTCGCGCACCGCGCGCAGGATCAGGAAGTCGCCGACCGCCTTGGGCACGCGGATGCCCGCCGCGACCGTCGCCGCATCCTCCCAGCGCTCGGCATGCTCGACACCTTCGTCGAAGGCACGGACGATCGGCGCGCAGCCCGAGGCCTGCACCGCGAACATGCGCGGCCGTGCCGGGCCGATCCAGCCGAGCTTCTCCAACTCGTCGAACGCCTTCCACATGCCGATCAGGCCGGTACCGCCGCCGGTTGGGTAGAAGATCGCATCGGGCAGCTTCCAGCCGAACTGGGCGGCCAGCTCCAGCCCCATCGTCTTCTTGCCCTCGATCCGGTACGGCTCCTTCAGAGTCGAGAAATCGAACCACAGCCCTTCCGCCGCGCCCTTGCCGACGATCGCCCCGCAATCGTCGATCAGCCCGTTGACCCGGTAGACGCGCGCGCCCTGTTGCGCGATCTCGCGCACGTTGATTTCGGGCGTGTCGTCGGGACAGAAGACGATCGTCTCGATCCCGCAGCGTGTCGCATAGGCAGCGAGCGCGGCGCCGGCATTGCCGTTGGTCGGCATCGCGATCTTCGTGACGCCCAGCGCCTTGGCCATCGACACCGCCATGACGAGCCCGCGCGCCTTGAACGATCCGGTCGGCAGCCGCCCCTCGTCCTTGACCAGCACGTTCGGCCCGCCCGAGCGCGGGATCGGCACCAGCGGCGTCTCGATCTCGCCCAGGCTGACCACGTCGCGGGTGGCGCGCACCGGCAGCAGCTCGCGCCAGCGCCACATGTCGGTCGGCCGCGCGGCGACCATCGCGCGCGGGATCATCGCGCGGAGCGAGTCGAGATCATAGCGCACCAGCAGCGGCCGCCCGACGCGCGACAGGCCGTGCAGCGTGTCGGCGTCATAACGTTCGCCCGTCATCGAGCATTCGAGATGCGTGACGAAGGTCGGGCGATCGGTGGTGATGTTCTCGTTCATGCGTCTTCCGTCTTTGCCCGAACGGTTTGCGCTATGAGCGCCGCCAGTGCGCCCGGCAACACATCGAGAGTATCGACCGACCGCGAGCGATGGTAATATCGGCTGACATCATAGCCAATGCCAAGGGCTGCCAGGATCATGTCATCCGAGGCTTCGATATTTTGAATAACCGACTGAAGATGCCGTTCAAGATAGGACGGACCGTTTTGCATCAAAGTCGAATCATCGACCGGAGCCCCATCAGAAAGAATGACGAGCAGCTTGTGCGGTTGGGATTGCTCACGCAGCATGGCGCGCGCCCATTCGATCGCTTCGCCATCAACATTCTCGCGCAGAATGTGCGGATGGAGCATGACTGCCCAATCCTCCTGCCCCAATGGTTCGCCCGCGCGCTGATAGAGAATATGGAGCAGCGCGCAGAGCCGACCGGGCCGCTGTGGCTGGCCGTTCGACAACCAGTCTTGCCGCGATTTCCAGCCGTGCCACCCCATGGTCGAGAAGCCCAGGAGCGTGACCGTCGCGCCGATATCGCCGAGGACAGCGGAGAGCCAGCGGACAGCTGCCGCGGTATGCAGGATCGGATCGTCCCGCATCGATCCCGATTGATCGACGAGTATACAGATCGCCCAATCACCCGGCGTCGTTGTTGCAAAAGCCGCACGCAGGGAATCGGCGTCAGCAGCGGGGACGGCGTCGAAGAGCTTCTTTGCCGCGTCAGCCCTGCGATGCCAGATGGCCGGATCACGCAGCAGCCAACCCTTGGCGCTACTGAGGTCGTCCGCCGCGAACGCCGCCGGGAGATCACGGGCCCGCAACGTCAGGTCATGTGTTCGGGAATATACCCTATAGGGCTGACCCACCGGGCCGTCCGAAACGCATTTCGAGACGGGACGACGGCGCTGAAAAGCCCAGATGATATAGCCGAAGAACAAGACGGTGAGTGCAACGCTTAACGTGTCACCCACCGGCTCTCCCATCACTCCGGCTTCTTCGCCACCCCGACCAGCGCCGGGCGCAGCAGCCGGTCCTTGATCATATAGCCCGCCTGCATTTCCTGGACGATCGTGCCGACCGGCTTGTCGCTCGGCATTTCGAACATCGCCTGGTGGAAATTGGGGTCGAGCGGCTCGCCGAGCGTGCTCATCTTCTTGATGCCGTGGCGCTGGAACACCGATTCGAGCTCGCGGCCGGTCGCATCCAGGCCAGTGATCAGGTTCTTGAGCTTCTCGTCCGCGCGCAGCTCGGCCGGGATCGCCTCCAGCCCGCGGGCGAGATTGTCGGCGACCGACAACAGGTCGCGCGCGAACGCGGTCGCGGCATAGGCGCGGGCATCGGCCGCTTCCTTCTCCGCGCGGCGGCGGACATTCTGCGCCTCGGCATGGGCATAGAGCACCGCCGATTTCGCTTCGGCCAGCTCGGCCTCGAGCTTCGCCACGCGATCATGCTCGGCAAGCTCGGGGGCGTCCTGCGCGGTCTCCTCGCGCAGGTCTTCGGCGGTGGGCGTCTCGATCTTTTCGTCTTCGATCATCGTGTGTCGCTTCGATCCTGTTAGGGCATGAGCCGCGCGAGTGTCGCGGCAGTGAAATCCACCATGGGCACGACGCGGGCATAGTTCAACCGAGTCGGGCCGATTACGCCGACCACGCCGACCACCCGCCCATCGAGCCCGCGGAACGGTTTCGCAATGACGGATGATCCCGAAAGCGAGAATAATTTATTCTCGGCGCCGATGAAGATGCGGGTGGCATCGCCCGCGCCGGCGCTGTCGAGCAGCCGGGCGATCTCCTGCTTGCCCTCCAGGTCGTCGAGCAGGTCGCTGATCCGTTCGAGGTCGGCCGCGGCGGCCGCGTCGATCAACCGCCCCTGCCCGCGCACGATCAGCACCGGGCGGCGATTGCCGTCCTCGCTCCAGATGGCGAGGCCACGTTCGATCAATGTCCGGGCGACGGTATCGACCAGCGCGCGCTCCTCGCCGATCTCGCGCTCGATTCGCGCCCGCGCCTGGGCGATGGTCATGCCGGAGAGCATTGCGGTCATGTAATTGCCCGCCTCGACCAGCGCGGAGGGCGAGACGCCGGCGGGCAGGTCGATCACGCGGTTCTCGACCGATCCGTCCTCGGCGACGAGCACCGCGAGCGCCTTGTCGGTGGAAAGCGGCACGAAGCTCATCTGGCGCAGCACCAGCTCGCGCTTGGGCACCAGCACCAGCCCGGCACAGGCCGACAGGCCGGACAGCGCGGCCGTGGTCGCGGCGAGCGCTTCCTCGACCGGCCCGACCTGCGACACGCGCGATTCGATCGCGGCGCGCTCCTCGGCCGAGGGCTCCAGCGCCTGCATCATGCCGTCGACGAACAGGCGCAGCCCGATCTCGGTCGGCAGGCGCCCGGCGCTGGTATGCGGCGAGGCAAGCAGGCCAAGCTCCTCCAGATCCTGCATCACGTTGCGTATCGAGGCCGGCGAGAGGTTCAGGCCGGAAAGATGGGCGATGGTGCGCGATCCGATCGGCGAACCGGTATCGAGATAGCTTTCCACCACCACGCGGAAGACGTCACGCGCGCGGTCGTTGAGCTCAGTGATCGGGGGCGCGGACATGGGTGTCATGTAAGGAGCACCGATGCGCGTCTCAACGCCGCTTGTCACCTTGTCAGTCCTCACCACTCGTCAATTGGAGCGGTTTGTCCCGCCCCAAGAGGCCTGCCGTTGATCGGATTCATCTGCGCCGCGGCCAGCGCGGAAAAGATGGCGTGACGTACGCGCGCGTCTTCGTAGCAGGCTCTCAATCGGGAAGGCGATGCGCCGCCGCGCCACTCGATCACATAGTGACTCACACCGTGGCGAGTCCCGCCCGAAATCGGTTCTCCATTTGCTTTGGGTCTTTGGTAGGCGTCGCACGCCCGTCTGAACTGGCGATCTCCAA
Organism: Sphingomonas sp. P2_B6; assembly: GCF_056404755.1. Taxonomy (NCBI): domain Bacteria; kingdom Pseudomonadati; phylum Pseudomonadota; class Alphaproteobacteria; order Sphingomonadales; family Sphingomonadaceae; genus Sphingomonas; species Sphingomonas sp. P2_B6. The sequence goes on from NZ_JBFUDK010000024.1 coordinate 7,774, forward strand.
TTGGCCTGATGCCAGCCAACCGCCGTCTGAAGCCCGCAAGTTCGGAGGTGCTGAGCCTGTATCGGGCTGTCTTGATGACCTGCTCCCCTCCCGGCTCGAAGGTGCGCTGCATGACACCGCCATCAGTCGCGATACTCACCGAAAAGTCGGGGCAAATTCCCAGGCAGATATTGGTGATCCAGCGAATGCGAATGGTGATCGTCTCCGAAGACGGCAATGCCTGCGGCGATGCCGGCGCCGAGGATGCCAACGACGCCATCATCGCCAGAACCCAGATGCGCATCATATTGTCTCCATGACCATCACCAAGACTGGCGCGTTCACCTTGTCGCGTCTAGGTGGCGAAGCCCAGTTTCAGGAGATTCCCCAATGCGCCCATCCGGCCGCGCCCCCGATCAGATGCGCACGATCACGATCGAGCCGCGCTTCACCCGCCATGCCGAAGGCTCCGTGCTGATCGGCTTTGGCGACACCAAGGTGCTGGTGACCGCCTCGGTCGAGGAGAAGGTCCCGCCCTTCCTGCGCGGCAAGGGCGAGGGCTGGGTCACCGCCGAGTACGGCATGCTCCCCCGCGCCACCCATACGCGCGGCCAGCGCGAAGCGGCCAAGGGCAAGCAGTCCGGCCGCACCCAGGAGATTCAGCGGCTGATCGGCCGTTCGCTCCGCGCCGTCACTGACATGAAGCTGCTCGGCGAGCGCCAGATCGTGCTCGATTGCGACGTGATCCAGGCCGATGGCGGCACCCGCACCGCGTCGATCTCGGGCGCCTGGGTCGCGCTGCGCCTCGCCATTGACGGGCTGCTCGCCTCGGGCAAGCTGACGGTCGACCCGCTGAGCCAGAAGGTCGCGGCGATCTCCTGCGGCATCTATAATGGCACGCCCGTGCTCGACCTCGACTATGACGAGGATTCGAACGCCGATGCGGACGCGAACTTCGTCCTGCTCGAAAATGGCAACATCGCCGAGGCGCAGGCGACCGCCGAGGGCGCGACTTATGACGAGGAAGCGCTGCTCCGTCTGCTCCGCCTCGCGCGCATCGGCTGCTCGGACATCTTCGCCGCCCAGGCCAGGGCCGTCGCGAAATGACCATCGAGGTCCCGCCCCAGGCGATCCGCAAGCTCGTCCCCGGCAAGCTCGTCATCGCCAGCCACAATCCCGGCAAGGTGCGCGAGATCCTCGAGATGCTTGGGCCGTACGGGATCGAGCCCGTCTCGGCCGCCGAGCTCGACCTGCCCGAGCCGGAGGAGACCGGCACCACCTTCCTCGCCAATGCCGAGCTGAAGGCGCTGCAGGCAGCCGATTTGACCGGCCTGCCCGCGCTGGCCGACGACAGCGGCCTGTGCGTCGACGCGCTGAACGGCGATCCGGGGATCTTCTCGGCGCGCTGGGCCGGCGAGGGCAAGGACTTCAAGGTCGCGATGCAGCGGGTCAATGACGCGCTCGAGGCGAAAGGCCCCGATGCCAGCCGCGACGCGCATTTCATGTGCGTGCTCGCGCTTGCCTGGCCCGACGGCCATGTCGAGTGGTTCGAGGGCCGGGTCGACGGCACGCTCGCCTGGCCGCCGCGCGGCACCGGCGGGTTCGGCTACAACCCGATCTTCGTGCCCGAGGGCAGCGAGCTGACCTTCGCCGAAATGCCCGACGCGAAGAAGGCGATCAGCCACCGCGCGCGGGCGTTCGACGCGATGATGGCGGCGGTGCTTTAAGAGCCCTCTCCCTTTCGGGAGAGGGAAACGACCGTTAGGTCGTCGGGGAGAGGGCTGGGTCGGAACGGCCGGCTTTAGTCTCATGACCCGTTCCGACCGAACCCTCTCCTTGCCGGCTTCGCCGGTTTTCCTCTCCCGAAAGGGAGAGGAGTTTTATGTCGGCATTTGCCCCACGACATTCCCCGGCGGCGTGTATCGGCAGACCAGATAATCATCCGTCGCGTTACTCGCCGTCGCGCAGCCGAACTCGGTCGTGCCGCGCCAGATGATCTGGGTGTAGTGCGCCACGTCCTCCCACCGCCCGGTCACGCTGAAATCCGGCGTAGGCCCGCGGCGATAGTCGCGGCGCTCGTCGACCCAGTGGCCGGCCATCTCCTCGTAGCGATAGGCCCCGCGAGTGCCGGTCCAGAGATTCTCGCCCTCGGGCGCGGGGCCGCGCGGTTCCTTCGAATGCTCGAATCGCCCGGTCCGGGCGAGCTCGCGGGCATAGCGTTCGGCATCGACCGCCAGTGCCGGATTCCACACCAGCGGCGGCACTCCGGCGGCGGCGCGGGCGCGGTTATGTGCGTCGATCATCGCCTGGCGCATCAGCGCCTCGCCGCGCGGGGCCACGCCCGAAAAGCGGCGCTCCTCGATCACCCGTTCGCTCTGCGGCGGGGCGGCGGCGGAGCAGCCCGTCAGCAGCGCCAATGCCATCAGCAGAAACCGCATCTTTGCCTGCCTCTTTCCTGGCCTCGTTCGCACGATCATATGGGGGCCAGATGAACGATCCCCAAACGCCACCGCTCGCGCTTTATGTCCATTGGCCGTTCTGCGTGTCGAAATGCCCTTATTGCGACTTCAACAGCCATGTCCGCGCCGAGGTCGATCAGGCCGCCTGGCGCGCCGCCCTGCTCGCCGACCTGCGCCATGAGGCGGCGGAACTGCCCGGCCGCACGCTCGGCTCGATCTTCTTCGGCGGCGGCACCCCCTCGCTGATGCCGCCAGAGACGGTCGCGGCGGTGATCGACGCGGCGGAACGGGCCTGGGGCTTCGCACCCGATGTCGAGATCACGCTCGAGGCCAACCCCTCCTCGGTCGAGGCGGCGCGCTTCGCCGATATCGCCGCGGCGGGGGTGAACCGGGTCTCGCTCGGGCTTCAGGCGCTCGACGACCAGGCACTGAAATTCCTCGGCCGTGCGCATGACCAGACCGAGGGGCTGGCCGCGCTCGACACCGCGCAGCGCGCCTTTGCCCGGGTGAGCTTCGACCTGATCTATGCCCGGCCCGACCAGCGGCTGGCCGACTGGGAAGCGGAGCTGACCCGGGCGATCGGCTTCGGCACCGAGCATCTGTCGCTCTACCAGCTCACCATCGAGCCCGGCACGCGCTTCGCCACTGAGGCCGCAGCGGGGCGGATCGTCATTCCCGATGGCGACAGCGCCGCGGACCTGTTCGAGGCGACGCGGGCGATCACCGCCGCGGCGGGTATCCCCGCCTATGAGATTTCCAACCACGCCCGCGCCGGCGCGGAGAGCCGGCACAACCTGACCTATTGGCGCTACCGCGACTATGCCGGGGTCGGGCCGGGCGCGCATGGCCGGCGCGGTGGGCTGGCCACGGTGCGCCGCAAGAAGCCCGAGAACTGGATGAGCGCGATCGAGCGCAACCAGCACGGCATGGAGAGCGAGGAGCCGCTCGCCCCGCATACCCGCGCGACCGAGGCGCTGCTGATGGGTCTGCGCCTGCGCGAGGGCGTCGATCTCGCCCGGATCGCGCGGCTGGGCGAGACCAGCGTCGAGGCGCTGATCCACTGGCCCGCCGCCATCCGGCTGCAGGACCAGGGCCTGCTTGTCCGCGACGGCGACCATCTGACCGTGACCGAGGCAGGCATGCTGCTACTCGATGCGATCCTGCCCGAGATCGTCAACGACGCCGCCTGAGCGCGCGACAATAGCACCGTTTGCCGGTTTCCTATCGTTCCGCGACGCTATGCCTGCGGACGACGCGACTCAGAAACCGGTCGGCGCCGGGGAGACGGTGACCGTGGTCCCGCCCCGGATCTCCTGTACCTCCAGCGCGCGTTCGGCGACGCTGTCGCGGCCGAAGCGGAACGGACCGTCGATGCCGGAGAACCCGCCCGGATCGCGCAGCCGCGCCTCGGGGAACGGGCTGCCGACCGTCCAGTCGCGCGCGATGCGCACCGTCAGCAGCACCGAATCATAGCCCAGGCTCGACAGGCGATAGGGTGCGGCGCCGAAGCGGGCGCGGTATTTGGCGGCATATTGGCGATAGAAAGTGTCCGACACGCTCGCGAACCACGCGCCGTTGAGCGCCGGCCGGGTCGTGATCGAGCTTTCCGAATTCCACAGATCGGTGCCGAGGACATGCGCCCCGCCCCCGCCATTGCGGCGAATGAGCGGCACCGCCGTCGCCGCGGATGCGCCGCTGTCGGCGATCAGCACCGCCTGATAGGGCGCGTTCTGCGCCAGGCGGCCGATCGCCCCGGTCAGCGATCCCGCGCCGCGATCATAGGTCTGAAGCGTGCGCACCTGGCCGCCGGCACCCTCGACCGCGCGCAGAAAGGCAGTCGACGCGCGTTCGCCATAAGTGCCGTTGGGAACGAGCCCGGCGAACTCCGTGACGCCCTGTCCCTTGGCATAGCGCACGACCCGGTCGATCGACTGGGCCGGGGCGTAGCCGATCAGATAGGCACCGTTGCCGGCCGCCGTGGTGTCGTTGGAATAGCTGATCACGGGCACGCCGGCCCGGCGCGCCAGCGGGGCCACCGCGCGAACGTCCTCGGCGAGCAGCGGGCCGAGGATCAGCCGGTTGCCGTCGGCCAGCGCGCGCTGGGCGGCGGCGGCGGCACCGCCATTGGTGTCATAGGTGGTGATGCGCACCTTCTCGTTCTTGCTGTCGAGCAAGGCGAGCTGGGTAGCGTTGGCGAGGCTCTGGCCGATGCCGGCATTGGTGCCGGTCAGCGGCACGAGCAGCGCGACGCGGTGGCGCGCGACGTCGGTCGGGATGCCCGCCTGCACCTGCCCGCTATCCTGCACCGGCCGCGGCGGCGGCGGCGCGGCCGGCCCCGGCCCGCGCGGCACTACCGACTGGCAGGCGCTCAGAAGCAACGCTCCCGCGATGAATGCTGCACGAAGAAGCTTCGCTCCCCGTTGCGGTATCGATAGGGCCTCTGCCATGACTGCTCCAATGAACGCCGAACTCGCGCCCGGTCTCTATATCGTTGCCACCCCGATCGGCAATCTTGGCGATCTGAGTCCGCGCGCCGCGCATATACTCTCGAACGCCGCGGTAGTTGCAGTCGAAGACTCGCGTGTGACGGCGGGCCTGCTGCGCCATATCGGCGTCAAGCGGCCAATGACACCCTATCATGATCATAATGCCGAGCATGTCCGCCCCGGCCTGATCGCCCGGATGGGCAGCGAGGCGGTGGCGCTGGTGTCCGACGCGGGCACGCCGCTGATCTCCGATCCCGGCTATAAGCTGGTCCGCGATGCGCGTGCGGCCGGGCATCTGGTGGTGACGATCCCGGGCCCCTGCGCCGCGATCGCCGCGCTGACCCTCGCCGGGCTGCCGACCGACCGGTTCCTCTATTGCGGCTTCCTGCCGCCCAAGGCGCAGGCGCGCGCGACGGCGATCGCCGAGATCGGATCGGTGCGGGCGACCCTGGTGCTGTACGAATCCGGCCCGCGCCTGGGCGCGACGCTGGCGGCCCTTGCCGAAGGGCTGGGCGATCGCGAGGCAGCGGTGACGCGCGAGATCACCAAGAAGTTCGAGGAAGCGGTGACGGGAACCCTGTCGTCGCTCGCCGCGCGCTACGCCGACGCGCCGCCCCGAGGGGAGATCGTGGTGGTGGTGGCACCGCCCGGCGAGCCCGAAGCGGCAAGCGTGGACGATGCCGAGGCGGCATTGACTGAGGCGCTGACGCGGTTGCCCATGGCGAAGGCGGTCAGCGAGGTCGCGAAGAAGCTCGGGGTGGACCGCAAGGAGCTTTATGCGCGGGCGCTGGAGATGAAGGGGTGATGGGTGGCGCACTTCATTCCTCCCCCGGGAACCGGGGGAGGGGGACCATTCGCCTCTTCCGGCGAATGGTGGAGGGGGCTTGGAGCGCGGAACAGATGCACCGTGTGCCAAGCCCCCTCCACCACCCGCTGAAGAAGCGGGCGGTCCCCCTCCCCCGCTTCGCGAGGGAGGAATAAGGGGTGCGTGACCGCCGCGTTGCCGAAGCCGCCGGCCGTCGCGGCGAGCGTCTCGCCGGCTGGTGGCTGCGGCTAAAGGGCTGGCGCATCCTCGATCGCCGCGTGCGCACGCCGGCCGGCGAGGTCGATCTGGTCGCGCGGCGCGGCAACCTGGTCGCGTTCGTCGAGGTGAAGATGCGCAAGACCTCCGCGGAGCTCGACGTCGCGATCGACGAGCGCCGGCTGTCGCGGGTCGCGGCAGCCGCGGAATACCTCATGCCGAAATATGCCGGCCCCGGAGACGACATCCGCGTCGATGTGATCCTGCTCGCCCCCGGCACGCGGCCGCGTCATATCGAGAATGCGTGGATCGGGTGACAACCGCCTGACCCGCGCCTACATCCCCGACCGTTCGGGCTGAGCTTGTCGAAGCCCTGCATTTTCTTCCTGAGAAGAAGGACAGTCCTTCGACAGTCTCAGGACGAACGGAGGTTGTTCGATGCCGCTTACCGTCGCCGTCCAGATGGACCCGCTCGATTCGATCAACATCGCGGGCGATTCGACCTTTGCGCTGATGTTGTCGGCGCAGGCGCGCGGGCACAGGCTGTTTCACTACACCGCCGAGGATCTGAACTATTCGGACGGGCGCGTGTGGACCAAAGCCCATCCGGTGACGGTGCAGCGCGTCGTCGGCAATCATTTCAGCTTCGGCGACCCGGTCAGCCTCGATCTCGGCAAGCAGGCCGATGTCGTGCTGATGCGGCAGGATCCGCCGTTCGATCTCGGCTATATCACCGCGACGCACCTGCTCGAGCGGATCGCGCATGAGACCCTGGTGGTGAACGACCCCGCCAATGTCCGCAACGCGCCCGAAAAGGTCTTCGTGCTCGACTATGCGCGCTTCATGCCGCCGACTTTGGTCACCCGTTCGCTCGACGAAGCGCGCGCCTTCCTCGCCACCCACGGCGAGATCGTGGTCAAGCCGCTGCACGGCAATGGCGGCAAGGCGATCTTCAAGGTCGGCAGCGACGGGGCGAACCTGTCGGCGCTGATCGAGGTGTTCAACACCGCGTATCGCGAGCCGCACATGATCCAGGCATTCCTTCCCGATGTGGCCAAGGGCGACAAGCGCATCGTGCTGGTCGACGGTGAAGTGGCGGGCGCGATCAACCGCGTACCCGGCGCGGGCGAGATCCGCTCCAACCTCGCGGTCGGCGGATCGGCGGAGAAATCGATCCTGACGCCCGAAGAGGAAGAGATCTGCGCGGTGCTCGGCCCCGAACTGAAGAGGCGCGGGCTGCTGTTCGTCGGCATCGACGTGATCGGCGGCAAATGGCTGACCGAAATCAACGTCACCTCGCCCACCGGCATCGTCGCGATCGAGCGCTTCGACGGGACCGATGTCGCCGGCCTGATCTGGGATGCGATCGAGGCGAAGATCGGGCGTGCTTGATTCTCCCCTCCCGCTTGCGGGAGGGGGACAAGGCATGACCGAGTTCATCATCGACCTGACTGCCTGGGGCGGCTATTTCGGCATCTTCCTGCTGATGATCCTCGAGAATGTCTTTCCGCCGATCCCGTCCGAGGTGATCATGGGGCTGGGCGGCATCGCGGTGGCGCGCGGGCAGATGGAGGCGCTGCCGCTGATCGCGGTCGGCACGGCGGGCACCGTCGTCGGCAATTATTTCTGGTACGCGCTGGGCCGGCGCTTCGGTTATCTCGGTTTGAAACCCTGGGTCGATCGACACGGCCGCTGGCTGACCGTGGACTGGCATGAGGTCGAGCGGCTCCATGCCTTCTTCACGCGGCATGGCGAGTGGATCGTCTTCGTGTTCCGCTTCATGCCGGCCTTCCGCACGATCATCTCGCTGCCCGCCGGCATGACCTGCATGCCGCGCTGGCGCTTCCTGCTGTGGACGGCGGCGGGTAGCGCGATATGGAACTGCCTCCTGACCTGGGCCGGCTGGTATCTCGGCGCGAATTTCCATGCGCTGGACCGGTTCATCGGGCCGGGCGCGCTGGCGATCATGGTGGGGATCGTGCTGGTGTATGTGTGGCGCGTGTTTACGTGGAAGCCGCGCACATAGGGTCGTTAGAACACCACCTCCCCGTTCGTTTCGAGCGAAGTCGAGAAACGTTGATGGAGCGTTAGGCCCGGTTTCTCGACTTCGCTCGAAACGAACGGGAGAGAGGGGCCGGTGAAAGCCTCTAAGCCCGCGGATGGGCATTCCGGTACACGTCGAGCAGATGCGCCGCGTCGACCGCGGTGTAGATCTGGGTCGAGCTGAGGCTGGCATGGCCGAGCAGTTCCTGCAGCGCGCGCAAGTCCGCGCCGCGACCCAGCAGATGCGTCGCGAAGCTGTGACGCAGCGCATGGGGCGTTGTCCGTTCGGGCAGGCCCAGCCGCACCCGTGCCGCCTGGACCGAGCGGCGGACGATCGCAGGCGATAGCGGCCCGCCCTTGGCGCCGCGGAACAGTGGTGCGTCGCGCGAGATCGGCCAGGGGCAGGTCCGGAGATAGGCCTCGATCGCGTCGCGCACCTGCGGCAGCAGGGGCACGATCCGGGTCTTGTCGCGCTTGCCGGTGACGCTGAGCGTCGGGCCGAGCGGGAGGATCGTGCCGGTCAGCCCGGTCGCTTCGCCGACGCGCAGGCCAGCGCCGTAGAGCAGCATCAGCACCGCCCAGTCGCGCGCGCCGATCCAGGGTAGAGTGGCATTCTCCTCGACATCCTCGGCCAGCGCGACCACTTCGTCGGGCGAGATCGGGCGCGGCACGCCCTTCTTGACGCGTGGCCCTCTCAACCGTGGCGCAGCCCCTGTCCCGCCGGCGAAGACCAGGAAGGAGCGCACCGCCGACAATTCCCGCGCCGCCGATGCATTGCCCAGCCCCTCGCCGCGGCGAAGCGCGAGATAGGCGCGCAGATCGGCCGCGCTGACCTTGCCGAGCGAGTCGCGCGAGACGGCCCCGCCCCAATGGGTTTCGAGGAAGTGGATCAGCCGGTTGGCCGTCGCTTCGTACGCGCGGATCGTGTGGACCGATCGCCGCCGGTCGCGGCGGAGATGATCGGCGAATTCGGGGGCGAGACCGGACATGGCCCGACCATAGCGCCGAAGCGGGTTCATGCGGAAGCTTTGCGCGAGGCCGCCGAGCCGCCATATGGGCGCCGTGTCCCGCGCCCGCGTCCTCGTCATGAATTCAGCGCTCGGCCCGCTCGATTACCGAGTCCCGCATGGGATGACGGTCGAGCCGGGGTCGATCGTTGTCGCGCCCTTGGGGCCGCGCCAGCTGATCGGCGTGGTGTGGGAGCCGGAGACCATGCCGTCCGACGCCGAAGTCGGCGACAACCGGCTGCGCAATCTGGTCGGCGTGATGCCCGTGCCGCCGCTGGCGGCACCGCTGCGCCGGCTGATCGAGTGGACCGCCAATTATTATCTCGCACCGCCCGCCTCAGTCGCGCGCATGGCGCTTGCCTCGACCTCGGCGCTGGAGGGCGGACGGACCGTCACCGAATATCGCGCGACCGGACTGGTGCCCGACCGGCTGACGCCGCAGCGCGAGCAGGCGCTGGAGCGGATCGGTGAGCGCCAGGGGCTGATCCGCGAGCTGGCGCTGGCCGCCGACGTCTCCGACGCCGTGATCCGCGGGTTGGTAAAGACCGGGGCGCTCGAAGCGGTCGAGGTGGATATCGACAGCCCCTTCCCTTTGCCCGATCCCGAGCATGGCGTGCCAGCCCTGTCGCCGGATCAGCGCGCAGCGGCCAAGGTGCTGATCGCCAATGTCGAGGCGGAAGCATTCCAGCCGACCCTGCTCGACGGCGTTACCGGATCGGGCAAGACCGAAGTCTATTTCGAAGCAGTGGCCGCCGCGATCCGCGCCGGGCGGCAGACGCTGGTGCTGCTGCCCGAGATCGCGCTGACCGAGCCGTTCCTGCAGCGCTTCGCCGCGCGCTTCGGCGTGGCGCCGGTCGCCTGGCATTCGGGGTTGCGCCAGTCGCAGCGGCGGCGCGCCTGGCGCGCGATCTCCAGCGGGCAGGCGCTGGTGACGGTGGGCGCGCGATCCTCGCTGTTCCTGCCCTATGCCAATCTCGGCCTGATCGTGGTCGACGAAGCGCATGAGACGAGCTTCAAGCAGGAAGAGGGCGTGCATTATCACGCCCGCGACGTGGCGGTGATGCGCGGGCTGTTCGAGAAATGCCCGGTGATCCTCGCCTCGGCCACGCCGGCGATCGAGACGCGGCAGCAGGTCGCGCTGGGACGCTATGCCGAGCTGAAGCTGCCCGGGCGCTGGGGCGCGGCGGAGATGCCGGCGATCGAGGCGATCGACCTGATCGCCAACCCGCCCGAACGCGGCCGCTGGATCGCACCGGCGATCGTCAAGGGTATCGAGGAGCGGCTCGAGCGCGGCGAGCAGTCCCTGCTGTTCCTCAACCGGCGCGGCTATGCCCCGCTGACCTTGTGCCGGACTTGCGGGCACCGCTTCCAATGTCCGAACTGCACGGCGTGGATGGTCGAGCACCGGCTGGTCGCGCGGCTGGCGTGCCACCATTGCGGGCATGTCGAGCCCGTGCCGCGCGCCTGCCCGGAGTGCAGCAACGAGGATACGCTGGTGGCGGTCGGGCCGGGGGTGGAGCGCATCGCCGATGAAGTGCGCGCGCTGTTTCCGGCGGCCAAGACCGCGATCGTCACCTCGGACACGATCTGGTCGCCGGCCAAGGCGGCGGAGTTCGTCCACCGCATGGAGGCGGGCGATATCGACATCGTGGTCGGCACCCAGCTCGTCACCAAGGGCTATCACTTTCCCAATCTGACGCTGGTCGGGGTGATCGATGCCGATCTCGGGCTGGGCGGGGGCGATTTGCGCGCGTCGGAACGGACCTTCCAGCAGATCATGCAGGTCGCGGGGCGCGCCGGGCGCGGCGAGAAGCCGGGCCATGTCTATATCCAGACGCACAGCCCCGACGCGCAGGTGATGCGCGCGCTGGTGACGGGCGATGCCGACGCCTTTTACGAAGCCGAGACCGAATCCCGCCGCGAGGCCGGCGCGCCGCCCTTCGGGCGCTTCGCCGGGATCGTGGTGTCGAGCGAGGACCAGGCGGCGGCGCAGGAGATCGCGACCCTGATCGGCCGCACCGCGCCGAAGCTGGAGGCGATGGAAGTATATGGCCCCGCCCCGGCCCCGCTGGCGATGCTGCGCGGGCGGCACCGGTTCCGCCTGCTGGTCCATGCCCGGCGCGCGCTCGACGTGCAGGACGTGATCCGCGACTGGCTGGGCAAGCTCGACTGGCCGAGCAAGGTCAGGGTGGTGGTCGATGTGGACCCATACAGCTTTCTCTAGGCATGCTTGCGAGCATCCGTCGCCAGGGTTACCATCCACGATCTGTGGGGGATTTCCGATGTTTCGCAAACTGTTGACAGTGGCTGCCGCGTGCATGGCACCTTCGATTGCCCATGCCGAGTGGCAACAGGGTACGTCCGAGCACTTCATCGTCTATGCGGACGACAAGCCCGCCGACGTGAAGGCCATGACGACGCGGCTCGAGCGGTTCGACCGGGCTGTCCGCGTCGCGCTCAATCTCAAGGAACGGCAAGTTGGGCCGAATGCCCGTGTCAGGGTGTTCGTCCTGCCGACGATGACCGATGTGCAGAAGATGCTGGGCGACAAGAATGCCAATGTCGGCGGATATTACCGGCGCTGGCCCTCCGGCCCTGTGGCCTATGTGCCGGCACAGAGTCCTTCGGATTCCGGCCGGACTCTGACGCCACGGATGGTGCTGCAGCACGAATATACTCACCATCTGATGTATTCGAACTGGGGTGATGTGGTCTTCCCCCAATGGTTCACCGAAGGCTTTGCCGAACTGTTCGCGACGGCGCGGGAGCGCGACGATGGCAGCGTCGTGATCGGCGCCGTCCCGACCTATCGCGCTTATGGCATCGACCGCATGAACGACCTGCCGGTGGAAAAGTTGATAGCCGCCGGGCCAGATTATCACGACGGGATGCAGACGCAGATTTTTTACGGCCGCGCCTGGTTGTTGACTCATTTCCTGATGTTCGATCCAGAACGGGCAAAGCAACTCGCGGCGTATATCGGGGCGATCAACAGCGGAAAGACGCCCGCGGAGGCATCGGCATTGATCGGCGCGACTGCGTCGCTCGACCTCAAGCTCAACGGTTATGGCGCGAGGAAGACGCTGCCCGCAGCGACCTTCACCGCGAGCAAGCTGCCAATCGGGGAGGTCGGCGTGCGAGCATTGACCCCCGGCGAGGCGGCGCTGATGCCGGTCATGATGCGGTCGCAGAACGGGGTGGACGCGCAGCTTGCCAAGGAGGTCGTCATACAGGCGCGGCAACTCGCCGCCCCTTATCCCGATGACGCGGGCGCGCAGAACGCCCTTGCCGAGGCCGAGTTCGACGCGAAGGACTTCGTCGCAGCGAACGCGGCAGCCGACCGCGCGCTGGCGGCCGATCCGAAATCCATTCACGCGTTGATCTACAAGGGCATGGCCCAGATGGCGCTGGCCGAAAAGGCCCAGAACAAGGATGCAGCCGTCTGGACCACGGCGCGACGGTGGTTCCTGGCCGCGAACAAGATAGATCCGCTATATTCCTGGGCGCCGCAGCTCTATTTCGAAAGCTTCGCTCAGGCCGGGCAAGGCGCCCCCAAGAGCGCGCAGGACGCGCTGCTCTACGCGTACAGGCTGTCGCCCCATATCCCGGAACTGCGGTTTCAGGCAGCGCAGATATTCCTGCGGGACGGCCGGACCAAGGAAGCGCGCGTGGCTATCGAGCCGATCGCGTACAGCCCGCATGGCGGCTCCCTCGCCGATCGGGCGAAGAAGGCGATCACGGTGCTGGACTCGGGCGACACCGCCGGCGCGATCGCGGCCCTCAAGAGGAGCGACGACTCGACCAAACCGCAGGACAAGAAGAACTGAGACACGCGCGACGCCGTCCGCCGCGCGTGTTTTCCCTGTCCCCCGGCGCCGGTTGATGTCAGAATCGCCGGCGATGCCGATCGCCCTTTTGCCCGCCGCACTGCGCCGTACCCTTTGCGGCGCGCTTGCGCTGCTCATCGCCCTTGCCGGAGCCCCCGCGCATGCCGACGACATCTCCGCCACCGGGCGCGGGGTGGTGCGGATCGTCACCATCGCGGTGGTCGATGACGAAGTGGTGGGCTTCGGCCATGGCAGCGGCTTTGCGATCACGCCCAACCGGATCGTGACCAATGCCCATGTCGTCGATCTGGCCAAGCGCTATCCCGACAATGTGGTGGTCGGCGTGGTGCCCTCGGAGGGCGCCAAGAGCTATGAGGGCAAGGTCATCGCGATCGATGCCGCGCGCGATCTCGCGCTGATCGAGTTCACCGGCACGCGGCTGCCGACGGTCGCGCTCTATAGCGGGCCGGTCGAGGAAGGCGCGCCGGTCACTGCGCTCGGCTATCCCGGCAATGTCGATCTCGCGACGGCGCGCTCGGCGGTCGATTATATCCATCCCTTGTCGCCGATCCGGTCCGAAGGCGTGTTCTCGGGCCGGCGCGTCATGTCGGGCGTCGACGTGCTGCTCCACACCGCGAACATCGCGCGGGGCAATTCGGGCGGGCCTTTGCTCGATCCGTGCGGGCGGGTGATCGGGGTGAATTCGTCCTTCGCCAAGGGCGAGGAAGGCGATTCGAGCTTCGGCTTCGCCATCGCCGATTCGGAGGTGGCGGCGTTCCTGCGCGAGGCCGGGCAGGACTATCCCGCGGTCGGCACGCCCTGCACCTCGATTCTCGACCGGGTGAAACAGGACAGCGAGGCCGATGCGCGCGCCAGTGCCGAAGCCGATGCGGCAACGCGCGAGGCCGCCGCCCAGGCCGCCGTCGCGCGCGAGCAGGCGCTGGGCAATGCGCGCGTCGCGGCCGAGCGGAATCGCGAGAACATCATGGCGCTGGCCGCCGTGCTGCTGGTCGCGGGCGCGCTCGCGATCGGCGGAGGCGGGTTGCTCGAGGTGCGGCGCAAACGGCGCGAAGCGATCTGGGCTGCTTCGGCCGGCGGGGTGCTGATGCTCGCGTCGGCGGTGGTGTTCTTCACCCGGCCGAGCGGCGAGGTTACGCTGCCGCCCGATGTCGCGCCGACCCAGGCGCCGGCGGTGTCCTCCACTGCCCCGCTGGGCAAGATGGTGTGCACCGTGGTGCCGGATCGCAGCCGGATCGTCTCCTCCTCGATCGACGACCTGACGATCGACTGGGGCAGCGCGGGCTGCATGAACGGGCGCACTCAATATGCCGAAAATGGCAGCAAATGGGACCGCATCCTGGTGCCTGACGAGGAACAGACCGTCTCCATCCTGCAGTTCGACCCGGCGGCGCGAGTCTATTCCAGCCAGCGCTATTTCCTGACCGCGGCGCAGATGGACTCGCTCCGGAAGATCAGGTCGCAGGTGACGATCAAGGCCTGCACCCCGGACGAGGCGGGGCGGGCCAATCTGGCGACTCAGCAGCGCGCGATCCGCACGCTGCTGCCGCCCTATCCCAACGAGAAGATCGTCTATTCCTGCAAGTCCGCCGGTTAGGGCTTCCTCATCCAGAAGGGCGGCACGATCCGGTCGCGGCGATAGGCGAGCACGAGCAGCGCCACGCCAAAGGCAGTGCAGACGATAACCGCCGGCAGCGACGCCTCGGCGCCGAAGGACCCGCCGGTCAGCAGGTCCGAGCCGCTGATGCGCGGGATCAGGATGCCATCCTGCCTGAAGCCCGAAACGGCGATGCCGTAGATCCCGCCCTGCGAGAGGTTCCACGCCGCATGCAATCCGATCGCCGCCCATAGCCGGCGCGTCACCATATAGAGCGCGGCAAGCATGACGCCCGCCTCAAGCGCGATGGCGGAGCCCGCCAGCAACGACGCATTGGGATTGCCGAGATGCAGCGCACCAAACAGCGCGGCGGACAGGATCAGCGCGATCCAGCTGCCCAGCCAGGATTCGAGCAGCCGGAAGAAGATACCGCGCAGCATGATCTCCTCGGTCACGCCCGAGGTGATCGAAATGGCGAGCACCGGCAGCAGCACCGCCGCGGGGTGCTGGCCGATCACTTCATAGCCGCCGGCCGCCGCGATGATGCCCACCACCACCGAGAAGAGCAGGAAACCGCCGAGCAGGCCGGCGCCGAGTTCCTTCGCCCAGCCGTTCAGCGCGAATTCGGCGACGACCGGCCGGCGTTCGACCAGCCGCACGAACGCGCAGTAGAAAGCGATGAAGATCGCCGCGACGAGGATCGCGACGAGCACCGCAAGCAAATCATTCTTGGCGTGCGGGATGGCGCGGCTGACCAGGGTTGCGGTCATGCCCGCCCCGATCATGAAGGCGATGCCGATGACCAGCAGCGCCAGCGGAAAATGCACGATGCGCCACACCAGGCTGTTCGGCGGCGTGACGGGCCTGATCGGTTCCATGAGTTCCCCCCTCGATGATCGAGGGAGCCTAACGGGCATCGCCGCCCGACGCAAAATCAGGTGCGGTCGATCCTGGCGGCAAAGCAGCCGCGCTTCGCATTGTGCGCGTGCAGCCAGGCGACCGCCGGATCAGCGAAGAACCGGTCGATCAGCGCCGGCAGGTCGCGCCCTTCTATGAGGTCGGCGTCGGTCATCATGCCGGTCGCATCATAGGCGCGGACCGACAAAGTGCGGATCGCGAGCTGTTCGGGCACTTCGTTCTCGAAGCGCGCCGCCTCGGTTGCCCCGTCGCGCACGAAGATCGCGTGGCGCTGGCGATAAGGCGAGGCGACCGGCAGATGCTCATAGTTGAGCAGCAGCACATGCTCCCCCGGCACCGCATCCTCGAGCGAGACGCGGCAGGGAAAGCCGGGCTTCGCATCGACCGGCAAGCGCACCATGCCGAGACCGGCAAGCTCCGCATCGCTGAAGCCGTACAGCGGCACGAACGGCGCCGGATCGAGCCCGGTGATGGCGAAGCCGTTCATGCCGCGCCCTCCCGCTTGAGCAGCACGGTCTTGCGGTCGAGGCCGTACGCATAGCCGCCGAGCGTCCCGTCGCTGCGCTGGGCGCGGTGGCACGGGATGACCACCGCGACCTGGTTCTGGCCGCACGCGGTGCCCGCCGCGCGGACTGCCTTTGGATTGCCGGCGATCGCAGCAAGTTCGCTATAGCTGCGCGTCTCCCCGGCCGGGATGGCGCGGAGCGCCTGCCACACCGCTTCCTGAAAGGCGGTGCCCTGCACGTCGAGCGGCAGGTCCTGGTGACGATCGGGCGATTCGACGCTCGCCACCACACGCGCCGCCAGATCGGCCAGCGCCGCGCCGCCGGGCACGATCTCGGCGTTGGGGAAACGCGCCCTCAGCGCGTCCTCGCCCTCCTCGAACGACACGCGGCACAGGCCCTTGTCGGTCGCGGCGACGAGCATCGGGCCGAGGCTGGTATCGGCAATGGTCCAGCGGATCGTCACCCCTGCCCCGCCCTTGCGCCAGGCGCTCGGCGTCATGCCAAGGCGCTTGGCGCCGCCTTCGTAGAAGCGGCTGGGCGCCGAATAGCCGGCCTCGTAAATCGCCTGGGTGACGCTGTCCTCGTCGATCAGTGCCTTGGCGGCGCGCTGCGCCTTGAGGCCGCGCGCATAAGCCGCGGGAGTCACCCCGGTCGCGCGCTTGAACAGGCGGTGGAAATGATGCGGGGCATAGCCGACCCGCGCGGCGAGCTCCTCGAGCCCGATGCCGTCCTCGTCCGCCTCGATCAGCGCGACCGCCCGCGCCACCGCGACGCGGTCGCGGCCGACCTCGTCGGGCGTGCAGCGCAGGCAGGCGCGGAACCCCGCCGCCCGTGCCTCGGCCCCGTCGCGGTAGAACAGGACATTCTCGCGCTTCGGGTGCCGCGCCGGGCAGCTCGGCTTGCAATAGATGCCGGTCGAGGTGACCGCACCGACGAAACGGCCGTCATAGGCCCGGTCGCGCCGTTCGAAGGCGGCCCAGGCGATATCGGCGTCGATGGCGAGTGGCTCTGTCATGATGCCGATATAGGCGCCGCCGATGCCCGCCACATCCCGAGGCTTGCGCTCAAAGCATCAGGCCGGCGGGGTTGCCTTGATCGTCAGCGCAACCGCCTTCGCCTCGCGCAGCAGCGCCGCGATACCGGCGTCATCGGCCTTGGTGCCATAGCGATTCACCACGACCACCCGGTTGCCGATGCTGGTGATGCAGGTTCCGACCGCCTGGAGATAGCTGATCCCGTTCCCCGTGACCTTGGTGGTGCCGCCCAGATAGGCGCAGACATCGTCCCGCCCGAGCGGTTTGATATCGCCGGCGAATTGCGGCTTGCCCGGAATGGCCTTGCCCGCATCTTCGGACACCTTCCTGTCGAATTCGTCCGACTGCAGCATCTTGAGGGTCTCGGGCTTGTCGAACTCGGCGCCGAGCGACGCGAGCAATTGCGGCCGATCGACGGCCGCTGCCAGCGCCGCCGTTGGCGTCTTGATCAGAGTATAGTCGTTGGCGCCCGTGCCGATCGTGACGCCGCACTGGACCAGGGTCAGATCCGTGACGCTGTTGGGGTCGGCCGCCGCGATCATCTGCGCGATATCGATCTGCACGCCTTGCGGCAGGCAATAGCCCTTGGGCAGCGGCAGGGAGAAGTCGACGCCACCGACCCGAAACCCGGCGGGCGCCGCCGTATCGGCGGCGCTGACGGACGACGTGGCAAGCGCGGCGGCAAGCAGGAACAGGGCTTTCATCGTCATCCTTGTCTTGGTGCGAGCTGGTGCCGGCACCCTATCCATCGCAGCGATGCCGAAAAGCCCCGATCGAGAATAATCGGCAGCGCGCCTCACGCCACCCGTACATCGTCGATCAGGCGACTGATCCGGCTGCGCAGCGTCTCGACGCCGCCGGCGACGGCTTCCGCGGTGTGCGCTACCTTCTCGGCGCTGCGCCGCGAGCGTTCGGCGCGTTCGTACAGGAGCTGCATGTTGGTCGCCGCATCGGCGGTGCCGCCTTCCACCTCGGCGATGGCGGCGGCGATGCGGCGGGTCATGTCGCGCTGCTGTTCGACCGCGCCGGCGACATTGGCGGCCGAGCGATCGAGATCGGCGGCGAGCGAATCGACTGACTGGATCGTCTCCAGCACCGTATCGCTCGCGCGGGAGACCGCGGCGAGGCGCGATTCGATCCGGCCCGCCGCTGCCTGACTCTGGCGCGCCAGCAGCTTCACCTCGTCGGCGACCACCGCGAAGCCGCGACCGGCATCGCCGGCGCGCGCCGCCTCGATCGTCGCGTTGAGCGCGAGCAGATTGGTCTGCCCGGCGATTTCGGAGATGAGGTCGAGCACGCCGGCGATCTCGCCAACCAGGACGCCAAGCGATTCGGCATGCGCGCGACCTTCCAGCGTGCGCGCCCGCACATGCGCCGCACCCGTCTTGGATTCATAAGCTTCGTCGCTGATGCGCTCGATTGCGCCGGCGAGCGCCGCACCGGACTGGGCGATGGTGCGGGCGCTCGACGCACTCTGCTTGGCCAGCGCCGCGGTCGCGAGCGCATGGTGCTCGGTCGTCCCCGCTTCGCCGGACATGGCGTTCGCCGTCTCGCGCAGGGCGGGGCCGGCCGAGATGAGATCGTGCACGACAAGGCCCGCCTCGCGCTCGAACACCGCGAACAGCGCATCGAGATCGGCCGCGCGTTTCGCCCGCGCTTCATGCTCGGTGACCTGGCGGCGGTGCAGCGCCTCGTTCGCACGGTGCGATTCCTCGCTGAGCCGCCGGGCATCGCCTGAGCGCTTGCGGGCAAAAGCCAGCGCGCGGGCGATCTCGCCGATCTCGTCGGTGCGGTCGAGGCCGGGGATCGGCGTGTCGTCGCGCTCGAGCGTGATGCCGCCGGTCGCGACCGCGATCTCGGCGAGCGGCTGTTCGATCCGCAACGCCAGCATGCGCATGCCCCACCAGCCGATCAGCGCGGCAAGCAGAGTCACGAACGCGACCATGAGATAGGTCGTCGCAAAGCCTCGTTCGAGTGCGGTCCGCTCGCGCGCGGCATCCGCCCGAAGATCATCGATCAGCCCGTTGCTGGCGACCGTCAGCGGATCGATCGCGGCATAGAGCGCGCCGCTGACGAAGAAATCGAGCTGGTCGACGCGGTGGCTGCGGAGCAGATCGAGCAGGCGCTCGATCGCGGCATCGGCATCCCGGCGCGCAACGGCGACCTGCGCGACGGCGGCACCGCGACGGTCATCGAGTGCCTGCCTCGAAAAGGAGCGCCAGTTGCTGCGGATGGTAGCGCGCGCTTCCTCGATCGCGCTGATCGCGCTGTCGGCCGAGAGATTGCCGCTCTGCACCTTTTGCGCGGTGAGCAGGGCGGCGACATAGCTGTCATTGACGCGCTGGAGCTCACCGATCGGATCGAGCCGGTCGAGCACGAGCGACCGCACGCCGTGGCTGGTGCTGAACGTGGTGCCGATGAGCGCGATGGCCAGCAGCGCCTGGATGCCGAGCAGGCTCCAGACGATACGGCGAAGCTGGGAGCGGATGCTGCCGCCACCGACATCCCACCGCGCGGCGATTTGCTTGAAAGCGGAAAGGGCGGCGGCGATGTCTGGGCGAGGCATGGCCCCGGCTATGGGGGCAAGACCCAAACGCATGGTTAACTGGTTGTTGCGGTTATGTGAAATTGGGGAAAAATCGTGACGTGCAGGAAATCGTGCCCGCACGGGCAATGGCGCGCACGATGAAACGGCACCTATATTATATAGCGAGGCTCAAGGGGGCAGGTCGGACTCGGGTTGCATCCCGCGTAACCCGATGCTAACCGCGCGGCGACCCATCAGGGGGGCCGATTCCGGCCTCCCTTTTCGTATGGGTCGCAAACAGTTCCAAACGAGGATTTCGATCGCGTGGAGACATCCGGCGGTATTCAAGCAAGCTTAAGCGGTCGCTATGCCACCGCGCTGTTCGAGCTTGCCCGCGATTCAAAGACGATCGACGCAGTCGAGGCGAGCCTGGGCAATGTGCGCGCCGCGCTGGAGCAGTCGGACGAGTTCGCCCGGCTGGTCGCCAGCCCGCTGGTGAGCCGCCAGGACGCCGCCAGGGCCGTTGCCGCCACGGCGACCGCGCTGGGCGTCGATGGCACCACGAGGAATTTCCTCGGCGTGCTCGCCGACAATCGCCGTCTGGCGCAGCTGCCCGCGATCATCCGCGCGTTCCGCATGCTTGCCGCCAACCATCGCGGTGAGACCACGGCCGAAGTGACCTCGGCGCATCCGCTTTCCGACGCCCAGATCGATGCGCTGAAGCAGCAGCTTCGCACCCGCATCGGCCGCGACGTCGCGGTCGACCTGTCGGTCGATCCCGCCCTGCTTGGCGGGCTGGTCGTGAAGATCGGCTCGCAGATGATCGATAGCTCGATCAAGACCCGTCTCAACACTCTCGCGCACGCAATGAAAGGCTGACAGCTCTTAGCTGTTGGGAAAGGCTGACAATGGATATCCGCGCCGCTGAAATCTCGAAGGTCATCAAGGACCAGATCGCTTCGTTCGGTACCGAGGCCCAGGTCTCCGAAACCGGCCAGGTGCTGTCGGTCGGCGACGGCATCGCGCGCATTCACGGGCTGGACAATGTCCAGGCCGGCGAGATGGTCGAATTCTCGAACGGCGTGCAGGGCATGGCGCTCAACCTCGAGGCCGACAATGTCGGCGTCGTGATCTTCGGGTCCGACTCGGAGATCAAGGAAGGCGACGTCGTCAAGCGGACCGGCACGATCGTGGACGTTCCGATCGGCAAGGGCCTGCTCGGCCGCGTGGTCGATGGCCTCGGCAACCCGATCGACGGCAAGGGCCCGATCGTTTCCGACCAGCGCAGCCGCGTCGAAGTGAAGGCGCCGGGCATCATCCCGCGCACCTCGGTGCATGAGCCCGTCCAGACCGGCCTGAAGGCGATCGACGCCCTCGTCCCCGTCGGCCGTGGCCAGCGCGAGCTGATCATCGGCGATCGCCAGACCGGCAAGTCCGCCGTCGCGATCGACACCTTCATCAACCAGAAGAACGACCACGCCGGCGACGACGAGTCGAAGAAGCTCTATTGCATCTATGTCGCGGTCGGCCAGAAGCGCTCGACCGTCGCGCAGCTCGTCCGCACGCTGACCGAGAATGGCGCGATGGACTATTCCATCGTCGTCGCCGCGACCGCGTCCGACCCTGCCCCGCTGCAGTTCCTCGCGCCCTATACCGGCACCGCGATGGGCGAGTATTTCCGTGACAACGGCATGCACGCGCTGATCGTGTTCGACGATCTGTCGAAGCAGGCCGTCGCGTACCGCCAGATGTCGCTGCTGCTGCGCCGCCCGCCGGGCCGCGAAGCCTATCCCGGCGACGTGTTCTATCTCCACTCGCGCCTGCTCGAGCGCGCCGCGAAGATGAACAAGGACAATGGCTCGGGCTCGCTGACCGCGCTGCCGATCATCGAGACCCAGGCCGGCGACGTGTCGGCGTACATCCCAACCAACGTGATCTCGATCACCGACGGCCAGATCTTCCTCGAAACCGACCTGTTCTTCGCCGGCATCCGCCCCGCGATCAACGTCGGCCTGTCGGTCAGCCGCGTCGGTTCCGCCGCGCAGACCAAGGCGATGAAGAAGGTCTCGGGCTCGATCAAGCTGGAGCTGGCGCAGTATCGCGAGATGGCCGCCTTCGCTCAGTTCGGTTCGGACCTCGACGCCTCGACCCAGAAGCTGCTCAACCGCGGCGCGCGCCTGACCGAGCTGCTCAAGCAGCCCCAGTTCAGCCCGCTGCCCTTCGAGGAGCAGACGGCGTCGATCTTCGCCGGCACCCAGGGTTATCTGGATACCGTCGCGGTGCAGGACGTGGTGCGTTACGAAGCCGCGATGCTCGCCGATCTGCGCGCGAACCATGCCGATGTGCTCGGCCTGATCCGCGACACCAAGGATCTGGGTGACGAAGCCAAGGGCAAGCTCAAGGCTGCGCTCGACGCGTTCGCGAAGACGTTTGCGTAATCACTAACTTGTGTCCCCGCGAAGGCGGGGACCCAGTCTGGGCTCCCGCCCTTGCGGGAGCACAAGAAGGACCAAGATGGCATCTCTGAAGGCCCTCAAGATCCGCATCGGCTCGGTGAAGTCGACGCAGAAGATCACCAAGGCGATGAAGATGGTCGCCGCCGCGAAGCTGCGCCGTGCGCAGGAAGCGGCCGTCGCCGGCCGCCCTTATGCCGAGCGGCTGGAAAAGGTGATGGCGAGTCTCGCCGCCAAGGTGAGCGTCAGCGAATCCTCTCCGAAGCTGCTCGCCGGCACCGGCAAGGACCAGGTCCATCTGCTGATCGTCGCGACCAGCGAGCGTGGCCTGGCAGGCGCGTTCAACACCAACATCGTCCGTGCGGCCCGCCGCAAGATCGAGGAACTGGTCGCCGCCGGCAAGACGGTGAAGATCTACATCGCCGGCAAGAAGGGCCGCGTGCTGAAGCGCTTCTACCCGAACCTGGTCGTTGCCGATCATGAGATGGGCCATATCAAGCGGGTCGCGTTCGCCGATGCCCGTGCAGTGGCCGATGACGTGATCGCGCGCTTCGAGGCGGGCGAGTTCGATGTCGCTCACCTGTTCTACGCCCGCTTCCAGTCGGCGCTGGTGCAGGAGCCGATCGGCCGCCAGATCATCCCGGTCGCGATTGACGTCAATGCGGCCCCGGTCGACGATGGCGGTGCCGCGGTCGAGTACGAACCCGACGAGGAATCGATCCTGGCCGACCTGCTGCCGCGCAACGTCGCGATCCAGGTGTTCCGCGCGCTGCTCGAGAACGCCGCGTCGGAGCAGGGCAGCCGCATGACCGCGATGGACAATGCCACGCGCAATGCCGGCGACATGATCAACAAGCTCACGATCCAGTACAACCGCACCCGCCAGGCCGCGATCACCACGGAACTGGTCGAAATCATCTCTGGCGCCGAAGCGCTCTAAGCAGTTCGAAGCAAGGAAAGAACGATGGCAACCGCAGCCCCGACCACCGAGAAGCCTGCCCGCAAGCCGCGCGCGACCAAGGCAGCCGCTCCCGAGACCACGGCCACCGCGCCGGTCGCGACGACCAACAATGTCGGCCGCATCAGCCAGGTCATCGGCGCCGTCGTCGACGTCGCCTTCCCGCAGGGCAGCCTGCCGGCGATCCTTTCGGCGCTCGAGACCGACAATAACGGCAACCGCCTCGTGCTCGAAGTCGCGCAGCATCTCGGCGAGAACACCGTCCGCACCATCGCGATGGACGCGACCGAGGGCCTGACCCGCGGCCAGACCGTCACCGATACCGGTTCGCAGATCCGCGTGCCGGTCGGCCCGAAAACGCTCGGCCGCATCCTCAACGTCATCGGCGAGCCGATCGACGAGCGTGGCCCGGTCGGCCACACCGAGACGGCCCCGATCCACGCATCGGCACCTTTGTTCGTCGACCAGTCGACCGAGAGCGCCATTCTGGTCACCGGCATCAAGGTCATCGACCTGCTCGCCCCGTACGCGAAGGGCGGCAAGATCGGCCTGTTCGGCGGCGCCGGCGTGGGCAAGACCGTGCTGATCCAGGAACTGATCAACAACATCGCCAAGGGGCACGGCGGCACCTCGGTGTTCGCCGGCGTCGGCGAGCGTACCCGTGAGGGCAACGATCTGTACCACGAGTTCCTCGACGCAGGCGTCATCGCCAAGGATGCCGACGGCAATCCGCAGTCCGAGGGTTCGAAGGTCGCGCTGGTCTATGGCCAGATGAACGAGCCGCCGGGCGCCCGCGCGCGCGTCGCGCTGTCGGGCCTGACGATCGCCGAATATTTCCGCGACGTCGAAGGCCAGGACGTGCTGTTCTTCGTCGACAACATCTTCCGCTTCACTCAGGCGGGTTCGGAAGTGTCGGCGCTGCTCGGCCGCATTCCGTCGGCCGTGGGCTATCAGCCGACCCTGTCGACCGACATGGGCGCGCTGCAGGAGCGCATCACCTCGACCAACAAGGGTTCGATCACCTCGGTGCAGGCGATCTACGTGCCTGCCGACGATCTTACCGATCCGGCGCCGGCAACGTCCTTCGCTCACTTGGACGCGACGACCGTGCTCAACCGCGCGATCTCGGAGCTGGGCATCTACCCGGCGGTCGATCCGCTCGACTCCACCTCGCGCGTGCTCGAGCCGCGCGTCGTCGGCCAGGAGCATTACGAGACTGCCCGCGCCGTCCAGTCGACGCTGCAGAAGTACAAGTCGCTGCAGGACATCATCGCCATTCTCGGCATGGACGAGCTGTCGGAAGACGATCGCCTGACCGTGTCGCGTGCGCGCAAGATCCAGCGCTTCCTGTCGCAGCCGTTCCACGTCGCCGAGGTGTTCACCGGCATCCCGGGCAAGTTCGTGCAGCTCGAGGACACGGTGAAGAGCTTCAAGGCCGTGGTCGACGGTGAATATGATCACCTGCCCGAGAGCGCATTCTACATGGTCGGCGGCATCGAAGAAGCGATCGCCAAGGCCGAGAAGATGGCGCAGGACGCGTAAGACTTCCTCCCCTCCCGCTCGCGGGAGGGGACCGAGGGTTGGGCGCCCGGCCTAAGCTGGACGCACCGCCCGTGATTGACCGGGTGCCCACCCCCAACCCCTCCCGCAAGCGGGAGGGGAGTGAGAAACGAAATGCTGCACTTCGAACTCGTCACTCCCGAAAAGCTCGTCCGCTCCGAGGACGTGTACATGGTCGTCGTCCCCGGTTCCGAGGGCGATTTCGGTGTGCTCGAAGGCCATGCGCCCGTCATGTCGACGATCCGCGACGGCGCGCTGTCGATCTATCGCACCGAAAAGGGCGAGCCCGAGACGATTGCGATCGAAGGCGGCTTTGCGGAGGTCAGCTCGGCCGGCC
The DNA here is from genome assembly GCF_056404755.1 of Sphingomonas sp. P2_B6. Taxonomy (NCBI): domain Bacteria; kingdom Pseudomonadati; phylum Pseudomonadota; class Alphaproteobacteria; order Sphingomonadales; family Sphingomonadaceae; genus Sphingomonas; species Sphingomonas sp. P2_B6. The sequence continues at coordinate 32,504 of NZ_JBFUDK010000024.1, forward strand.
TGACCGTGCTCGCCGAGCGCGCCGAATAACTAGCGCATTGCGCTGAAGTGCCAGCGCATCGGCTTGCTGCCGTCCAGCATTGAAATCTCCGCGTTGAGCGTGGCGCCGTCCCGCCAATAGCGGATGCGCTGCGGGTAATCATGCGCCGGATTGGCGAACACCATCTCGCTCGCGGTGCGGGAGGCGAGCGGGAACGCGACGCGTTGCCCGCCCTGAGGTGAAGCCCAGAACACTGGCTTGCCCGCCGCGTCGGGCAGGATCTGGGTCGCCTCCCAGGATCGGAGCCGTTCCCCCACCCCGCTTCGCCCCGAACCAAGCATCATGCCGGCGCGGGGCGCGGTCCAGCATTCCTCCGTCCATGCCTGCCCTTCCTGCTGAATCCAGCAGCCGGCGAGCCAGGCCGGCAGGCCATCCGGATCCGGCGCTCGGGCCGACGCATTGCCCGCGCCCAGGGCCAGCAGACACATCAATGGCGTTATGCGGCGCATCCCCGTCCCTCCGAGTCCATCCATGACATAGCAGCCTGGCTCGGTTCTGGCTCGTACCTCCTCAAGAGCGGCGGAGCAGGCGCGGCGACACCCAATGTGGTTAGTCAATTATCAAGCCTTGGGCGCTAGGCCCGTCCCCGACCATGAGGAATCTATCGGCATGAGTGCATTTGGACGTCGTCCCGGGTTAGCCAATGGACCCGGAAGCCGTCCGGCATTCGGTGTCGCGCGCCCGATGCAGGGCGCCGCGGTGCCGCGCGAGGTGGACAGCGGCGGCGAGCAATTCCCGCCGATCCCGAAAATGCCGCTGCCGGGCAGCAATGACGGCGGCAACCCCGCTAACGCGGAAGCGCTGGCGCGGCTGGCCGATCGGCAAAATGCCTCGGGCGAGGCCGGCAGCAGCAAGGTCGAGGGCTTCGAAGCCTCGGTCCACAAGATCAAGGAACAGGTCCTTCCCCGCCTGCTCGAGCGAGTCGATCCCGAAGCCGCCGCTACCTTGAACAAGGACGAGCTGGCCGAGGAATTCCGCCCGATCATCGGCGAAGTGCTTGCCGAGCTGAAGCTGACGCTCAACCGCCGCGAGCAGTTCGCGCTGGAAAAGGTGCTGGTCGACGAACTGCTCGGCCTTGGCCCGCTCGAGGAATTGCTGGCCGATCCGAACGTGTCGGACATCATGGTCAACGGCCCCGAACAGACCTTTGTCGAACGCAAGGGCAAGCTGGAGCTGGCGCATATCCAGTTCCGCGACGAGGAGCATCTGTTCCAGATCGCGCAGCGCATCTGCAACTCGGTCGGCCGCCGCGTCGACCAGACCACCCCGCTCGCCGACGCCCGCCTAAAGGACGGATCCCGCGTCAACGTGATCGTGCCGCCGCTGAGCCTGCGCGGCACCGCGATCTCGATTCGTAAATTCTCCGCCAAGCCGATCACGCTCGACATGATGGCGGGCTTCGGATCGATGAGCCCGAAAATGGCGACCGCGCTGAAGATCGCCGGCGCGTGCCGCTTCAACGTGGTGATCTCCGGCGGTACCGGTTCGGGCAAGACCACGATGCTCAACGCCCTGTCGAAGATGATCGACCCAGGCGAGCGCGTGCTGACGATCGAGGACGCGGCCGAACTCCGACTGCAGCAGCCGCACTGGCTGCCGCTGGAAACCCGCCCGGCCAACCTGGAGGGCCAGGGCGAGATCAGCATCCGCGATCTCGTGAAGAACGCCCTGCGTATGCGCCCCGACCGCATCATCCTCGGCGAAATCCGCGGCAGCGAGTGTTTCGACATGCTCGCCGCCATGAACACCGGTCATGACGGCTCGATGTGCACGCTCCACGCCAACTCCCCGCGCGAGGCGCTCGCCCGTATGGAGAACATGGTGATGATGTCGGACATCAAGGTGCCGAAGGAGGCGATCAGCCGCCAGATCGCCGATTCGGTCGAGATGATCATCCAGGTGAAGCGCCTGCGCGACGGCTCGCGCCGCGTGACCAACGTGACCGAAGTGATCGGCATGGAAGGCCCGGTGATCGTCACCCAGGAGCTGTTCAAGTTCGAATATCTCGACGAGAGCGCCGACGGGAAGATCATCGGCGAATATCGCTCGATGGGGCTGCGCCCCTACACGCTGGAAAAGGCACGGCAGTTCGGCTTCGACCAGGCCTATCTCGAGGCATGTCTCTGACGCCTTCCGACTCCGGCTGAGCGCGGACCTTGGCTATCATGGGACCGATGCGCATCCTGGCCGGTCTCCTCCTGTCCTTCCTGGCGATGCCCGCGGTCGCGCAGCAGCCCGTACCAGCGCCTGTGTTCGCGCTTGCCAGCGACACCGAGGCGCGGTGGGTGCCGTTCGAGCTGACGCCGCAGGACCAGATCCGCTTCACGCTGGAGCTCGACGGCAGGCCGGTGACGGCGATGCTCGATACCGCCGTCAGCGTCACCACCATCTCGCGGGCCTATGCGCGCCGCATGAAGCTGAGGACCCGGGGCGAGCGCAGCGCCGCCGCGATCGGCGGCGCGGTGGGGATCGAATGGGCCGATGCCGCGTCGGTCACGCTGGGCGGGCTGCGCCGCACTGGCGGCAAGGTGGCGGTGCTCGACCTGGTTCAGGCGGCGACCGGTGGCGAGCCGGTCGAGATGCTGGCGGGCATCGACCTGGTCGGTGGTTATGCGCTCGACCTGGACTATCCGGGAAGGCGGTTCCGGCTGCTGCAATCGGGCCGCATGCCCTTTCCCGGGGCGACCGCACCGCTGCGCGCGGGTACGGACCTGAGCTTCTACCTCACCGAGATGGAGCTTCACGGTGTCCGCGTGCGGCCGCTGGTGATCGACACCGGGGACGGCGGCGCGATCACCGTCTCGGGCGATGCCTGGCGGCCGCATGGCGCGCTGGCGCCGCTCGTCACCACGACGATGAGCCATGGACTCGCCGGCCCGGTCGTCACTGACCTGACGATATTGCCCGAGCTGACGCTGGGGGCGCTCGCCGCGCGGCACGTCGCGATGAATGTCGAGCGGCCGGGTGGCTATTCGAGCCGCACGGGAGTCGCGGGGCGGATCGGGTCGGGCTTTCTCAAGCGCTATCATGTGCTGCTCGATCCCGGCGCCGGTCACATGATCCTGAGCCCGGGGCCCGAGGCGGACATGCCGTCCGTGCGATCGACCAGCGGATTGCTGGTCGAGGCACAGGGCGCGGCACTGGTCGTGCTGCATGTGATGAAGGGCGGCCCGGGCGAGGTGGCCGGCTGGCGCGCGGGAGAGCGGATCTGCTCGGTCGACGGCATCTCGCCGCCGGCGAGCGACTGGCCGGCGGGAGAAGCGGGACGGACGGTGACGCTGGGGCTGTGCGACGGGCGCGAGCGGCGGCTGACGCTGGCCGCCTTCTACTGACTCCCCCTCCCGTTCGTCCCGAGTAGCCATCGAGCTTGTCGAGAGGGCATATCGAGGGACAGGCGTTGCGCGCTCCACCTGTACCTCGATACGAGATCTCGATACGGCTTCGCCTACTCGATCTCTACTCGGCACGAACTGTTTGGGGTGGTTCCAGCTCAGCTATTGGCGGCGATGCTGGCCAGAATGGCGGTGACGATCAGCGCCAGAACCTGGACGGTCGGCCAGTCGACCAGCCCGATCGAATCGAGATTGGCGCGCCGGCTGCGCCGCCGGTCACCAACGCCAGCGACGATCGCCAGAGCGAGCGTACCGCCCGCGCCGATCCAGAACGGCATCGCCATCGACCGGAATCAGTCGCCGAGCTTCTCGATCTTTTCGTGAAGCCGGGTGAGCTCGGCTTTGAGCGCTGCGATCTCTTCGTCCTTGGTCGCCGCCGGTGCGGGGGTCTCGCCGGGCTTCGCACCGGGCTTGAACGCCTGGGTGGCGGCCTCGAACACCGCCATGTTGCGCTTGGCCAGTTCGGCGAAGGGCGAGTTGGCGAACGCACCCTCGACCGCCGACTTGAACTGTTCCTGGTTGCGGCGGAAACTGTCCATCGATGCCTCGAGGTAACCAGGCACCATCTGCTGCATCGAATCGCCGTACATCGCGATGAGCTGACGCAGGAAGTTTACCGGGAGCATGGTCTGCCCACGCGATTCCTCCTCCATGATGATCTGGGTGAGGATGTTGTGCGTGATGTCTTCTTCGCTCTTCGCGTCGACCACCTTGAAGTCGCGGCCTTCGCGAGTCATCGCGGCGAGGTGCTCAAGCGTGATGTAGGACGAAGTCTCGGTGTTGTAGAGACGACGGTTAGCGTACTTCTTGATAATCACCGGGCCGTCGCCCGCATTCTGCTTCTTCATAAAAGAAGGCTCCCGACCCTGTGTTTGATCCATCTGTATCACCCTTTCATACTGCACCGCAACACGGTCCGCGCCCGCTTCCGTTGTTCCTGGACATGTTGCGCAACGAGACCGCACCATCACCTGAACGGCGCGCCGCGGCGCTGGCGGGATTGCGCGCCTATCAGGACGCGCCGCGCGGCCGCGCGCGCCGGCCCGCACCGGCGCGATTCCGCAAGGGACGCGCGCGACTGCGCGATTACGGCGCGAAGGACAGCAAAGGGCGCGCGGTGATCCTTGTCCCCTCGCTGATCAACCCTCCCTTCATCCTCGACCTGATGCCCGGGAATTCGTTAATGAAATGGCTCGCTGCCGAGGGATTCCGGCCGTTTCTGCTCGACTGGGGCAGCCCGACGCCGGCCGAGCGCGGCATGGACGTGACCGCCCATGTCGAACGATTGCTGCTGCCGCTGATCGCCAAATTCGAGCAGCCGCCGGTGCTGGCCGGGTATTGTCTGGGCGGGACGATCGCGATGGCGGCCGCGTGCGCGGTGCCGGTCGCGGGGCTGGCGATGATCGCCGCGCCCTGGCGCTTTTCGGGCTTCGGCGCTGCAGCACGGGCGGATATCGCCGCGCTCTGGCAAGCGGCGCAGCCGGCCTGCGAGACGATGGGGCTGGTGCCGATGGAAGTGCTGCAGAGCGGGTTCTGGCGACTCGACCCGGCGCGCACCATCGCCAAGTACGAGGCCTTTGCCGCGATGGAGCCCGGCAGCGCCGCAGCGCGGTCCTTCGTCGCGATGGAGGATTGGGCGAATGCGGGCGCCCCCCTGCCCTATGCCGCCGGGCGGCAGATGTTCGACGACTTCATCGACGCGGATTTGCCCGGCACCGGCCGCTGGAGAGTCGGCGGCGGCATCGCCGATCCGGCGCGGCTGACGTGCCCGGCGGTCGATTTCGTGTCGATGACTGACCGGATCGTGCCCGCCCGGAGCGCGGCGGACCTGCCCGACCGTCGCGACCTGGGCGCGGGCCATGTCGGCATGATCGTCGGGCGCGGCGGGCGATCCCAGCTCTGGGAGCCCCTTGCGGACTGGCTAAGCGCGATCCCCGGCACTAGATAGCCGCCAAACATCTCTTCCACTGGAGTCCCCACATCATGCAGGACATCGTCATCACCGCCGCCAAGCGTACGCCGGTCGGCAGCTTCCTCGGCGCCTTCGCGGCGACTCCGGCGCATGAGCTTGGCCGCATCGCGATCGAGGCAGCACTGGCGCAGGCGGGGGTCGAGGCGGGCGACGTGTCCGAAGTGATCCTGGGCCAGGTGCTGACCGCCGCGCAGGGCCAGAACCCGGCGCGCCAGGCGTCGATGGCGGCGGGCGTGCCCAAGGAAATCCCGGCCTGGGGCGTCAACCAGGTCTGCGGATCGGGCCTGCGCGCGGTCGCGCTGGCGGCGCAGGCGATCCAGACCGGCGATTCGACGATCGTCGTCGCGGGCGGACAGGAATCCATGTCGCTCTCGACCCACGCGCAGAACCTGCGCGGCGGGACCAAGATGGGCAATCTCGCGCTGGTCGACACGATGATCAGCGACGGCCTGACCGACGCCTTCAACAATTATCACATGGGCATCACCGCCGAGAACCTCGCCGAGCAATATCAGGTGACGCGCGAGATGCAGGACGTGTTCGCGACCCGCTCGCAGAATCTCGCCGATGCCGCGCGCTCCTCGGGCCGGTTCAGGGACGAGATCGTGCCGGTGACGATCAAGGGCCGCAAGGGCGACACGATCGTGGCGGACGACGAATATATCCGCGCCGGCGTGACGCTGGAGAGCCTGTCGGGCCTGCGCCCGGCGTTCAAGAAGGACGGCACGGTGACCGCCGCCAACGCCTCGGGCCTGAACGACGGCGCCGCGGCCTTGGTGCTAATGACGCGCGAGGAAGCCGAGAAGCGCGGCTCCACCATCCTGGCGCGGATCGCGAGCTGGGCCTCGGCCGGCGTCGACCCGTCGATCATGGGCATCGGCCCGGTGCCGGCGACTCGCCGCGCGCTGGAAAAAGCCGGCTGGAGCATCGCCGATCTCGACCTGATCGAGGCGAACGAGGCTTTCGCGGCGCAGGCGCTGTCGGTCGGCAAGGAGCTCGGCTGGGATGCCGAGAAGGTCAACGTCAATGGCGGCGCGATCGCGATCGGCCACCCGATCGGCGCGAGCGGCGCGCGCGTGCTGACCACCCTGCTCTACGAGATGGCGAAGCGCGATGCGAAGAAGGGCCTCGCCACGCTGTGCATCGGCGGCGGCATGGGCATCGCCATGTGCGTGGAGCGGTAACCTGTCTCCCCTCCCGCGCGCGGGAGGGGGTCAGTCACTCCAGACGCGGTCGAAGCGGTCGCCCAGGCTGGTGAGCAGTTCGTACTGCGACATGCCCGAGCGCGCGGAGGCTTCAGGCAAGGCATAGTCGAGCGCAAGCCAGTCGCCCTCGGCGAGATCGGGCGCGGCGGTGACGTCGATCGCGATAAGGTCCATCGAGACCCGGCCGAGCAGCGGCAGCGACTGCCCGTCGACCCGCGCGGAACCCGTATTGGAGAAGCCACGGAAATAGCCGTCGGCATAGCCCAGATTGAGGATCGCGACCTCGGTTGGCGCGGGCGCGGTCCAGGTCGCGTTATAGCCGATGGTCTGGCCCGCGGGCACGGTGCGCCGCTGGAGGATCTGCGCCTCGGGCGTGACGACCTGGCGGATCGCGCCGAGTTCGCCGCGCGGGATGCCGCCGTACAGAGCGAGGCCGGGGCGCGTGAGATCGAAGGCATAATCGGACCCGAGACCGATGCCCGCGGAATTGGCGAGGCTCATCCGCCTGGCGCCCGTCCGGCCGGCAAGCGGGGCGAACGTCGCCAGCTGGCGCGCGTTCATCGCCGCATCCTCGTCGGCGCAGGCGAGGTGGCTCATCAGCGTCTCGATGACGAGCCCCTCGAGCAACGGCAGATCGTCGACCGCCAGGCCGAGCCGGTTCATGCCGGTGTCGATCATCACGTCGCAGGCGCCGCCCCCCGCCGCGTTCCAGCGCGCCACCTGCCGCGCCGAGTTGAGCGCCGGGCGGGCGATGCCGGTGAGCGCCAGCGCCATATCCTCCTCGCGCACGCCGTGCAGCACGGTGACCGGCAGGCCCAGCGGCGCGAGCGCCGCTGCCTCGGCCCAGGTGGCGACGAAGAAGTCGCGGCAGCCCGCCGCGGCAAGGCGCGTCGCGACCTCCACCGCGCCGAGACCATAGCCATTGGCCTTGATCGCCGCGCCGCAGGCCGCGGGGCCGCTCATCGCGGCCAGGGTGCGCCAATTGTCGACAAGGGCGGCACCATCGAGGCGGAGACGTAGGGGAGCGCTCATCAGGAGCCGGTTAGCGGGGCGGCTCGCGCTATGCTAGGCCGATCAAGGTTCGAAAGCGGTTCGGGAGCCGCCAGCCGGCCACGCGCGCTTTGCGGCGATGAAATACTATTCCGCGCCACGATCCTCCCGGCTGTGCCACAATCGCAGGATGAAGATGACAGCATCGGCAATCTCATAGCGCATTTCATAGTGCCCCACGATGATGCGACGGACCTCACGAGGTGCATACGCATCCAGTCTCTCCCCGATCCGGGGAAACTCGGCAAGGCGATCCGGGGCATGCGCGAGTTGCTGGACGACCCGGGCTGCCGCATCCGGAGCGACCGGCTCAAGAAAAGCGTGCAAGCGAACGAGATCGGCCGACGCCCTGCCCGTCCAGACAATCCTCACGCTGCCGGTGGCGGCAGCGGTCGATCGGTCGACAGGCTGTCCGCCCATGCCTGGATGCTTTGATGGTCGATCACCCGCCCCGCATCGACATCGGCGAGCGCGGCCAGCGTCATCCTGTGGCGCTCCTCCTCCTGGTCGACCCAGGCGGCGATTGCTTGCTTGACGATCCAACCTCGCGACCGATCCAGTCGCGACGCCATGACATCCACCTTGTCCGCCAGATACAGCGGCACATGCGCGGTCAGGACGCGGGTTTCGGCCGTCATTTCAATCACTCCAAATCAACCTGATTAAAATATAATCGGTCGGCCGATTTTGCAATCTGGCCGAGGCATTTGTCGAGCGACCGGGATGCCGTCCGCCAGGTGATCTAATCCGCGCTCGCCGTGCCCGGCTTGGTCTCGTGCAGGCCGACCGCCGTCACGACGAACGCCATCGCGACGACCGCGAAAGTGTACCACAGGCCGGCATAGGGATCGCCGGTCCGCGCGACGATATACTGGCCGATGAACGGCAGGAACCCGCCGAAATAGCCGGTGCCGATGTGATAGGGGATCGACATCGAGCTGTAGCGGATGCGCGGCGGGAACATCTCGGCGAGCAGCGCGGCGACCGGGCCATAGGTCATGCCCGACAGCGCCCCCATCACGATGATGGCGAGCATGATGATGAGGATGCCGCGGAAGCCGGGCACGACCTTGTCTAGATTATAGCCGGCAGCGGCGAGCGCGGCGTCGAGCCCGGCCGGGCTGGTGTCGGCGATCGGCACCTGGCCGATGGTGACGAGCGTCACCGGCGTCTTGCCCTTGGTATAGGTGACGCCCTTTTTGGAGAAATAGTCGAGCAGTTCGCCGCAGCGATCGACCTGCTTCGCGGCGAAAGGATTGTAATCGCAGATGGGGCCGGAAACGACCACGGGCGCGCGGCGTGCGGCGCGGGCGAGATCGGGGTTGGCGGCGCCGCCGAGCATCCAGAACAGCGGGAAGATCAGCACCAGGGTCATCGCATAGCCGAGGATGATCGGCGTCTTGCGCCCGACCCTGTCGGACAGGCGGCCGAAATAGATGAACCAGAACAGGCTGAGCGACGCGCCGAAGCCGACGATGAGCTGCGCGGTGGTCGCCTCGACGCGCATCGTCGTCTGGAGGAAGGAGAGCACGGTGAAGGTCGCGGTGTACCAGATCACGGTCAGGCCGGCGGAGATGCCGAACAGGGCGACGAACAGGCGGCGGAGATTGCCGGGATAGGTGAAGCTTTCGGTGAAGGGGTTCTTCGCGGTCTCGCCCGCGTTCTTCATCGCCTTGAACACCGGGCTCTCGTTGAGCTTCAGCCGCATCCATAGCGACACGGCGAGCAGCAGCAGCGAGAAGACGAAGGGGAAGCGCCAGCCCCAGCTGTCCCAGATCGCGACCGGCATCAGCCATTTCGAGAGCAGCACGACGACCAGGCTGAGAATGAAGCCGCCGACCACGCTGGCCTGGATGAAGCTGGTGAAATAGCCGCTCTGCCCCTTGCCGCTATGTTCCGCGACATAGATCGCGGCGCCGCCATATTCGCCGCCCAGCGCCAGGCCCTGCAGGATGCGCAGGAAGATGACGATGAACGGCGCGGCGAGCCCGATCGACGCGGCCGAGGGCACCAGGCCGACGCCGGCGGTGGCGACGCCCATCAGCGTGATGGTGACGAGGAACGTGTATTTGCGCCCCCATTTGTCGCCGAGGAAGCCGAACAGGATCGCGCCGAGCGGGCGGAAGCCGAAGCCGACCGCGAACACCGCCCAGGCGGCGAGCGTCTGCACCAGCTCGTTGCCGGCGGGGAAAAAGACCCGGCCGATGATGCCGGACGCGGCGAGCGTGCCGTAGATGAAGAAATCATACCATTCGAAGATCGTGCCGAGCGACGACGCGGTGATGACGAGCTGGATGTCCTTCCGGCTCGGCTCTGGCGTCGCGGCGGGTTCGGGCGCCAGGTCAGTGGGCGCGATCGTGGCCATGCTTGCTTCTCCCCTTGAGAGAGAGGTTTAGCGGGATTGGGGCGGGCGGCAAGATGAATGGGCGCAGAGGTTGGCGATCGTTTCCGCCTGAGTCGGCAGGCGGGTCCGATCGGGGCGAAGGGCACGCCTTCCGAGGGCCGGAAATTCGCTGTTCCGGGCCGGTAAACAGGGAAATAACAGGGAATTTCTTTTTTTCGGGACTTTGCGGGTGATCTTGGCCATCTTTTCCGGAGCGATATCAGCATCTTGCTGACCCATTCCCTGTTATCCCGGAACAGGGAATGTCGGGCGCGGAACAGCGAATTCGCGGCGACCGGTCGCCGCCAGAACGCGGCAAGGGCCAGCGGCGGCGAGCAGACGGACGCCTGCGCGATCGGGATCATCCTGGGCAATGCCATGGCGCGACGATAGCCACATCGTGCCGAGGATTGAATCAAGCGCCCGGGGGGCGGTGCGACCAGCCAACGGTACGCCGTGGAGCGAAACAGGCCTGGCACCGAACGCAATCGACCCACCCCGTCCAGGCTTGCTATCCAGGGCACCGCCATTCGGGAGTCCGGGATGTTGAGCGCCCCCCTGCTGCAAGAGATACGAGACCTGCATTCGGGGCCGGATCGCGGCTATCATGGCTGGAGCCACCCGCTCGCGCTGCTCGCGCTCCATGCCGAGGTCGAGACCATGCTGCATGACGCCGAGGCGGTGCGCTGCGCGATCCTGCTGCACGATGCGATCTACGAACCGCGACGGAAGGACAATGAAAGCCGCAGCGCCGCGCTGGCGGCGGAGATGTTGGCGGGCGTCGTGCCCGAACCGACGCTTGGCCGGACGCTGCGCCTGATCGAGGCGACCGCGCATCATGCGATTCCGGCGGGCCTCCCCGCCGACGAGGTGGCTGACATGGCGATGTTCCTCGACATGGACCTGTCGATCCTCGGCGCGGCGCCGGAGGTTTTCGACGCCTATGAAGCGGGCGTGCGGCACGAGTATCGCGAGGTGCCGGAGGCAGCGTTTCGGGCTGGACGGGCGGCTATCCTGGAAGGATTCCTGGCCCGCGATTTTCTCTATTTCTCCGATTGGGGTCGGGCCAGTTTCGAGCGGGCCGCGCGCACCAATCTGAAGGCATCGATCGCGAAACTCGGCAAGTAGCCGTCGATCCGCTTCGGTCGATTCAACCCCGGCTGCGCGCGAGCTGAAGCTCGATTCGCTTCAGCTCGCGCTTCAACTGGTTGAAGTGCATTCGCGGCCAGATCGACATCTTGATCATCAGCGACGTCAGCACCAGCACGCCCGCAGGCAAGCCCCAACGCAGCGCGGTCAGTGCGTCGCGCGCCTCGAAGAAGCGCCAGGCCGCCCAGGCACCGGCAAGGAACGTCAACAACTGAGCCCCCACCATGACGGCGGTGACCCATCCGGTCGGGCCAGCGAAGAGTCCCAGCGCCTGCCGGAAAAAGCCCGGCTCCTCGCCAATACTGCGAAGCAGTTCGCGCTCCTCCGCATCGAGCGCCTCGCCGATCATCGCGTCGATATCGCGCATCACTCATCTCCTTCCAGCACCGCGCGCAACTTGCGGCGGGCGTGCATGAGGCGGGTCTTGACCGTGCCCGTCGGAACGTCGAGCGCGACCGCCACTTCGGCGACGCTCATTTCTTCGAAATGGAAAAGCGCGATCGCTGCCCGTTGCTCGGCGGGCAGAGTCTGGATCGCGGCCCGAAGGCGTTGGGTGGCGTCGAGGCGGTCGAACGCCGGATCAGCCCGTTGCACGGACGGTTCGGCAGCCAGTGCCGTTTCGAGTCCGCGCTCGCGCCGGGCATCGCGGATCGCCGCCGCGCATTTGCGCGAGACGATGCGATAGGCCCATGCCGGGAACGCCCGATCGTCGCGTAGCCCGCCAAGCCCTCTCGCAATGTCGATCCATGCTTCCTGTGCGATATCCCGCGCGCGGTCGCCCCGGCCCATCAATCGCGCGGCGTGCGCCACGAGCCGTGGATGCCAGCATTCGATGAGCAGCCGCGAGGCACGCTCATCGCCGGCACGTGTCGCTGCCACGAGATAGGCGTCGAAGACTCGCTCACGCCGCACGATCCGGACTCCGCCCCTTTCGTTTCCCAGGCACAAGGTGAGTCCCAGCGCGTGATCGGTTCAACGGGAATCGCGAAAAACTGAATCGCGGTGGAAAATGCCCTGATCCGCCAAACGCCGCCTGCAATATTTACCGGGGATCACCGCCCCCGCACATAATCCCGCGACTGCACGATCATGATCCGATCGCCCGCCACAAGCCATTCCACATCCTGCGGGCGGTGGCCGAACACCTCCTCCACCGCGCGGCCCACCTTCCCCAGCCGGCGGACCAGGTCGTCGGAGAGGACGGGGCGGTCGGGGTCGATCTTCGCTTCTTCCACGCCGCCGCCGGGCGCGAAGTGCAGCAGCACATCGTCCTTCGAGCGGGTGAGGACCTGGATCGATTCCAGTTCCGGGCGGTAGATCAGCTGTTCGGCGATCTTGCGGCCCTCGACCACGCGGATGCCGAGGCCGCGTTTGGCGGCGATGAAGAGGCGGATCTCGTCGGCCTGCTGCTCGTCGAACGGGTCGATCGTGGTCATCACCCCGGCCGCATCGGCGTCGACGCCGATCTGCACCAGCACGGCGGCGCGGACCGAGCGGTGGTCGATGCCGGCCGCCTCGCGCGCGGCGAAGGCACGGTCGTTCCAGATCGAGCCCCAGACCGTCTTCACGGCCTTCGCCAGATCCCCGGCGCTCACCACATTGGGCACGGTGTCGTAAAGGCCGGCGCCGTTGAAGCCGCGCAGATCCTCGGCATTGGTCGAGGAGCGGATGAACACGCCCTTCGGCCCGAGCAGGCTGGCACGACGGGCGGTGATCGCGGCGAAATCGGCGTCCGGGATCGTACCGGCAAGGAAGGCGGCGCGGAGCTTCGCCAGTTCCTGCTGGCGCCAGCCCGTATCGGTGCGGCGCGGATCGGCCAGCAAGGCGGCGATGCGCGGGCCGAGCCGGTTGGCGGCGACGAAGCGGTCATAGAAGGAGAAGGGAATGCCGAAGCCCGGTGGCACGGTGAAGCGGCCGTCGCGTTGCGCGAGTTGCGCCACCTGGCCGAGATTGGCTGCTTTGGCGCCTGTGCGCCGCGCCCAGCTCTCGCCCTGCTCGACCAGCGACGGCAGGCCCGCATAGACGGCATCCGCAGGCGCCACCTGGACCGCGCGCGCCTTCTTCGCGCGCTCCGCTGCCTTGACCTCGGCCGGGGTGGCCATGCGCAGCACCACCATCGCGCCGCGCGTGTCGAGCACCACCATCTGCCCGGCCAGCGATGCCCAGCGACGATCGGCATCGGCGCGATAGGCATTGGGAATGCGCCAGGTCTTGGCGAGCAGGCTGACATGATTGATCGGGGTGGTGAAGGTGGCCGAGACGATGCCCGCGACCGGCGGCATGCGGATCGGCATGGTCGTCAGCACCGCCACGTCGCCGGGGGTGAGCGCATCCTCCTGCCCCTCCTTCACCACGACCAGCCGGCCGACCGCGCGGCCATGGTTGAGGACCAGCTCCTCGCGGCTGCCATAGGCTTCGTCGATGCCGATGGTCGGCAGCTTGGCCTGGCCGGCGGCCTCGCGCTGCTGATCGGAATTGGGCTTGAAGGTGAGCGGCGCGGGAAAACCCGCCTGGAGCACGCGCATCATGTCGGCGAGCAAAGCGGGCTCGACCAGGTCGCCTTCCCATAGTTCGACACCGTAGCGGTTCAGCTTCGGATAGCGGACGACCGAGCCGAGCAGGAATCGCCGTTTCGGGTTGGAATAATTGGCGGCATTGAAGGTCTCGCTGTCGGCGAGCGTCAGATATTTCGCCTGGAGATAGTCGAGATGATAGCGATAGCGCTTCGTATCGATCCACAGCAGCTTCGGGGCCGGGGCGGCGCGATCGATCGCGAACATGAGCTGCGGCAACGCGAGAAAGCGGCCGGCGCCTTCGGTGCGGGCGAGGCGATCGAATTCGGCGGCGTTTCTGATAGCGGCCTGGGGCGCCGGGGAATGATCCGGGGCGGTCGTCTGGCCAGTAAGGGCGGACAGATCGCCGCCAGCCAAGCCGATGGCGGCGATGGCGAGCAGTGCCGCGGTGGTTTTGGTCACGAGTCTCTCCCGAACGCCAGCGAGGCTGCGCGAAAGCGGGGCCGGGGTCCAGTGACGAGGTGCCCGGAGGCGCGCGTTTGCGCGGCGGCGGCGGTCTGCTATGCCGGCGCATGACGGCCCGCCGGAGAAGGGGGGCAGCAACGGGCGATTTCGTGCAGACATCCATTCTTCGGAATCGAGCGCTGCAGCCACGGCTGACACGGGACGGCTTCGTCCAGCTTCCCTTGCTGGATGCAGCGGAAGTCGACGCCCTGCTCCACACGCTGAAAACCATTCGCGACCGGGCGTCCCGTTCGTCGACGATCACCGGGCAGGCGCTTGCCTATCACGCGACGGCGCTCGATGGCGACGCTCAGTATCGGGAATCGATATTCTCCGCGGTGCGGGATGCGGTCGCGCCGAAGCTCGAGGGGCTTCTCGACGACTTCGACATCATCACGGCGGGCCTGATCATCAAGGAGCCGGGAACGGGTGCGCTGAGCCTCCATTCGGACTGGACCCTGACGGAAGACATAGATCAGCCGACACTGACGGTGTGGTGCCCGCTGGTCGACGTCGACGATCATAATGGCTGTCTGCGGGTCGTGCCCGGCAGCCACCGGCTGGTTCGACAGATCCGCGGCCCGGGGATCAAGAACTATCACGCGCATTTTCAAAAATCCCTCGGCGACATCGTCCTCTCCTTGCCGATGCGGGCCGGTGAGGGCCTGATCTTCGACAGCAGCCTGCTGCATGGCTCGCCGATCAACGAATCCGGCGTTCCCCGCCCCGCAATCATGGTGTCCTGCGTCCGGAAGGGCGTCCGTCCGGTATTCTACCGTCATGAAGACGGCCCGGCGCAACAGGATTTCGAGATTTACGCGCTGTCCGACGGTGCGTTCAAGGAACACTCGGCCCATGATTATTTCGCGGGGCTGGTGCCCGATCGGTTCATCTCCCGGATACCCGACCGAAACGGCCCTGTGTCTCATCCCGGGTTCAGGCGCAGGCATTTGCTTGCCCGCTGGTGGCGCCGCCTGACGGGACGATATGAACCCCGCTGGCTGTTCGAGGCTCTGCCGGGATTTCGTTGAGGCTCGGCGGCGCGGCGCAGGTCAGGGTCCCTTCCCAGCCGCGCCGGGTGCGGGGCACGGGCCAATGGTCGAGGGAACGCGCAGGCGTTCCGAACGGCAGCCAGGCGCTTGCCGGTCGCACCGGATGCCCATCTTGATCGCGGCGCAATCGATGATGGTTATGACGGCGGTTACGCTGAAAAATTTCACCTGCGAAACGATTATGACGCAAAACCGCGGAATGGGCCGTTGCGTCCCGCAGGAAAAGGAACCCGCGTCGTTGACCGTGGAACTGATGAACATGACGTCGCGCATCGCACGGGGCCAGCGGGCCCGGGCCTGTCTCGGGCCATGTCCGGCCCTGACAGTGCACGCAATGAATCGACCTTGCAGGGATATCCCTGCTTCCCGCACGGCCGGAAACGCACATCGCCGCATGGCGCTGATCTCGACAAGGTATAGCTGACGTGAGCGGTTCTCCGGCCGGAAAGGGCGATGTGACGCCCGGTGCCGATGGCCCGGAGGAGCAGCGCGAGCGGTTCCACGAGCTATCCGACCAGTTCGCGGGCCAGGACGAGGAAGCGAGCGACGCCATGCTCGACATGCTGACCGGGGACGCGATCAAGGAATGGCGGCTGCAAGACGCGACCTTCTGGCAGCGGGTCAAGTTCCGGTCGCGCATGCTCCGCGCGTCGGGTGCCGGCCGCAAGGATCAGGAATAAAAAAGCCCGTGAGATCCATCGGGACCCCACGGGCTTTTTAAGATGGTGGGCGTGGCAAGGATTGAACTTGCGACCCCTGCGATGTCAACACAGTGCTCTACCACTGAGCTACACGCCCACGCGAGTTGCGCGCTCTAGCGAGGGTTATCGGCCCGCGCAAGCCGCGACGCACGAAATCGTACCGCGATCAGACACCCCGGGTCGCATTCTCCATTTCGAACATGCGTTCGATCTCGATCACGAGGTCGCGCAGGTGAAAGGGCTTCGAGAGAACCCGGGCCTGCGGCACCGTCTTGCCGGCCTTCAGCGTGACCGCGGCGAAGCCCGTGATGAACATGACACGAAGGTCCGGGCACATCTCTCCGGCGCGCTGCGCCAGCTCGATGCCGTCCATTTCCGGCATGACGATATCGGTCAGGAGCAGATCGAAGGGCTCCGATTCGAGCAGCGGAATCGCCTCTGTACCGCGATCGACCGCGCTGACGGCATAGCCCGACCGCTCGAGCGCGCGCGTGAGATATTCACGCATCACCCGGTCGTCCTCGGCCAACAATATCCTGATCATCGCATTCCGCTCACTCTTCCGGGCGCGGTTTATGCGCGAAGCTCTTAAGATTTTCCAGCATTCCCGGCTCGTTTCACCATCGCGCACGAGGCAAAGCCCGATTGCCGCGGCGCACCGGTCGCCCTAGGTTGGGAGAATGGCCGCCAGCGCCCTTTCCTTCGATCGATACGGTCCGGACGAGCCGGCCAGCCCCGTCATCCTGTCCGTGCCGCATGCGGGGCGGGATTATCCACTGGCGCTCCGCGCCGCGCTGCGCGTGCCGGTGACCGCGCTGACCCCGCTCGAGGACCGGCATGTCGACGCGGTGGCGATGCTGGCGCGGGGCAACGAGACGATGCTGGTCCAGCGCGTCGCGCGCGCCTGGATCGATCTCAATCGCAGCGAACAGGAGCGCGACCCCGGCATCGACGACGGCGCCAGCCGCCAGGCGATGCCGATGCAATCGGCCCGGATGCGCGGCGGGCTGGGCCTGGTGCCGCGCCGGGTTTCGGGCGCGGGCGATATCTGGCGGCGGCGGCTCGACGGCGAGGAGGTCATGGCGCGGATCGAGATGGACCACCGCCCCTATCACGCCGCCCTGACCGAGGCGTTGAGGCGCGCGCGAGCGCGATTCGGGATCGCGATATTGCTCGATCTCCATTCGATGCCCCCGCTGACCCCTGCCCAGGGCAAGGCGCGAATCGTGCTGGGGGACCGTTTCGGGCGATCGGCGGCGACGCGATTCGTCCATCGGCTGGAGAGCCAGATCCTGGCGGCGGGACTCACCGCGGGGCTGAACGCGCCTTATGCCGGCGGCCATATCCTCGACGCGCAGGCGCGGCCGACGACGAACGTGCATGCCATCCAGATCGAGTTTGACCGCTCGCTCTATCTCGATCAGGCGCTCGACGGACCCGGCGACGGGCTGGCCGACACGGCAACGCTGTTGCGGCGGATGATCGATGCGGTGGCCGATGAGGCGCTGGCCCTGCCCGCCGCCATCGCCGCGGAATAAGCCAAACCCAAAAAAAACCACCGCGTGCAATGCAGCACGCGGTGGCCAAGGTTCAGGGAGGAGACACACCCGAAGGTGTGTCGCACGGCCCCGCGAAAGGGGGGACACGACGCCGCGCAACACCCATATAGGTGGGGGGTTTTCGGGCTTCAAGGGTGAAAACAGCCGGTTTGACTGTGCTTGGCGCCGCGACCCGATTTCAGCGCGTTCGTTGCGCGAATGGGGCCGAGCGCGACAGAAAATGATACCGCGCTGCCGCAGCGCAGCGGATCGAGCGGCCGAGGCACGACTCGATCGGGATAGAATTTGTCATCCGGTCGCGCCGCGAAGGACGCGACCGGACGCGGTAGCGGTCAGACTGCCGGGAGCTGCGCCGGCATGAGGCCGAGCTGCATCTGGCGGCTGAAGATGTCGCGCATCAGGCTGAGCGAGAAGAGATGCGCATAGAGCAGCGGCAGCATGCCGTTCTTGTGGATCTTGCGCAGCTGGTCGCCGCGAAGATCGGCCAGCTTCTCCTCGTTCACGATGCGGAAGCCGCGATAGATGAAGGGCTGCTCGACGCCATCCGCCTGGATGGTCGTCTCACCGTCCATCAACAGGCCAAGCTCGGTGAGGTCGCGCATGAACTGCGCGGTGCGGGCACCGGCCTGCTCGAACGATTCGTTGAACTGCATGATGCTCTTGGTCACCTCGGACGGCTGACCGTCGTCGAACAGCGGCTGGCCCTCGAGATCGGCACCGATGCCCTCGGACGTCGGGTCGAAGCACAGCGACAGCTCGTCCGCGCCCGGACGCAGGCGCGCGAGCATGAACGGATAGCGGCGGATATAGGCCGGCAGGTACATCTGGTTCTCGGTCAGCGTGCCCTCGGCATCGACGAACACGTTGACGCCCTCGTTCAGGCCCATCAGCGCGAGCGGCACCGCGTCGTCGCCCTCGGTGAAGACGATCGGGAAATGGCGCTGCGCGAGCGGGAATTCGTCGACCGTGATCGGGATGGCATGCTGGCCGATCAGGAACTTCGCCTGAGTGATCGGCTTCATCTTGAAATTGACATGAGTCTCGCTCGAAAGCGGTTCGAGCGCATTATAGAACAAAGGAAGTTGCGATTGCGGCGCGCTGGCCATGAAAACTCTCCATCGGGACTGAACGTAACGGCTATTGCGTGCCGGACGGCGCCCGGCTCTATGGTGCCGAGGGTTCCGGCGCAAGCGCCACGAGCTTGCCGGGGTTCATAAGGACTCCCGGATCGAACGCCGCCTTGATCGCGCGCAGTGCCGCCATGCGGGCCGGCGAGGAAAGGCGTTCCAGCTCCTTGAGCTTCATCTGGCCGATGCCGTGTTCGGCCGAGATCGACCCGCCCGCCGCCACGACCAGATCGTTGACGAAGCGTGTGATGGCCGGGGCATCCTCGGCATACCAGCGGGCCGCGTCCACGCCGCGCGGGGCGCGGATGTGGAAATGGACATTGCCGTCGCCGAGATGGCCGAACGCCATCGCCTCGGTCCCCGGAAACCGCGCCTCGCAGGCAGCGCCGCCTTCGATCATGAAGCGCGGCATGCCCGACACGGGCACCGAGATGTCGTGCTGCACGGCGGGGCCGTTGTTGCGCTCCGCCTCCGAGATCGAATCGCGGATGTGCCAGAAAGCCTCGGCCTGCGCCTCGCTTGCCGCGATCACCGCATCGGCCACCTGGCCATCCGCCAGCGCGGGGGCGAGCAGCCGCTCGAGCAGATCGGCGGGGGCCTCGTCGTCCGGATCAGTGATGACCGCCTCGATCAGCACGTGCCAGGGATATACGCCGGCCAGCGGCGCGCGCGTACCCGGGACATGCTGAAGCACCAGCGACAAGGTGTGGCCGGGCACGATCTCGAAACTCTCGATCCGGTCGGTGCCGGCCTCGAGCCGGCGCAGCAGCGCGAGCGCCGTTTCCGGATCGGACACGCCGCACCATGCCACTGCCCGCGCGGCGATCGCCGGCACCAGCCGTAGCGTGGCCGCGGTGATGACGCCGAGCGTGCCCTCGGCGCCGATCAGCAGCTGGTTGAGATCATAGCCGCGATTGTCCTTCTTGAGCGCGGCGAGCCCGTCATGGATGCTGCCGTCGGGCAGCACCGCCTCGACCCCCGCGACGAGGCTGCGCATCGTGCCGAAGCGCAGCACCTGGGTGCCGCCGGCATTGGTCGAGGCAAGACCGCCGATCGTCGCGCTGCCGCGCGCGCCAAGAGTCAGCGGGAAGCGCCTGCCCTGCTCCAGCGCGGCCGCATGGAGATCAGCGAGGATCACCCCGGCCTCGGCGATGGCCAGGCCGTTCACGGGATCCACCGCGCGGATGCGGTTCATCCGGCGCGTCGACAGGATCAGCGCCGACCCGTCGACGGGAGGCGTCGCGCCGCCGACCATGCCGGTATTGCCGCCCTGCGGCACCAGCGGAACGCCTGCGTCGCGCGCCAGCGCGATGATCGCCGCGACGCCGTCGCGGCTGTCGGGCGCGAGGATCGCCGGGGCGGCGCCGTGATAGCGGCCGCGCCAGTCCTCGAGCCACGGCGCGATCGCGGTTTCGTCAGTGATCACGGCCTTGGGGCCGAGCTTTTCGCGGACCGAGTCGGCCAGCTGGCGTTGGGCGGGTGTCATCGCCGCGCCCTACCACGCGGGAATGGGCGCGCCAATTCATGCACTGTTCAAGCATTTCAGGTAACGCGGCAAAGCATGTCGCAACCGATGATTCTTGCGCTGATTCTGCTTGCCGTCGCGCCCGGCGCGTCGGTCGACGAGTCGCGCCTGCCGACGGTCGAGGTTGCGCAGCTGACGGTGCACCAGCGAATCATCATCCGCATCCCCCGCATGACCCTTCCCCCGCAGCAGCCGGTCCAGCCCCAGCAGATGGTGACATGGTCGGAGAAGAAGGGCCCGAAATGCGTGGTGATGGGCGATCTGGTCGGCGCCGCGATCTCGGCGCCGGACAGCATCGACCTGATGATCGACGATGGATCGCGAATCCGCGCGCGACTCGACGATGATTGCCCGCCGCTCGATTATTATTCGAGCTATTATCTGAAACCGACCCCGGACGGCATGGTCTGCGCCGACCGCGACGCGATCCGCTCGCGCTCGGGCGGATCCTGCCCGATCGAGGAATTCAAGCGGCTAATCCCCAAGGTGAAGCGGTAGAACATCCGTAGCGATCACAATATCGGATGGCGCCCGGAACGGAGTGACTCGGCCGGGCGAATAACCGACCGGTAACCGGCCCGGTTTGTCTACCGTCCACGTCATTGCAGGCGCTCGACATCACGTTATGCTGGCCGTGCATCGTTGGCCGCGCTGGACCGGGGGGATATGTGATTTTTTTGCCGACCCTGCTGACGCTCGTCGCCTCCGACGTCACTGCGCATCAGCCGAAGGAATCGAGAGCTCCCGCAACCGCCGAAGGCGCCGCGCTTATCGTGGCGCGCCTTCTCGACGCTACAGCGGCTAGCGACGATATCGCTTTCGACAAGGTCGCCGGCGGCATGGTGATCATGCTCGCACCGGATTTCGGTGCGCCGGTTTCTCGCGCCAAATTCGCGGCATCTCTGGAAGGTTGCGTTGCAATTCACGTCATGAATTCAGTACCGTTCCCGCAAATGCCGGAAATGCAGTCGGTTCGCATCACCATGCAGTGCCGAAAGCATGAGGACTCGCAACCGGTGGCTGTGGTGGCAGATGTCATGGCCGATAACGAACATGCTATCGCCGTTTTTCCAGGCGGCGTGTCAAAAATATGGCCCGCACCCAAGCGCTAAGTTACCCTCGGCGGGTCGCCACGACCCCTTTTCCTTGACAATCGCGCCCTTATCGGCAAGCGCTCCGGGGCTGGCCGGGCCACGATGACCGGGCCTTTTTCCGGACACCGCATGACTTTCGCCGACCTCGGCCTATCCGACCAACTTCTGAAAGCCGTGAACGAGTCCGGCTATACCGAGCCGACTCCGATTCAGGCGAGCGCGATCCCGAGCGTCCTGATGATGCGCGACATCGTCGCCATCGCCCAGACCGGCACGGGCAAGACCGCCGCCTTCGTGCTGCCGATGATCGACATATTGGGCGAGGGCCGCAGCCGCGCACGCATGCCGCGGTCGCTGATCCTCGAGCCGACGCGCGAGCTCGCCGCGCAGGTCGCCGAGAATTTCGAGAAATACGGCAAGTATCACAAGCTCTCCATGGCGCTGCTGATCGGCGGCGTCTCGATGGGCGACCAGCAAAAGGCGCTGGAAAAGGGCGTGGACGTGCTGATCGCGACGCCGGGCCGGCTGATGGACCTGTTCGGCCGCGGCAAGATCCTGCTGACCGGCTGCAACCTGCTGGTGATCGACGAGGCGGACCGCATGCTCGACATGGGGTTCATCCCCGACATCGAGGAAATCTGCACCAAGCTGCCCAAGCAGCGCCAGACCTTGCTCTTTTCCGCGACGATGCCGCCGCCGATCAAGAAACTGGCCGACAAGTTCCTGTCCAACCCGAAGACGATCGAGGTCGCGCGCCCCGCGACCGCCAATGTCAACATCAAGCAATGGCTGGTGCCCGTCTCCGCCTCGAAGAAGCGCGAGAAGCTGGTCGAGCTGCTCGAGCATGAGGATGTGAAGACCGCGATCATCTTCTCGAACCGCAAGACCACGGTGCGCGAGCTGAACAAGGCGCTGCAGCGCCAGGGCTTCCGCTCGAGCGAGATTCACGGCGACATGGAGCAATCGCAGCGCATCGCCGAGCTCGACCGGTTCAAGGCGGGCGATGTCAACATCCTGGTCGCCTCCGACGTCGCGGCGCGCGGGCTCGACATCAAGGGCGTCAGCCACGTCTTCAATTTCGACGCGCCCTGGCATCCCGACGATTATGTCCACCGCATCGGCCGCACCGGCCGCGCGGGCGCGACCGGCGTCGCCTTCACCCTGGTGACCGCGGACGATGCCGAGAACATCGCCAATATCGAGAAGCTGACCGGCCTGAAGATCGATCGCCACGAAGGCGCCGAGGACGAGCCCGCTTCCGCCGCGACGCCGCGCGGACGCGGCCGGGGCAAGCCCGCTGCTGCCAGGGCACCCAGGGCCGAGGCGAAGCCTGCCCGCACCAGGGGCCCGAAGGCCGCGCCGGTCGAGGCGGAGGCTCCGGCCGACGTCGAGCGCGCACCGGTCGAGGCCGAACCGCCTGCGCGGCCGGCTCGCGCAC
>NZ_JBFUDK010000025.1:0-53440 GCF_056404755.1 Sphingomonas sp. P2_B6
CCCCGGGGCCGCCGCCTCCGCCGCCGCCGGCGCCCTTGCCACCGCCGCCTCCAGCACCTCCGCCGTCGCCGGAACCCCCTGGGCCGCCGCCCACTCCCGGTCCTTCGCCCAGCCCCGGGCCGTCGCCGTGCAGCTCGCCCAGTACGGCTTCGGGCTATTCGATGCAGTGCGGGTTCACGACGCAGAACTGCCTTTGCACGCTCTGAGTGAAAGCCCGGAGAGTGCCGATATTCCTTTTCACCACGCGCTGCGGCGGTTGCGGGAGGCGGCGCTCGCCGGGGTAGATTTCACGGCATTTCATCCCGCGGCGCGGGATGTGCTGGCCGATCATCTCGTGCGCAGGCTGTCGGCCGCCTCGGCGCCGGTCTTGCAGCGCGCGTTCGAGCAATTCGCCGCTCCGGGCGCGCGCCTGGTGTCGCTGTTCGTCTCGGCCGAAACGTCGCGACCCGCCGATTTCCGCTACCGCGCCTTCGTGGCGTGGCTGCTCGGCGATGGCTGGAGCAAAGTCCATTCGGACTATCCCGTTCTCGCGGAGGTCATGGCGGGGCTGATCCGGGACTGGACGCATTTCTGTTCGGAACTCGCGACGCGAGTGCGGGCGGATTTCCCCGCGACGGCCGTCGAGGGGCTGCGGATGGCTGGCTCCGACCCGCACAATGGCGGCCGCGAAGTCGTGCGGCTCTTCATGACCGGCGGCGAGTCGATGATCTACAAGCCGCGCAGCGTGGCGATGGAACACGCCTTCTCCGCCTTGCTCGACTGGTGCAACCGCAATCCGGCCCTGCCGGGTCTCGACTGGTACGTGCCGTGGGTCCGCAGCGAGGCCGGCTATGGCTGGATGGAATATGTCGAGACGCTTCCTTGCACGGATGCGCGCGACGTCCGGCACTTCTACCGACGTGCCGGCGGGCTCGCCGCGTTGCTGTACCTGCTGGGGGCGACCGACTGCCATTGCGAGAATGTCGTCGCGCATGGCCCATATCCGGTGCTCGTCGACGCGGAGACCTTGTTGCAGCCGCGCTATACGCCGCCTTTGCCCACAACCGGTCTCTACGAGATCGCCGACCCGCTGGGCTGGGATACGGTCGCGCGGTCAGGCTATCTGCCGCGCTGGGAACTGACCGATACCGGCCGGCTGGTTGATATAAGCGGTCTGAGCGGTGGCGCGGATACCGCAGCCCGAGGCCCTGTGTGGCTGGAGGCAAACACCGACGCGATGCGGCTGACCTGGGGAGACCTGCCGACGCGGCCGATGCCGAACCTGGCCCGGCTCGACGGCGCCGCGACCAGCGCCGCCGACTGGCAGGCCGAGGTCGAGGCGGGGTTCGAGGAGATGTGGCGCGCGCTGGAGGGCGCAAGGGACGACTTGCCCTTGCAGCCCTTCGCCGAGTTGACGACGCGCTTCATCTATCGGCCGACGCAGCTCTATGCCGAGCTGCTCTGGCAAGCGTCCCAGCCCGAGAGCCTGCAGTCGCCCGCAGCGCAGGAACAGGCGTTCGGTGTGCTGGACAAGGCGATGGAGGTCCTGTGCGATCCCGTCGCGGAGCGGAAGCTTGCCGAAGAGGAGCGCGCGGCGCTGCGGCGGCGCGATGTCCCGCTGTTCACCGTGGCATGTGGCGCCTCGACACTCGCGCCCTCGTCCCTGCCTTTTCGTGATTCGGCCTGGAACGACGTTGGTGCACGGCTCCGGCATTGGAACGATGAGGCCTTTGGCCGTCAAAAGGCGATCGTCAGGGGCGCGCTCCGTGCTCTGGCCGCCATACCCGTCCCGTTCGTCGAACCACCGCTGCCCTTTCCCGAGCATGACGGTTCGGCGGGCCAGGCCGTGCTGCTGCGCGCTGCCCGAACGATCGCCGACCGGCTGTTACAGGCCAGCTTCCTGGTCGATGGTGGGCGAAGCTGGATCGCCCTGCAGGACAGGTCGCCGGCACCGTGCTTCCAGGTCGAACCGGTCGGGTTCGATCTGTATGGCGGCACGTCCGGCATCGCGATATTCCTGGCCGCCGCCGGCATGGTGCTGCGCGACGACCGCTATGTCGCCGCCGCCCGGGAAACGGTCGAGCCGCTGCGCCGTGCCCTGACGTCCGACGATGCGACCTTGCGGGAGGCGCTCGGTCGAAGCGTGCCCGCCGGCGGCCTGAGCGGCATCGGATCGGTCGTGTATGCGCTCACGCGGGTCGGCAGCATCCTCGGCGATACGGACCTGGTCAGCGCGGCATGCGAGGCGGCGCGGCTGATCACGCCGGAGCGGATCGAGCAAGACCGCTATTACGACATCGCGAGCGGCAGTGCCGGTACGCTGTGCGCGCTGCTGGCGCTCTGGAAGATGAATCCCGACCCCCTGCTACTGGCCCGCGCGGTGGCCTGCGGCGACCATCTGCTGCGGCACCGGACGGGCGAAGCTGGCCGGCGCGCGTGGCGGACCTTTGCCGCGGTGCCGCTGACCGGCATGGGGCACGGCGCGGCCGGAATCGCCATGGCGCTGCTGCGCCTGTCGGAGGTCACCGGCGACGCACGCATGGCGGAGGCGGCGGCGGAAGCCCGCGCCTATGAGCAGGACCTGTTCAGCGTCGAGCAGAGTAATTGGCCCGATCTCCGGGATGCCTTCCGGGTGGGCGATACGCCTGCCTTCTCGACCGCCTGGTGTCACGGTGCTCCGGGTATCGGCTTGTCGCGACTGGAGGGCGACCAGGCCGCGAGCGCTCGGGAGATCGACGCGGCAATCGACGCGACGCGGCGGTCCGGCATCCAGGGACCCGATTATGTCTGCTGCGGCACCATGGGTCGGATCGACTGGCTGCTGGAAGCGGGCGTGCGTCAGGGGCGTGCCGCGATCGTCGACGAGGCCGTGGCGGCGAGCGTCTTCCTGAGCCGGCGCGCGGAGGCGAATGGCGGGTTCCGCCTGCTGGCGAACGCATCGGCGGACGACGTCAAACCGGGTTTCTTTCGCGGCTCGGCGGGCATCGGCTACAGCCTGTTGCGGTGCGCCGTTCCGGGTACGCTGCCCTGCGTGCTGGCCCTCGACTAGGTGCCGGATTCGCTCCTGCCTCTGATCGACCTTCTGCCCTTTGGTCGCAACGCGCCGGAACTCCGGCGCATGGCGGCGACGCTTCCTTTCTCCTCCTACATCGCGATCGAGTTGCGGAGCGGCGACACGGACTCACTTAGCCTGTGCGCCCATGTGCCGCCGCGCCGGGGGGAGTGGCGCCGGTTCCATCCTCTTATCCTCGCCGCCTGCCTCGACGAGGAGGCGGCTTGCGCGGCGTTCGTGCAGAGCGCGTATCTCGAGTTCGACGCTCCCTACACCGATGCGCCGGGCGTGTTTGTCGGGCTGCGCACTGACTTGCCGGCCCGCGAGACTGCCGCGCGGGCGGTCGCGAGCCTCGTCGTACCGGGAACGCAGGTCCCCGACGACCTGGCGCCTTATGTTTCGCATGTGGCGGCAATGCCCGCGCGCTCACCTTCTCTTCTCCGTCTCAATCTTCTGGCCGCGGGAATCCTGTGTGTTGCACCGTTGGAGCAACTCGCGGCGAGCGTGGCCGATGTCACCAGTTATTGTGTGGGGAGCGTCGATGTGACGCGCGGTGCGCTATCCGATCGGGTCGGCCTGGAATGTTATGTGAAGGATTGGGAGCGCTTCCTTGGGCTATGCCGCCGGCGCGGCTGGTGCAGCGACGCGGACGTGGTGCGCTGGCTCTCCTGGCCCGGCGAGGCGGCCGGCCCGGTCGTCGACGATCTGCCGGACTGGGCGCGGTGGACGGGTCAGCTGCTGAACGCGCGAAGCGGGGTGGTGCGGACGCTCAATCACGCCAAGCTGATCGCGCGGTCTGGCCGGCCGGTGGAAATGAAGATCTACCCGGCTGCCCACCATGTCTGGCACTGAAGTGGGCACGCGCCGTGTGGAATGGCGCGGCGATCTGTTCGTCGCTGACCTCGACGAGGTTTCCGCACGGCTGGCGGCATGGCCGCTGATCCCGCGACCGTTCGAGCACACGCTGACCTTCTTCCTGCATCCGGTCGACGACGACTGGGACGTCGCGACCGCGATCCGGATGCGCGCCTACCGGAATTTGCCCGAAGTATCGGCCGACGCGGTTGCGGCGGTCCTGTCGTCCGGGGTGGAGGGCAAGCTCCAGGCAAAATCATCCCTGGGCAAAATAGAGCAGCTGGGCCCGGTTCTGCTCCGCACGATGCCCGATGGCGGCGCGCCGCTTCTGACGTCGCGCGGCAGGGTGTACCGCGTCCATTCGGTGCGGGTTTCGGCGCGCGAACACCGAAGCTTCTCGCCCGGAGCGGCGGCGCCGTTCGGGCCCGCCGCTGAACTACGCCGGATCACGGTCGATCGCACGCGCGCGCTGTTCCGTATCGACCCGGCGGCAGGAACGGTCAGGTCCCTCGGCGATCTCGGCCCGCGTCTCGAAATCAAGGCGCCGACCCGCGCCGCGGTCGATACCGTGCGGCGAACGCTCGATCCGCGCGGCGCCATTCGCGTGCGGCCGAACGCGTCCCTGGCGCTGCTCTTCCAGGACGTGCTGCGGCAGAGGATCGACTCGGCACCCGCCGGCTTTCCGGAGATGGAGATCAAGTTCGACGTCCCCGGTGGGCTTGCGGACGACGATGCCGATGCGGTGGCTGAAGCGATCGCCGACACCTTCGAGGTGCTGCTGCCGTCGCCGACCCGGATCGAGCGCGTGCGGCGCTACCATGTCTGCCACGACGGTGACGCCGGCGCGGAGTGCACCGTGGTCGAGACTGCCTCCGGTCGCCTGTCGGCCAAGCGCAAGCAGGGCGAACGCCGGCTCGGATCGGCCTTGCTGCGCGACACGATCGCGTCGCGTACTACCGATACCGACGGCGCGCTGTGCCCGGTCGCCCAGTTCACCCGCGACCTTGGCTGGACACACATGGCCATGTTCGAAAAGGCGCAGACCAAGATCCCCTTCGCTCTTCCGGAAGGGCGTGCCTACCTCGTCAGCCTGGACCGCTGCACTGCGGGGCAGGGGCGGCTCGATCAGGTCGAGATCGAATTTATCGGCACGGTGCCGGGCGCGCCCTTTCCGACGGCCGAGACCGTCGCCGATGACCTTGCGCGACTTGGTGAATGGCTGGTTGCCGGCCCGCTCGGTCGCAGGCTCGCGCCCGGTGCCGGATCCAAGCACGCCTTCTTCCGCACCATGCCTGATGCCGCTTCCGCCGGCCGTCAGCGTTCGGCGAGTGCGATATCGAGCACCGCGTGAAAAGCGCGACGCTCTTCCGCCATCGTGTGCCTGCTCGCGACCGCGTCTCCGCCCGCGCGTAGCCTGTCGCGAAGCGGCGCGTCGGACAGCGCGCGCATCACCGCGGCCTCATGCGCATCGAGGTCGTCGCGCGGCGCGATCAGGCAGGTCGCCTCGGGCCGGCAATGGCCGCGATTGCCGCCGGCATCGTTGGTGATCACCACTGATCCCGCTGCCATTCCCTCGAGTGCGGGGAGGTAGAATCCCTCTACGGCATTGGGCAAGGCGACCAGCACATCCGTCGCCCCGATCAAGGCCTCATACTCTGGCTGCGGCAAGCGCGGGACGCCGGCGAGGGCAGGCGCAAGCCCGCGGCGCCGGAGGCGCCCCGCGAGCGCCTCGGCGAGCGCAGGCTGCTTGCCGGACAGGATCGTCACGCCGATCGATTTGCTGTCCGATCGCCGCGCGAAGAACCCGTCGGCGGCCCCGATTGGCACCAGATGGATCGGCCCGCCCGCCGCCGGAGCGAGCGCGTCGAGCAAGGCAGGGGTCGTACAGATGCGCCGCGCCGGCCGGGCCAGATAGCCGCGGAGCACCGGATCGGTGAGATACCCGGGATGCTGGGTGAAATGGAGGATTTCCTGGCTCGACGCGCCTTCCGGCAGCAGCGACCAGTCCTTGCCGTTCAGGGCGACAAACCGGGCGTCGGCAAGATCGGCACGAGGATCGCCGACGATCGCCGCGTCGGCGATGCCCTCCCAGATGTCGCTTTCGCGGTGACGCGACCCGGGCGAAAACCACAGGGCAGCGTCGATCGACGGGTGCGCCGCCGCATGCAGATAATAGTCGCGCACCTTGACGTTACCGCCGGTGGGGGCACCGAAGTGTCGGATCAGCAACAGGCGGTGTCGTGAAGCCATCGTCTCTTTCGTCTGGGCCATGCGTTGGCGCCCGATTCAACACTAGCGCGAACAATGCAGGATGCAGCCCGGCGGCGCCATCGGCCAACCGCCCAGCTCATTCTCATTGTCGATTGAATGTTGGAGGCATTTTCCCGCTGATCAGCGGTAAAATCGCGCCGGTTTTCCGCTGGTCCGGCACATTTTTCCGCTGTTATTCCATAACAGGGAAAACCGACCTCAAGGCATTGGCGCTGAACGAAAAAATATCGCCGAAAATCCAACATAACAGCGGAAGAAAAAAGTGAGGCGAAAAATCGCGCTTTTGTTGGAGACTATCGCTTCGGCGCGAGCATCGGCGGGCGCCAGTCCTTCATGTCCGCGGTGTCGCTCACCTTCCACGGCACGCCCTTGCTCGTCAGGAACAGCTTCTCCATCTCCGGCCGGGTGAAGGGCCGCGAGCCGAGCCGCCCGAACACTGCGATCTGTCCGCCCGTCTCATCCACCGCCCGGTCGCGGTCGAGCCCCTTGGACAGGGCGAGCGCAGGGGAGGGAGTCTTCGCCCAGGCGATCAGCTCGGGCATCGGCGCCGGCGAGAAGCCGTAGAAGTTGCGCTGGCTGCCGGGCGAGGTCAGTTGCAGCACCTTCAGCCCGTTCCGCCCGTCGGCGACATAAGCGAACAGCGAGGCATTGGTGCTGCCCAGGATCACATCCTGCGCATCGTTGAGCTGCCCGTCAAAAGTGACCTTCTTGTAGAGAACCGGCCGCGTCGGATTGGTTACATTGGCGATCACCAGCCCCTCGGCGCCCGCCGCGACATAGGCATAGGTCCGCGCGACATAGAGCCGCCGGGCATCGGCCAGCGGGATCGTGCCGGAGGGCACCGCGACCGGATCGAGCAGCTTCGTCACGTCGAACAGCTTCACGCCCTCGGCATCGGTCACCCAGAGATAACGGAACTGGATCGCGCTCGCCCGCGCATCCCGGAGCGGGCGGACGGCGGCGAGGCGCGGATGCAGCGGATCGGCCAGGTCGACCACCACCAGCCCGGCATCCGCGGTGATGTACGCGACCGACCCCGCCAGCACGATGTGCCGCGCGCCCTTCAGCACGCCGCCCTCGTTCCAGGTCACCGCGCGCTTCAGGAAATTGTTGCGGAACTCGCCGTCCGCCATGGTCTCGATATTGACCAGGATCAGCCCCTCGACCGCATCGGTGACGGCGGCATAGCTGTAGATCGGCAGGAACGCCTGTTCCTGATTCATTGCACGCATGGCGGGCGTGTTGCGCTGCGGGTTGATCGGCTGACCGGTCGGCAGCGCCATGCAGGTCGCGTTTGTCGACGCGACGCGCGTGTTCTGCCCGAGCTTCGAGAAGGGCGCCGAGACGATCGGGTCGGAGAAGCCCTTGTTGGCGATCGAGGCGACATCATAGACGCGAAAACCGCCGCGCCCCTCCGCCACATACATATATTCGCCGCGCAGCTGCAGGCAGCCGACCCGGTCGGACGTACCTTGCACCACGTTGCGGAACGCCTCCTTCGACCGCGTCTCGCCGGAGAAGCGCCTGTCGAAGGTCTTGCCGCGCACCCAGTTTTTCAGCTCGCGCTTGTTCCCCTCGACATGCATCCGCCAGTAATCGGGATAGGCATAACGCTGGAGATAGGAGCCGATCACCGCCTGCGGCTCCTCCCATTCGGTGACGCGCACGGCCTCGAACCCGCGATCGAGCCCGGTCCAGGCGTTCAGTCCGACGAAGTTGACGCTATTGGTGCCGAGCAGCAGCAGCTGCGCCATGATCGCGTTGTTGTCGTCCTTCGCCGACAAATGGCAGTCGGTGCAGGTCTTGGTCTCGGTGGTGCGCACCGTATGCGGGAAATGCGGGGCAAAGGCCTGGCTGGAAAAGCCGATCGCGCTGATCGGCGGTTGCTGGATATAGATGCGCTCGCGATTGACGTTGGTGGAGGACAGCACCAGCGCCGAGGAGCTGCGCACCGGCGTCACCACATTGCCCTTGGTCGTCATGCCGCGCCCAAGCTGGAACATGTCGTCCCGCGCCACCTGCGGGTTGTAGGTCGCGAAGTTGCGCGTCTCCTCGCCCTTGAAATGGTGGGTCGAGGTCTTCCAGTTCGCCTCGATCGGCAGATGGCAGCCGCCACAACTCGTCGTCCAGCTCAGATGGCAGGTGTAGCAGGTGACCTTGTCCTCGCCATGCGCCCGGTCGACGGCGGGGATGCCCGGCCCGAACGAGAATTTCCCGTCCTCCCCGCCATAGCGGCTCATCAGCTTCGCGCGCGCCGCCTTGGCGTTGAAGTGGCTGCTGGCCGGGTCGACGCTGTCCTTGACCAGCCGAACCTCCCAGCTGAGCTTCGGATCGACGATCGATCGCTGGATCAGCACTCTCGGCCCGAGCGGCTTGCCGATCCATTCGAAACGGCGCTGCCCGTCGGGATTCCGCAGGATCGACAGGTCGTTACCTTGAGGCCTTGCCGCCGGCCCCGACGTTCTAAGGGTCGGATAGTCATCGGCGGTGCCGTGGCAGTCCTTGCAGCCGATCTCGACCGCATTGGCTACCTCGCCATAGATCAGCCCGTTGCCATGGCTATCCTGCGAGAAATGGCAGTCGGCGCACTGCATGCCCTTCTCGGCATGGATGTCCATCAGGTGCACTGCCTTGCCGGGATTGCTGCCCGGCGGCACGAAGGCGCCTTCGCCTTTCTTGCGCCACTTCTCGGGATCGTCCGGCCAGACGATCTTGCCCTCGGCATCGAGCAGATTGCCCTCGCGGTCGCGCTTGAACACCCCGCGGAAATTCCAGCCATGGCCGTGATAATCGGCGAACTGGGTGTCCTTCAGGCCCGGGTTGAGATCATAGACGTTGCGCAGGAAATCCGGGTCGCTCCACCTCCCCAGCGCGGCGGCCGCCTCGGGGTTGCGATCGTTGCTCGCGCGCACCTCGGCCGCGGTCGGATATTTCTGCTCCTTCGGCCACATCGAAGGGGCGTCGGATTCATAATCCCACATCGTGTAGCCAAGGTAGGAGTTCAGGAAGATGTTGGGCTGGTGCATGTGGCAGCTCATGCATTGTGCCGTGGGGATAGCGCGGGTGAAGGCGTGGCGGATCGGGTGGCCGCTCTCCCGCATGCCGGGCACGATCAGGCCGCCATGGCCTGCGTTGGCGGTCTTCGCGGCAATGGTCGGATCGACCGTCGCGCTCTGCCCGTCGCGGCCGAATTCGGCATAGATCAGGCTGTGCCGCGGCTCGCGGTCATTGGCGTAGATCACATGGCAGCCGGTGCAGCCCGATCCGCGATAGTCGCCCGGCTGCTCGTTCGTCCCCATGAACCACATCAGCGGATCGTTGAGCCGGGTCTTGTGGATGTTGAGCACCGGGATGGCGACGCGTAGCCCCGTGCCCGGCCCGCGGTTCGACTGTTTCAGGTCAGGGCGCCCCGGCTCCTCCAGTCGCTGGATCGAGCCCGTGGGATTGGGCAGCCCGACCTCGGCGAACTGAGTGCTGACGTTGCGCCCGCCGCGCTCGAACACCCGGAACACGTCACCCGGCGGCGTCACCTGCCAGGTCGGCAGCGGATACATCGCCGCCAGCGCTCCGCGCTTGGCCTGCGCCTCGGTCACCGTGCCCGGCGGCGATCCCGGCGAGACGATCTTCGCGGGCTCGCCCTTGTCGGTATAGGCCTCGCCGAACACGTAATTCTTGAACGGCACGATGCCGTTATTGTACGCAGCCCCACCCCACAGCATCGCCCCCGACGCCATCAGCGACCGCTCGGCCGCCTCGATCACCTCGAGATGGCAGGCCCCGCAGCTGTTGCGCACCACCCGGTAATCGCCGGGGTTCACGAAGCGGATATACTCCGGCGCCTCCTTGTTGAGCAGCGTGTAGCTTCCCTTGGGATTGGCCGAATCCGGATAGTTCCAGCTGTGCGGATAACGCGGCAGCACATGCGCCTTCTCGCGCGCCGCGACGTAAGCGGGGTCGTTGAAGCCCAGATCGGGATTGCCCCGGATCGCTGCATCGCCGCCATGGCAATCGGTGCAGCCGAGCTGGACCGCCGGGCTCGCATGCATCGACGGCTCGTCGGTGCGGGTATGGCAGGAGGCGCAGCCGTCCGACTTGGCGGAGACCTGCTCCGGCGTCTGGCTCATCGGCGCCGTCAGCATCGGCGCATAGGTGCGCGCGACCGGCTTCTCCTCGTCGCTCGCGCGCAGCATCGCCGCCGGCACAAGCGCCATCGCGATCGGCAGGAGGAAGAGGAGCCTGCGCATCAGTAGCTCAGGATCATATTGGCGAGGATCGAATAATAGGATCGGTCCCGATCACTCGCCGCGAACAGGTCGCGAAAACCGCTACCCGGTACCAGGACCGCGGCCGATAGTCGCACCACGATGTTCTGCGTCGCCCTGGGCCGCCAGATCGCCGCGGCGGACAGGTCCCAGCCGATATCCTTCGGGATGCTCCCTTCGTTGCGGAGCGTCTGCAGGACGGCCGTATCGGCGAACCAGAGATGGTTCACGTTGGTCGACAGCCGCGTCGTCGGCGTGATGTCGAAATCCCCGCCGACACCGACCAGCGCCGTCCCCGGATTGTTGAAGTTGGACTGGCCCTGTTCCTTGGAGGAGCGCAACGAGTTGAGAATGCCGTTGCGCCCACTGATTGCCACGGCCCGCCCGCCGCCGGCAAAGGGGATGGTCTGGCGGATCCAGTAGCTCGTATCGGCGCCGGCAAAGATCGGGTTCTCGAAGATCGCATCGAACCCGTTCTCGACATTGTCATACGGATGCCGGTCGCCACTCGCATAAAGCCCGGAAAGCCGGAAGCGCATCCAGTCCTTGTCGTAACTCAGCTCCGCCGCGCCGAAATAGGCCCGGATCTGCGCCGGCCGGCTGGTGAAGAAGCTGTTCCGATCCTGCCCCAGCGCGCCATAGAGCGATGCGGTCAGGTTGAGCCGCCCGATCCGCCCGTCGGCATTATAGCCGAGATAGACCACGTCATAGTCCCGCCCGCGCAGGTCGCCGAGCAAGGCGGGGCGGACCGGAAAGCCGTTATCGTCCACCTCGATCCGGCCCGCCTCGCGGTTGCGATTGTAGACCGCGGTGACCTGGCTGGTCAGGCCCGGGATCAGGAAGTCCTGGCGGTACACATTGCCGACGAACACGACATCGTCGCGCGGCCGCTCGATCACGCTGTTCAGGCCGGAATTGGTGTCCTTCTCCAGCCGCCAGAACGCCGCGAGGTTGAACTGGAAGCGATTATTGTCGCGATTGCCGAAAAAGCGCACGCCGAGCTGCTGATCGTTGAACAGGAACCCGCGGAAGTCGCTCTGGAACGGCTGGATCCCGATACGGATCGATTCAAAATCATAACGATCGGACGTATTGCGGAAATGATAGTCGACGAACAATTCCTGCACGCCCACGAAGCTGTCGGTACGGTGGCTCGGCCTGCTCGGCTCGACGAACAGCACGCGACGCTCGGGCACGTTCACATGGTTGAGGTTGAAGGCGAGGGCGATGCGATATTCGATCTCGGGCGGCTTGAACGCGGTCGATCCCTTGAACAGCGACGCGCCCAGGATGAAGG
This sequence comes from Sphingomonas sp. P2_B6, assembly GCF_056404755.1. NCBI lineage: Bacteria > Pseudomonadati > Pseudomonadota > Alphaproteobacteria > Sphingomonadales > Sphingomonadaceae > Sphingomonas > Sphingomonas sp. P2_B6. The sequence continues at coordinate 11,717 of NZ_JBFUDK010000025.1, forward strand.
TCTGCGAGAAGACGTAGCTCGCATCCTTGCCGAAGATATCGAAGCTCTGCGGCCGCTCGGTCGTCTGCACGCCGACGGGAATGGGGAAGGTGCGCGGCTCCAGCACGGTATCGCTGACCGCGCTGGCGGCGAAGAACCAATCCTCGCCGTGAATCGGCAGCCACGGCACTTTGTGCGGATCGATCGGCCGGTCGCCCTTCAGGGTGTTCTGGTTGTACGGATCGAACCAGCGTTCCCTGACCAGCCCGAGCGACTGGATCAGCCGCCAGCGGTCGGGCACCGGAATCTGATCGGTCGGAAACGCCTCGGGCGGCGGCGGTCGGACCGCGCCGATATTGTTCTGGGTGACAGGGTCGGGGAGGGGTTTCTCATATCCCGGGCGGCGCCGGCCTTCGATCGTCTCGACCGGGGAAGCCTCTTCCTTGCGGGGCGGTTCCTGCACCTGTTCGGGCGGAGGACTGGCCGCCTGCACGAGAAGCAGCAGAGGGGACAGGAGCGGGCTCACTCTCCGTCACCCCTTCTTCCTTCCCCGGCGAAGGCCGGGGTCCAGTCGGGGGAGGCTAATGATCGAACGCCGCGCGCCGTTACTGCGACCTCTCCAACTGGACCCCGGCCTTCGCCGGGGAAGGAAGAAGGGGGCGGGCTCACGCCTAAAGCCCCGCACAGACATTCTGCGTCGCGCTATCGAGGAACGGCGCGAACGGACAATTGATGTAGCGCAGCCTTACATTCGAGGGAGCGACCACCACCTGGTCCGCTCGCATCGCCACCGGTGCGTTGCCGATGCTCCCCACACGCAGCCCGCCATTGTGCAGCCCGAGGAAGCTGATCATGTCGTCCTGGTCGATCCCGTCGCCCGACACGCCGATCCCGCCGACCAGCACATTGCCGCGATAGATCGGCACCGATCCCGGGAAGATCTGCAGCCCATTCTGCAAGCGGTTCTGGCCCAGCGCCGCATCGGGGATGAAGGTGCAGCGCTGCGGCGTATCCGTCCCGCTCGCGCCCGTCACGAAGCTCAGATGCTGGCCGAGATTGGTCAACACCAGTGCCGATTGCAGCCCCGTAGAGAAGGGATTGAACTGCGCCACCGGGCGGGAGAGCGGGCCATTGGGCCGACCGACTTCACCATCGGGGAAATAGGGCCGGGCAAGATTCCCACCCGACCGGTCGGCAAAGGCGATGGTCCCGGTCAGCGCATTGGGATCGCCGAGGAACGTCCGCGTCGCCGCGACGAAGCCGCGCACGTCTGCGCTCGGATCGCCGAGCAGTTGTGCGCCGGCATGGGGGCTCGACATGAAGGCCGCGGTCCGCGCCTTTTGCAGCGACACGTCGGTCCCGAAGATCGGCGCATCGGGCGATCGCACCAGCCCCAGCACCGCCCCGCGCGTGTCGACCATCGAAATGCTGACCTGCGCCCGGCTATCGAGCGGCTGGCGGATCTGTGCCCGGGCGCGGCTCATCACCGCAAAGGCCTCTTCGAGCACGGCCCGGACCTCGGCGGCAGTGAGCGGCTGGGCGATATCCGCCCCATCGGTGCCGGCGCGGATCGGGAGACGGTCGACGCCTGATCCGTCCGTCAGCACAAAGGCATCACGATTGGAAAATTCTGCAGCAGTGGAAGGTCTTATGCCAGACACCTCGCTTCCATAGGTAGCTCCGGTAAGGATTGCCGGTGTCGGTATGCCGAAATAGCCTCGTACCGCTAACAGCGTCCCCAGCCCGGGATTGGTGGCGGCGTAGCTCGGCGTGCCGGTTGCGATCAGTCCGGCATAGCTCGCATCGGAAAAACGAAGCTGTGTCCCGTCAACATAGATTCGGTCGGCGCGGATCGCGGCAGGCGCCTCGAACCCGACCGTGCCGGCCAGCGCGATCGCTTCCTCCGGGTCATTGTCCACATCGAGGATGTTCGGATCGAAGCCATAAACCCCGTCAGCCATCACCCCGATGCCGCCGACAACCACCCCGTCCTTGTAGAGCGGAAAGCCGCCCGGATCGGCGGAAAGTCCCAGCGGCGAACGCTTGGGCCCGATCGACGCCATGCTGCCACCCGCGCCGTAGCGTGCTGCAAGATCGGAGCAGGGCAACTGGCTGAACTGCACCCCGAACAATGGCCCGCTCTCCAGCCCGACCGTGGACGGCGCAGGCGGGAAGTGAGTCTGGACGATCTGGCTGGCGGTGCGCGTGGAGAAGGCGTTGCCGCCGCTCGACAGATAGGCACCCGTGATGGCCTTGGCGATCGCCCCCGCCTCCGCAGGCACGGTCAGGTTCTGCGCGTCGATATTGACGCCATTGGGCGCGGCGCTGGTCGTCGCATTCGCCGCCGCGCCGGTCATGCGGAACACCGCGAGCACGTTGCCGACCCGGTCCACCACGGCGATGACGGCGGGCAGATGCCGCGCATTGGCCTCGGCGGCAGCGCGGGCGATCACCGTCTGTACGTCGGCGACGCTCAGCGCCTCCGCGGCCGGCACGGCGTAGAGCGTGGAGGTCGGGGCAGGGGCGGGCGCTGGGGTCGGCGCGGGCGATCCCCCACCCGAACCGCCACCACTGCCGCCGCACGCCGACAGGATCAGCGCGGCGCTCGTCATCAGGCCGGTGAGCCGACGCTTCATCGCAACGCCCGGATGCTGCGCACCGCCTGGCCGAGCGATGCGCGGAAATCGGCAGGACGATAGCCGTTCGGGTCCTTCACCGCGGCATAGGCGCGGTTGATATTGGCGCGGATGCCAGCCGCCGCGCCGATCGTCACGCGCTTCTCCTTGACCAGCGCGTTGAGCAGCGTGTCGATCGCCATCACGCCCTGCACCGACCCCTCATAGTCAGTGAAGCGCGGCGCGATGCCCGGCCCGGCAATGGCATCGACCATCGCAAAGGCGGTCTCGCCCCCGCCGGCCGAAGACAGGGCGGAGGCGAGGGCGGTGGCCGTGGCGGCGAGCCGCCCACCTGCCGCCACGGCAGCGCCGCGGTCCTTCGCCAGCGCCGCGTGGAATGCCCGGCTGTCGCTGTCGAGCCGAGCCGCCATGCCCGGCGCGGCCACCTTCGCAGCAGCGGCAAGCAGGATCATGTTCTCGTCGTTGAACGGCGGCATGCCCGCGGGGATTGGGCGCCCGGGGTTACCCTCCCAGGTCCTGGTTCGCTCCTCCCCGTCATAGATCCGCCGATGGCAGCTATGGCAATCGAAGAAATAGAATTCCGGAAACGCGCCTTCGGTCCCCTTGGGCGTGGCGTACAGGGTCAGCGCGCGGTTGACCGCCATCGCCTGGCCGACCGCCCACATGCGCACGCTGTCCGTCCGGCCCTTGCGCCGGATATAGTCGGCGTCCTCGTCGTGATGCTGCTGCAGCGTCGAGAACAGGTCGAGCTCGAACGAGACGCGTGGATGCCCCGCCGCCATCATCCGGTGCGAAACGAACTGGCCGGGCTTGCTGCTGCCGAAATGGCAATCGAGGCACACGGCCGCCCGTATCGCCGGCCGGTCGAGCGCCAGCATGCCGCGCGAGACATTGGCGGCATGGCTCGCTCCCACCGTGTAATGCGACGCGATCCAGCCCGCCGCCGGGCCATGGCACGCCTCGCAGCCCACGCCGTCCCGGCTCAGGAAGCGCCGCCCCGTCGCCCCGCTCACCGGCGTGGTGTGGCAGCCGAGACAGGCCGGAGCCGCGCTCGGCTCGCCCAGGCCGAGCGTCGCGGTGATCTGGCGCGCGCGAGGATAGGAGAGCACGGCGAAAGCCCGGCTATGCGCGCCGCCCGGCGTGGAGGGCTCCTGCCAGCGCATCAGCTCATCCTGCCGGACGATCACGCCGTCTGCTTCCATCCGACCGTGGCAGGTCGTGCCGGCGCAGCTCGCCACGCCTTCCAGCCCGCTCGTCTCGCGTGCGGTCTGCCCAGCCAGCGAGGCCGATGAGCCAATGATCAGTGCCAGGCCAAGCACGGCCGCAACGGCGACGCTCGTCACGAGCGCGCCGATCCGCAATCCGACGAATTGGCCCCCGATCGCCATGCAGCGCTCAGTCCCCTTGGCCGCCGGCGCTTTGCGCTTCGGCAGCGTGTCGAAACGCGTGCAACCCGTTTCGTCTCTGCCCGAAACGGCCTGTTCAGAATAGCATAAAACGTGCTTCTCAGCGCGGAGAAGGGCGGTTCAGCGTCTGCGGATGACCAGATTACGGATCTCGGTCATGTCCTCCATCGCGAACCGCACGCCTTCGCGGCCGAGCCCCGAGTCTTTCACACCGCCATAAGGCATGTTGTCGACGCGGTAGCTCGGTACGTCGTTGATCACGATCCCGCCGACCTCGAGCCGGTCCCAGGCGTAGAACATCTTGAACAGGTCGCGGGTAAAGATACCCGCCTGCAGGCCGAACTTGCTGTCATTCACTTCGGCAAGAGCGGAACCGAAGTCACTGAACTTGCTGAGCAAGGCAACGGGCCCGAACGCTTCTTCACGATATACCGCGCTCGCCCGGTCGACGTCCTCCAGCAACGTCGCCTCGAGCATCGCGCCCTTACGCTTGCCGCCACAGAGCAGCCGGGCACCACCAGACACCGCCTGCTGAATCCACTCGTCGAGCCGCCGCGCCTCGCCCTCGGAGATCATCGGCCCGATAAAGGTCGACCGGTCCTTGGGGTCGCCCGCCACCAAAGTCTTCGTCTTCGCGACCAGCATGTTCCGGAACTGGTCATACACCGCCTCATGGATGATGATGCGCTGCACCCCGATGCAGCTTTGCCCAGACTGATAGAAGGCGCCGAAGACCACCCGCTCCAGCGCATCGTCGAGATCGGCGTCCTGGTCGATGATCACCGCGGCATTGCCGCCAAGCTCGAGCACGATCTTCTTCTTGCCCGCCTTCGCCTTCAGGTCCCAGCCGACGACGGGTGACCCGGTGAAGCTCAGCAGCTTCAGCCTTTCATCCTCGGTGAACAGCTCGGCGCCCTCGCGGTGCGCCGGCAGGATCGAGAAGGCGCCCTCGGGCAGATCGGTCTCGGCCAGCACTTCGCCGATGATGATCGCGCCCAGCGGCGTGCGGCTCGCCGGCTTCATCACGAACGGACAGCCCACCGCCAGCGCCGGCGCGATCTTGTGCGCGGCCAGGTTGAGCGGGAAGTTGAAGGGCGAGATGAACGAGCAGGGGCCGATCGGTACCCGCTTCCAGATGCCCTGATAGCCCTTGGCCCGCGCGGAAATGTCGAGCGGCTGGACTTCGCCGGTCATCCGCACCGATTCCTCGGCGGCGATGCGGAAGGTGTCGATCAGCCGGCCGACCTCGCCCTCGCTGTCCTTGATCGGCTTGCCCGCCTCGACGCACAGTGCGTAAGCGAGTTCGTCGAACCGCTGTTTGAACCGGTCGACGCAGTGCTGCAGCACCGCCTGGCGTTCGTAGGATGCCATCCGTGCCATCGGCTCGGCCGCGCGGACGGCGCCCGCGATTCCCTCGTTGATAGTAGCTGTATCAGCTTGGGCAACGCGGAATGCCACCTCACCGCTAAATTTGTCAGTGACTTCAAGATCAATATTAGGTTGGGCCGCCTTGTTATTGAGATATAGCGGATAAACCGATTTAAGATGGATCATCACTGGCTCCTGAATGGCATCGCTCGTTGAAGATAGATATGGGACATGATGGTGTCCCATATCTCTCCGGAGCAATTCGCGCCGCGCTCCGATTAAGCCGAAACTTTCGCGCTCAGCTCCTTGATCTCATGGTTCAGGATCCGGTCGTTATCGGCATAGTCCACCGGGCAATCGATCAGATGCACCCCCGGCGTCGCCAGTGTCTGCTTCAGCAATTGGGGCAGATGCGCCGCGCTCTCCACCCGGTGCCCGATCGCGCCATAGCTTTCGGCATATTTGACGAAATCGGGATTGCCATAGGTCAGGCCGAAATCGGCGAAACCCATATTGGCCTGTTTCCATCGGATCATGCCATAACTGCCGTCGTTGAGGATCAGCACGGTCAGATCGAGCTTCAGCCGGACCGCGGTTTCCATCTCCTGGCTGTTCATCATGAAACCGCCATCGCCGCAGATCGCCATTACCTTGCGCCCGGGACAGATCATCGCCGATGCCATGGCGGAAGGCAGGCCGGCGCCCATCGTCGCAAGCGCATTGTCGAGCAGCACGGTATTCTGCTTGCGCGCCGGATAATTGCGGGCGAACCAGATCTTGTACACGCCATTGTCGAGCGCGATGATCCCGTCGCTAGGCATCGCCGCCCGCACTTCCCGCACGAGGCTCGCCGGGAAGATCGGGAAACGCGCATCCCCGTGGAGCGAACCGGTATGCGCCATCTCCGCCGCCCGCGCCGCATGCATCGCGTCGAACGACCAGCCGGCGGAGGGCACGATATCCTCCTTCATCTGCCAGATGGCATTGGCGATATCGCCCAGCACCTCGATCTGCGGGAAATAGACCGGATCCACCTCGGCGGACCGGCTGGAGATGTGGATCACCTCGGTCCCTCCCGCCTTCATGAAGAAGGGCGGCTTCTCGATGACGTCATGGCCGATATTGACGATCAGGTCGGCCGCCTCGATCGCGCGGTGGACGAAATCGCCCGCCGACAGCGCCGCGCACCCCAGGAACTTGGGATGCATCTCGTCGATCACGCCCTTGCCGAGCTGCGTCGTGACGAAGGGAATGCCCGTCTTTTCGACGAACTGGAGCAGCATCCGCCCGGTCATCTTGCGATTGGCGCCCGCGCCGATCACCAGCACCGGCGAGCGCGCCTGTTCGAGCCGCTTGACCGCCGCCCGCACTGCCTTCGGCTCGGCCGAGGGGCGGCGGCAGAGGCTGGCCTTGAGCGGACGGCTTTCGGTCACCTCCTCGGCGACATCCTCGGGAAATTCCAGATGAGTCGCCCCCGGTTTCTCCTCCTCGGCGAGGCGGAAGCTCTCGCGCACCCGGCTCGGGATATTGTCGGCGCTGGCGAGCTGATGGGTATATTTGGTGATCGGCCCCATCATCGCCACCACGTCGAGAATCTGGAACCGGCCCTGCTTGGATTTCTTGATCGGCTTCTGCCCGGTAATCATCAGGATCGGCATGCCGCCCAGCGTGGCATAGGCCGCCGCGGTGACGAGGTTGGTCGCGCCGGGCCCGAGCGTCGCCAGGCACACGCCCGTCTTGCCGGTGTGCCGGCCATAGGTCGCGGCCATGAAGCCCGCGCCCTGTTCGTGCCGCGTCAGGATCAGCTTGATCGGGGAGCGCGACAGGCTGTCGAGGAAATCGAGATTCTCCTCGCCCGGCACGCCGAAGACGTATTCGACGCCTTCTTCCTCCAGGCATTTCACGAAAAGGTCGGAGGCTTTCATCGATCGTTTCCCCCTGGCGGTGTCACCGAACAAAACGACCTGAGCGTGAGTCGACTCTGCCGGACGACTTGCTGGTTCGAAATAGTGTATTCTCCGACCAATAGAAAGCCGCGACTCGAAGCGGCCGGTCGCGTCAACCTTGGCTGATCAGCCGACAAGGGGAGGACGGAAATGGCAATGACCGACCATGTCGACCTGTCGACATTCATGGAAGGCGTCAAGAAACGTAATCCAGGACAAAGCGAATTCATTCAGGCGGTTCAGGAAGTAGCACAGGATATCTACGAGTTTATTGCCGACAAGGAGGAATATCATCACTATCAGATCCTCCGCCGTATCGCCGAACCCGACCGGATCGTGTCGTTCCGCGTCTGCTGGGAGGACGACAACGCCAATATCCGCGTCCAGCGCGGCTGGCGGGTGCAGAACAACAATTCGATCGGCCCGTACAAGGGCGGCATCCGCTTCCACCCCTCGGTCACCGAGAGCGTGCTCAAGTTCCTCGCCTTCGAACAGACCTTCAAGAACGCGCTGACCGGCCTGCCCATGGGTGGCGGCAAAGGCGGGGCGAACTTCAATCCCAAGGGCAAGAGCGATCACGAAGTGATGCGTTTCTGCCAGAGCTTCATGACCGAGCTCTACCGTCATGTCGGCGCCGATGTGGACGTGCCCGCCGGCGATATCGGCGTGGGCGCGCGCGAGATCGGCTATATGTTCGGCCAGTACAAGCGCATCACCAACCAGTTCACCGGCGTGCTGACCGGCAAGGGCCTGGAATATGGCGGCTCGCTGATCCGGACCGAGGCGACCGGATATGGCGCGGTCTATTTCCTGCAGAACATGCTGAAGACCCGCGGCACCGACCTGGAGGGCAAGACCGCGGTCATTTCCGGCTCGGGCAACGTCGCCACGCACGCGGCGGAAAAGATCGCACAGCTCGGCGGCAAGGTGCTGACCCTGTCCGACAGCGAAGGCTTTGTCCACGATCCCGACGGGTTCGATCAGGAGAAGATCGACTGGGTGAAGACCCACAAGACGAAGCGGCGGGGCCGCATCTCGGACTATGCGAAGGAGTTCACCGGCGCGCGCTTCCATGAGGGCAAGACGCCTTGGGGCGTGCCCTGCGACGTCGCCTTGCCCTGCGCGACGCAGAACGAACTGCTCGGCATGGATGCGCGGACGCTGGTCAGGAACGGCTGTGTCGCGGTGGCCGAGGGCGCGAACATGCCGACCAATCTCGAGGGCGTGCATGTCTTCAAGGAGGCGCGCATCCTGTTCGCGCCGGGCAAGGCGGCCAATGCCGGCGGCGTCGCCGTTTCGGGCCTCGAGATGAGCCAGAACAGCGAACGCCGCGCCTGGAAGGAAGCCGAGCTGCAACAGCTGCTGCTCGACATCATGGAGGGCATCCATGATCGCTGCGTCGCTTATGGGCGCGAGCCCGACGGCTATATCGATTATGTGAAGGGCGCGAACATCGCCGGTTTCAAGAAGGTCGCCGACGCGATGCTCGCATTCGGTGTCGTCTGAGAGCGGCGGGACGGTACGGTCGACCCCGCCGCCACGAACGACGATCGTCGCCGTGTGGAGCAGGGGTTGCAAAGGAAGTGGAGGCCCGACCGGGAATCGAACCCGGGTGCAAGGATTTGCAGTCCTCTGCGTCACCACTCCGCCATCGGGCCAGAGGCGGGCGCAGATGCTTCCTTTTTGTCGCGGGGTCAACCGTGCTTGTACGGGCGGGGGCGATTCACCATCAAGCCATGGAAATGGCGCCGATCCCGCTTGACGCGGGCCGCCCGCGCACTGGATGATCCCACCATGTTCTCGATCTTTCTGACGTCGGACTATTTTCCCTTCGCGGTCGCTTTCGTCGTCATGCTGGGGATCGGCCTGGTCGAGGCAGTCGGTCTCGGGCTGGGCCATCTCGATCTCGATCCGGGTATCGACGGCCATGCCGAACTGGATGCGCACGGCGTATTCGAGTGGCTGGGCCTTGGCGGCGGGCTGCCGCTTCTGATCTGGCTCACCTCGCTCCTGTGTTGTTTCACGATCGCGGGCATCGCTGTCCAGCAGATCGCGACTGCACTTGTCGGGGCACCCCTTCACTGGGGTATCGCGTCGGCCGCCGCGCTCGGCACCGGCGGTCTCGCCAACATCTTTGCGGCGCGCGGGCTCGGGCGGATCCTGCCTGGCTATGAATCCAGCGTCATCGATCCCGGGGACCTGCTGCGCCGTCGCGGCACCATCCTGGAAGGCACCGCACGCCGCGGTTTTCCCGCCCGGGTCCGGGTCGTCGACCAACACGACCAGGCGCATTACGTCATGGTCGAACCCCACGAAGACGCCGACACCATCGCCCAGGGCGAAACCGTCCTGCTTGTCCGCCGCGAAGGCGTGATCTTCTACGCATTGCCGGAAAACCATCCGACCCTGCGCCCGCTGCTATAACAAATCGCCCCTAGGAGAATCCCGTGCCCGCATCGCTGCTGAACATCCTGATCTACGCCGGCATCGCCATTGTCGGCCTGATCGTGATCATGCTCATCCTGACGCGGCTCTATCGCCGCGCGACCAAGGACGTGGCGTTGATCCGCACCGGCTTTGGCGGCGAGAAGGTCGTGCTCAACGGCGGCATTCTGGTTTTCCCGGTGCTGCACGAACTGATGCAGGTCCGCCTCACCACGGTGAAGCTCGAAGTGTCGCGCCTCAACAAGGACGCGCTGATCACGATGGACAAGCTCCGCGTCGACGTGGTCGGCCTGTTCCACATCAAGGTGAAGCCCGACGCCCAGTCGATCGCCGCCGCCGCCCAGACCCTTGGCGAATCGGTCAACAGCCCGGACGCGGTGAAGGCGCTGCTGGACGGCAAGCTCGTCTCGGCGCTGCGCTCGGTCGCGGCGACGATGACGATGGAGCATCTTCACGCCAATCGCGCCGACTTCATCCAGAAGGTCCAGGAAGCGCTGATGACCGACCTGGACATGAATGGCTTCCAGCTCGAATCGGTCTCGATCACCCATTTCGACCAGACCGCGTTCGAGCATTTCAACGAGAACAACGCCTTCGACGCCGAGGGCCTGACCGTGCTCACCCGCACGATCGAGGAGCGCAAGAAGATCCGCAACGACATCGTCGCGACCAACCGTGTCGAGATCGAGCAGCGTAACCTCGATGCCAATAACCAGTCGCTCGAGATCGCGCAGGCGGCGGAGCAGGCCCGGCTGACCCAGGAACAGACGCTCGCCGCCCGCCGCGCCGAACAGGCGACCGCGATCGCCACCGCGGAGGCCGAACAGACTCGCCTCGCCGAAATCGCGCGCATCACCGCCGAACAGGCGCAGACAGTGGCGCAGACCGAAGCCGACAAGGTCATCCAGACCGCGACCATCGCCCGTGACGGCGCTGTCCAGACCGCGACGATCGAGCGCGACCGCAATATCGAACTCGCCCGCATCACCACCGCGGTGCAGACCGCGCAAAAGTCGGAAGAGGAATCGACCGCTACCGCCGCCGCTAACGAGGCGCGCGCGCATGCCGTCCGCGCCGAGGAAAGCGTCGCGACGGCAAAGGCGACCGAAATCGCCAACCGTACCAAAAACGTCGCCGTCATCGCCGCGACTCAGAAGGCCGAGGAAGAGGCGGTCGGCATCACCGTCGCTGCCCGTGCCGAGAAGGAAGCCGCCGAAGCGCGCGCGATCGCGCTGCGGACCGAGGCGACGGCGGATGCGGATGCCGAAAAGGCCCGTGCCGAGGGTCGCGCCGCCGCGTTCAAGGTCGATGCCGCCGGCCAGACCGCGATCAACGAGGCCACCAATGTGCTCAACGACGCGCAGACCGCGTTGCTGATCCGCAAGGCGATGCTCGAGGCGCTGCCCGGCATCATCGCCGCAGCGAGCAAGCCGATGGAGCAGATCGACAAGATCAGCATCCTCGACGCGCGGGGCCTGCACGGCAACCCCGGCGGCGCGGATGGCGGGGAAGGAGGCGGCAATCTGGCCGACGCCGCCGTGGCTGCGGCGATGCGCTACCGGGTCGGCGGCCCGCTGATCGACGCACTGATGGCGGAACTCGGCATGGGCGGCGCCACGCTCAATGGCCTGCTCGGCGGCGCCGCGCCGGTGATCGTCACGGAGAAGGGGGACCCGGCGGAATAGGAGCGACCTGACGGGCTGGGCGCACTCGGCTAGAGCGCGTCCCCCCGGGCGGGTGCACCGTCTTCGGTTATGACGAGGCGAGTCGCGAAGTCGTCCTTCACCATGCGGCGCCCGCAACCGCGGCACACGCTTTCCCGGCGACCATCGACGATACGCGAGTGCCTGGTCGATCGCACATGATGCCCCGTCGCACATCGAAGAAGCTGCATCAGGTTCATCTGGAGCCCTCCCACTACCTGACTCGACCCCGTTCTTGCTGCATAGCACAATGGAAATGACATGCGACTGACGATTGAATGAACTCGTGCCGGAATTCGTTCTTTCCGCCACCGTTGGTCCTGCCTTCGCGCGCTTCGATAATATCGCTGCGGCTGCGCTTGGCGCGGGGCCAAGCGCACGATACAAGCCGCGCAGCGACAACATGTGTATTGCATGACTAAAACAGTTGTGCGACAGGGTGACCCGATGGAAATGACCGGAATCGATTCAGCTCGCTTCGAGACGATGCGCCACGCGATGGTGGCGAGCCAGTTGCGCACCAATGCGGTGAGCGATCCGCGCATCGTGACGGCGATGGCCCGCGTGCCGCGCGAGGCGTTCCTGCCGGCCGAGGTGCGCGAGATCGCCTATCGCGATACCGCGGTTCCGCTCGGCCATGGCCGCTTCCAGAACGTGCCGATCGCGACCGGGCGGCTGTTGACCGAAGCTTATCTGCTGCCGGCGGACCGGGTGCTGCTGATCGGCGCCGCGGGCGGTTACACCGCCGCCGTGCTCGCCGAGTTGGTCGCGCATGTCGTCGCGGTAGAGAGCGATCCCGCGCTCGCCGCACAGGCGCGCGAAGCGCTGGCCGGTCAGGCCAATGTCACGCTGATCGAGGGCCCGCTCGGCGCGGGCCATGAGGGCGGAGCGCCCTATGACGTGCTGGTGATCGACGGTGCCGTCGAGCATGTGCCCGATGCGCTGATTGCCCAGCTCGCCGCCGGCGGGCGGGTCGTGACCGGCATCGCCGACCGCGCCGTTACCCGGCTCGCCTCGGGCCGTAAGTCGCAGGCGGGCTTCGGCCTGCTCGACTTCGCCGACATCGATTGCGTTCCACTTCCGGGATTTTCCCGGCCCAAGACCTTCACCTTCTGAAAGATGCCGCCAACCATGCGACGGACCCATTTGCTAGCCGGTGTTGCGGTGATGCTGACAACGACGGCACCAGTGGCGGCGGAGACGCTGCGCGGTGCGCTGGTGAAGGCCTATAACACCAACCCGACGCTTGCGGCCGAGCGTGCCAATGTGCGCGCCATCGACGAGAATGTGCCGATCGCGCGCTCTTCCGGATTGCCGGGCGTCAATTTGACCAGCGGCTATACCGAGAATGTGCTCGATTCCTCGCCGAGCATCACGTCGCCGGACCGCCAGCTCACCGCCGCGACCACGCTCACCGTGCCGATTTTCAGCGGCGGCGCCGTGCGCAATTCAGTGCGCGCGGCCGAGACTCGTGTCGATGCCGGCCAGTTCGGCCTGCGCGGTACCGAGGCGAACCTGTTCACCAACGTCGTCGGCGCGTACATGGACGTGATCCGCGACGAAGCGATCGTCTCGCTCAACGAGCAGAATGTGAAGGTCCTCGACGTCAACCTGCAGGCATCCAAGGATCGCTTCCAGGTCGGCGACCTGACTCGCACTGACGTCGCCCAGTCGGATGCCCGCCTGGCCGTGGCGCGCAGCCAGCTTCAATCGGCGCAGGCGCGGCTGATCTCCAGCCGGGAAAGCTATATCCGTCTGGTCGGTACGCCTCCGGGCGAACTGGAGGTGCCGCCCGAGCTGCCCAATCTCCCCGCCAGCCCGGATACCGCGGTCGATGTCGCGTTGAAGAACAACCCGACCCTGCTCGCCGCGCAAAAGAGCCGCGACGCTGCGGGCTATGACATCAATGTTGCGCGCGCCAATCGCTTGCCGAGAGTCAACGTCAATGTCGGCGGCAATTATTACAATTACTTCGATTCGGTCGGGACTTCGGTCGGCCTGCCCAATTCCGGGTCGGCCGGCACGGTCGGCCTCGGCGTGACGGTGCCGCTGTTCCAGGGTGGTCGTCCCGCGGCGCAGGTCCGTCAGGCGCAGGAGCGCCGGGCCCAGGCGAACGAGCAGGTGACGGAAACCGAGCGCGGCGTGATCTCGCAGGCGCGCTCGGCCTATGCGGTCTGGCGGTCGTCGCTCGAAGTGATCGCGTCGTCGGAAGTCGCGGTGAACGCCAACAAGCTGTCGCTGGAAGGTGTTCGCGCGGAAAACAGTGTGGGCAACCGCACCATCCTCGATATCCTGAACGCCGAGCAGGAACTGCTCAACTCGCAGGTCACGCTGGTGACGGCGCGGCGCGACGCCTATGTCGCCGGCTTCGCGCTGCTCGCCGCGATGGGCGATGCCGAGGCGAAGGATCTCGGACTGGAAGGCGGCCCGCTCTATGATCCGGTCGCGCATTACAAGAGCGTGCGCGGCAAGATCTGGGATTACGGCTCCGAGCCCGATCCCGTCTCGACCAGCACCAGCACCGCCAGCACGCCTGCTCAGGGCTCGGTCGTCACGCGTCCGCTCGATCCGATCCTCGACGCGCCGGCCTATCCCGCGGTTGACACAGGGACGCCGAATCCCGCAGGTGGCGTCAGGTAAGGGCCGCTGACGAGCGGTCTTCGGTCACGAGGTTCGTTCGATGGGAGATATCAGCGCCGAGCCTTCGATGGAGGATATCCTCTCGTCGATCAAACGCATCATCGCTGAAGAGGGCGAGAGCGCGGCGACGATCCGCGCCCGCCGCGCGATGGCCGGGACGGCCATGTCGAAGGCCGGGCCCGGGTCGTTCGGGCATGACGAAATATTGGAACTCAGCGACCCGGTGCGGTTCGCCGCAGCGGGCGCGCCCCGGGCTGACGGGGAATCTGCGCCGGCTGCAGCTTCGACGGCCTCTCCTCAGAAAGCATCGGCCGCGCCCGGCGCTCCGGCAGACCCGATCCTCTCCTATCGCGCGGCCGAGGCGAGCCGCGGCTCGCTCGACGCGCTGTCCCGCGTGATCGTGAAGCCCGACGTACAGGGCAGCGATACGCTCGAGTCGCTGGTGCGCGAGATGCTTCGCCCGATGTTGCGCGACTGGCTCGACGCGAATCTGCCGGCGATGGTCGAGACCCTGGTCTCGCGCGAGATCGCCAGGATCACCGGCGCGCGCTGATCGATCCGATGCCCGCGCGATTGCGGGCGGCGCGGCGTTCTGCTCTATCGGCGGCCATGAAAATGCTCCTGTCCGCGAGTGTCCTCGCGCTTGCCGCCGCCGCTGCGCCTGCTCATGCCCGCCAGCTCACCATCGACGATGTGACGATGCTCTCGCGCGTCGCATCGCCCACCGTATCGAAGGACGGTCATTGGCTCGTCTGGCAGCAGCGCGAGACCGATCTGGCTGCCGATCGCGGCCGGTTCGACCTGTGGCGGCTCGACCTGACGAAAAAGGGCGCCGTCCCGGAACAGCTCGCCGCCGAGGCCGATGTCAACGAAACGAGCCCGCAATTCTCACCCGACGGCAGCGCGGTCTATTTCCAGTCGGACAAGGGCGGCGATGACGCCGTCTGGGTCGTCGCCACGGCCGGTGGCGCGCCGAAAAAGGTAACCAGCTTCACCGGCGGCTTCAGCGGCTTCAAGGTGGCGCCGACCGGCGACAAGCTGCTCGTCTGGGCCGATCGCCGTCCCGGCGCGCCGAGCCTCGAGCCGGCCATGGTCAAGAAGGACCCGAACGCGGGTGCCGGTCGCACCTATGATCAGCTCTTCGTCCGTCACTGGGACACATGGGGCGACGGCACCCGCTCGCAGCTCTTCGTCCTGCCGCTGACTGCCGAGGGTGCCATCGGCAACGGCGTCGCGATCGAAGGCGGACTCGTCGGCGACACCCCGTCAAAGCCGATGGGCGGCGGCGAGGAACTCGACTGGTCGGCCGACGGCAAGACAATCTTCTTCGCACTCCGCGAGGCAGGCCGGATCGAGGCGACTTCGACCAATCTCGATATTTTCGCGGCACCCGCCGACGGCTCCGCCGCCCCGACCAACCTGACGCCCGACAATGACGGGATGGAAAATCTCCCGACTGCCTCGCCCGACGGCAAGTGGCTCGCCTATTTCTCGATGAAGCGCCCCGGCTATGAAGCGGATCGCCAGGTGCTGATGGTGCGCGATCTCGCCACCGGCCGGGTTCGCGCGCTGACCGAAGGCTGGGACCGGTCCGTCGCGTCGATCGCCTGGGCCGCCAACGGCAAGACCATCTACGTCACCGCCGACGACACGCAGGAAACCCCCGCCTTTGCGATCGATACCGCCAGCGGCAAGGTCACGCGACTGACTCAGCAGGGGCATGTCTCCTCGCTCACCGTCACGCCCAAGGGGCTGGTGCTGGCGATGAACAGCCTGACCGCGCCCGACGATTTCTACCTGCTCGCGGGCAAGAAGACGACGCGGCTCACCTCGGTCAACGCCTCGAAGCTCGCCGATATCGAGATGCCGACCGTCACGCGCTTCAGCTTCGCGGGCGCGAACAACGACACCGTCTGGGGCTATGCGGTGAAACCCGCCGGCCTCGCCGAGGGCGCGAAAGTGCCGGTCGCCTATATGGTCCATGGCGGCCCGCAGGGATCGAGCAACAACAGCTGGTCCTATCGCTGGAACCCCGCGGTGTTCGCCGGCGCCGGTTATGGGCTGGTCGCGGTCGATTTCCACGGATCGACCGGCTATGGCCAGGCCTTCAGCGACGCGATCCGCGACAATTGGGGCGGCTGGCCGCTCGAGGATCTGCAAAAGGGCCTCGCCGCCGCGACGACCAAATTCACCTGGCTCGATGGCGACAATGCCTGCGCGCTCGGCGCATCCTATGGCGGCTATATGATGAACTGGTTCGAGGGCAAATGGCCCGACCGGTTCAAGTGCATCGTCCAGCATGACGGCGTGTTCGACGCCCGCGCGATGGCGTACGAGACCGAGGAACTGTGGTTCGACGAATGGGAGCATGGCGGGAAAACCTATTATGAGGATCCCGCCGCGTTCGAGAAATGGAACCCGGTCAATCTCGTCGACAAGTGGAAGACCCCGATGCTGGTCATCACCGGCGAGAAGGACTTCCGGATTCCGTACACTCAGGGCCTCGCCGCTTTCACCGCGCTCCAGCGCCGCGCCATCCCGTCGCGCCTGCTGGTCAACCCGAATGAGAATCATTGGGTGCTGAAGCCGAAGAACAGCCGCCAATGGTACCGCGAGGTGCTCGGCTGGATGGACAAATGGACGGGCAAGAAGGGCGATTAACTTCCCGTTCGTGCTGAGCTTGTCGAAGCACGGCCCTTCTTCCGGCGAAGAAAGTGCAGCCCTTCGACAGGCTCAGGGCGAACGAAGGTTTATTTTCGGGGCAAAACCTCTGTAGAGGCGTCGCACCATGACCGAACTCCCGAAAACCTTCGACCCCGCCGACATCGAATCCCGCTGGTATGCCCATTGGGAAGGCGAGGGCCTGTTTCACCCCGATCGCCCGGGCGCCGAGCCCTGGACGATCGTCAACCCGCCGCCGAACGTGACGGGCAACCTCCATATCGGCCATGCGCTCGACAACACGCTGCAGGACATTCTGGTCCGCCACGCGCGGCTGAAGGGCAAGGACGCTTTGTGGGTGGTCGGCACTGACCATGCGGGCATCGCCACCCAGATGGTGGTCGAGCGCAACATGGCGCTCCACCAGCAGAAGCGCACCGATTTCACCCGCGAGGAATTCATCGCCAAGGTGTGGGAATGGAAGGCGGAGAGCGGCGGGATCATCACCAAGCAGCTCCGCCGCCTCGGTTGCTCGATGGACTGGGCCAACGAGCGTTTCACCATGGACGAGGGCTTCAGCAAGGCCGTGCTGAAGGTGTTCGTCGACCTTTATAATCAGGGTCTGCTCTACCGCGACAAGCGGTTGGTGAACTGGGATCCGGGCCTCGGCACCGCCATCTCGGATCTCGAGGTCGAGACACGGGAGATCAACGGGCAGTTCTGGCATCTGCGCTATCCGCTGGAGGATGGTTCCGGCTTCATCTCGGTCGCCACCACGCGCCCCGAGACAATGCTTGCCGACATGGCGGTCGCGGTGAATCCCACCGATGCGCGCTACACCGCGCTGATCGGCAAGAATGTGCGCCTGCCGATCACCGGCCGCCTGATCCCGATCGTCGCTGACGAGCATGCCGATCCCGAGCTCGGATCCGGCGCGGTGAAGATCACGCCGGGCCACGACTTCAACGATTTCGAAGTGGGCAAGCGCGCCGGGTTCAAGGCCGCCGACATGCTCAACATGCTCGATGCCAGGGCGTGGGTACAGCAGACCGCCGACGAGCTGATCCCGAACGATCTGATCGGTCTGTCCACCGCGGACGCCCGCAAGCGGGTCGTGGCGCTGCTGGATGAGGCTGGCCTGCTCGAACGCGTCGAGGATCGCGTGATCCAGACTCCGTTCGGCGACCGTTCGGGCGCGGTGATCGAGCCCTGGCTGACCGACCAATGGTATGTCGACGCGGCGACCCTGGCGAAGCCGGCGATCGAGGCGGTCAAAAACGGTGCGGTCAAGGTCGTGCCCAAGACCTGGGAAAAGACCTATTTCAACTGGATGGAGAATATCCAGCCCTGGTGCGTGTCGCGCCAGCTCTGGTGGGGGCACCGAATCCCGGCATGGTTCGCCGAGGACGGCCGCATCTTCGTCGCCATGGATGAGGCAGGTGCCCGGGCGCAGGCGGGCGAGGGCGTCGAATTGCGCCAGGACAGCGACGTGCTCGACACCTGGTTCTCCTCCGCGCTCTGGCCGTTTGCCACGATGGGCTGGCCCGAGGACGGCAATCCGACCCTCCACGGCCGCTACCCAAACGACGTGCTGATCTCCGGCTTCGACATCCTGTTCTTCTGGGATGCCCGCATGATGATGCAGGGCATGCACTTCATGAAGGACGTGCCGTTCCGCACCCTCTACCTGCACGGTCTGGTCCGGGCGGCGGACGGGCAGAAAATGTCCAAGTCCAAGGGCAACACCGTCGATCCGCTCGGCCTGATCGACAAATATGGCGCCGACGCGCTGCGCTTCTTCATGGCGGCGATGGAAAGCCAGGGCCGCGACATCAAGATGGATGAGAAGCGGGTCGAGGGGTATCGCAACTTCGCGACCAAGCTGTGGAACGCGGCGCGCTTCTGCCAGTCCAACGGCATCGGCGCGAGCGTTGCACTGGAAGCACCCGAGGCGAAGCTCGCGGTCAATCGCTGGATCATCGCCGAGACGATCCAGACGGTGCAGGCGGTCGATCTCGCGCTGGCCGACTACCGCTTCGATGGCGCCGCGAACGCCGTGTATCAGTTCGTCTGGAGCCGTTTCTGCGACTGGTATCTCGAACTGATCAAGCCGCTGCTCGGCAATGCTGATGGCCCGGCGACCGGCCCCGAAGCGGAAGAGACACGCAAGGTCGCGGGCTGGGTGCTCGATCAGATGCTGGTCCTGCTCCATCCGTTCATGCCGTTCATCACGGAGGAGCTGTGGCACGCCCTTGGTGATCGCGACTCCGATCTGATCGTCGCCAAATGGCCGATGGCCGATGCGCGTGCGATCGATCCGGAGGCAAGCAAGGAAATCGACTGGCTGATCCGCCTGGTCGGCGAGGTCCGCGCGGCCCGCAACGAGCTCAATGTCTCGCCCGGTGCGCGCATGCCCTTCCACGTCCGCGACGCCGACGCCGCGACCCTTGACCGGCTGAGCCGTCAGGCGCCGGCGATCGCGCGGCTGGCGCGGATCGACCGGGCCGAGGGTGAAGCACCGACGAGTGGCGCGGTCCAGGTCGTGATCGACGAGGCGACCTTCGTCCTACCGCTGGCAGGCGTGATCGATCTGGACGCCGAGCGGGCGCGCCTCACCAAGGCGATCGAAGCGGCCGCGAAGAACCGCGACATGCTCGCCGGCAAGCTGGCGAACGCCAACTTCGTGGAAAAGGGCAAACCCGAAGCGGTCGAGAAGACCCGTGCGGATCATGCCGAGAAGTCAGCCGAAGCCGAACGGCTGACGGCGGCGCTGGCGCGGTTGGGATGAGCGACCCTAACCAACCCGTCACCCCGGACTTGTTCCGGGGGCCATCGTCCCGCATGCGCCACGGTCATTGTGTTTGTGGAACCATGGATGCCGGAACAAGCCCGGCATGACGAAGAAGGTAACCACCCGTCCCGGCCAGCGCGACCTCACCACGGGGCCGATCGCGTCGACTCTGCTCGCCTTTGCGCTGCCGACATTGGGCTCGAACATCCTTCAGTCGCTCAACGGGTCGATCAACTCGATCTGGGTCGGGCGCTTTCTCGGCGAAAGCGCGCTCGCCGCGACGTCGAACGCCAACATCATCATGTTCCTGATGTTCTCAGCCGTGTTCGGCTTCGGCATGGCGGCGACGATCCTGATCGGCCAGTCGGTCGGGCGCCGCGATATCGAGGCGGCGCGGCGCGCCTTCGGCTCGACGGTCGGGCTGGTGGTGGGCGGGGCGGTGGCGATCTCGATCCTCGGCTGGCTGTTCACGCCGCAGATCCTCCGCCTGCTCGCCACGCCGGGCGAGGCGCAGAACATGGCGCGCGACTATCTGCGCGTGATCTTTCTCGGCCTGCCTTTCTCGATGCTCGGCGTGTTGATCCAGATGAGCCTGCGCGGCACCGGCGATTCGCTGACGCCCCTCTGGTTCATGCTGCTCAGCGTGGTGATCGACAGCAGTTTCAACCCGCTGCTGATCGAGGGCATCGGCCCATTCCCGCGCATGGGCATCGCCGGCTCGGCGACGGCGACCCTGTTGGCCGGAATCGTCTCCTCGGCCGGCCTGCTCGTCTATGTCTATTGGCGTGACCTCCCGATCCGATTGCGCGGCCGCGAACTGCGCTATCTGATCCCCGAAGCGGCGCTCGTCAGGACGATCGTCGCCAAGGGCCTGCCGATGGGCGCGCAGATGCTGGTGATGTCGAGCGCGGGCCTCACCATGGTCGGGCTGGTCAACCGCCTCGGCGTCG
The DNA here is from genome assembly GCF_056404755.1 of Sphingomonas sp. P2_B6. Taxonomy (NCBI): domain Bacteria; kingdom Pseudomonadati; phylum Pseudomonadota; class Alphaproteobacteria; order Sphingomonadales; family Sphingomonadaceae; genus Sphingomonas; species Sphingomonas sp. P2_B6. The sequence continues at coordinate 32,242 of NZ_JBFUDK010000025.1, forward strand.
ACACGGCCGCTGCCTATGCGGTGTCGCAGCAGCTCTGGACCTATATCCAGATGCCCGCGATGGCGATCGGCGTCGCCGTCAGCAGCATGGCGGCGCAGAATATCGGGGCGGGCAAATGGGAACGGGTGAACGCGATCACCCGCGCCGGGATCATCTACAATACCGTCATCACCCTGGTGGTGATCATTGCGATCATCCTGTTCGACCGGCAGGTCATGGCACTGTTCGTCGGCAGCGAAAGCCCGGCAATCCCCATCGCACGCCACATCCAGCTGATCTCAAGCTGGACCTTCGTCATGTTCGGCGCGACGATGGTGCTGTTCTCCACGGTCCGCGCCAATGGCGCGACGATGGCGCCGCTGATCATCCTGGCGATCGCCTTTTATCCGGTCAGGATCGGCTTCGCGGTGATCGGCCCGCGGCTCATCGGCCCGGACGCCTTGTGGTATGCCTTTCCGCTCGGCTCGCTCGTGTCGCTGTCGCTCGCGATCCTCTATTATCGCAGCGCGCATTGGCGCGAGCAGGTGCTGATCGTACCGCCCGAGCCGGAAGTGGCGGAGGAGCATGCCCATGCCACGGGCGAACCGGCCGGGCGGCAGCATCCGACCGGCTGAACGAGGCCGTTACCGTTCGATCGCGAAGGTAACGGTCAAGCGAGCGCTGGTCTCCACCGGCTTTGGCGAGACGTCGATCACGACCGGCGGAACCATCGCCATGACAGGCGACCGGGCCGAATCCATGCTGTACCCATCAATGGCGTCTCGCTCGCTGCCGTCATTTACGGATATGATACCGCCGAGCTTCGCCCCTGAGGCTGCCGCGATCGCTTCGGCCTTGGCGCGCGCATTTTCCATCGCTCTTGCAATCGCGCGATTGGAGGCGGTCGAATCGTCACGCAATCCGAAATCATCGATTCTGGCCCGGCTCGCTCCAAGCCGGCCAGCGAGCCCAACAGCGGTGCCGGCGTCCTTTATCGAATTCATGATGACGGAGGCCTCGATCTGCGCCACCCGGCCGACCACCGTACAGTCCTTCTTGCGGCCTTGCGGTGGGGCGCCATCCAGCGTGTCATCCGCCGCCATCGAAACCGCCACGGTCTCGAGAGTGTCGGCGATGGTTTCCGGATCGTCGGACATCATCGAGAAGTGATCGCCATTGTCGCAGCTGCCGGCATAGGCCTCGCGGATCGATACGGCGCCGGTTCGCAGCTCGACCTTCGGATCGAGCGAGCGCAGGCCCGAGATTACGGCCCTCTGCCGTGCCGCGAGCGCAGCGGAGGCTGCGTCGGCAGTTTTGCCTTCGCCACGTAGAGAGATCGACAGAGTAGCCTTGTCGGGGATTGTTTCCACATTGCCGGTCGCGGAAACAATGATCGTGGCCGGCTTCGCCTCTCGCCCGGTCTGGGCCAACACCGGGGCTGGGATCAGTGCCACTGCCATGAACGCTTTGGTGCAACGCATCTCAGTCTCTCGCTTTGTTAAATGTTATAACGTCACCTTAGATATCGTGGTTGAGCCCCGGCGTAAAGTCGTTGCACTTGCACGCTGACGGCTGATCCAGCACAAGCCGCGCATGTCCGCCCAATACCCCGCGCTTCGTCTCCGCCGCACCCGCGCTTCGGCATGGAGCCGGCGTATGCACGCCGAGACCGTGCTCACGCCCGCCGACCTGATCTGGCCGCTGTTCATTGCCGAAGGGCAGGGCGTGGAGGAGCCGATCGCCAGCCTGCCCGACGTGTCGCGCTGGTCGGTCGATGGTATCGTCGCCCGGGCGAAGGAAGCGCGCGATCTCGGCATTCCGTGCATCGCCTTGTTCCCCAACACCCAGCCCGATCGCCGCTCCGATCGCGGCGAGGAAGCGCTCAATCCCGACAATCTGATGTGTCGCGCGATCCGCGCGCTGAAGGACGCAGTGCCCGAGATCGGCGTGCTGACCGACGTCGCGCTCGATCCCTATACCAGCCATGGTCATGACGGGTTACTCGACGAGACGGGCTATGTGCTCAACGACGAGACTGCCGAGGTTCTTGTCGGTCAGGCGCTCAACCAGGCGGCGGCGGGCGCCGACATCATTGCACCGAGCGACATGATGGATGGCCGCGTCGGCCTTATCCGCGCAGCGCTGGAAGGTGACGGCCGCGCCAACGTCCAGATCATGGCCTATTCGGCCAAGTACGCCAGCGGCTTCTACGGGCCGTTCCGTGACGCAGTCGGCTCGCGCGGCCTGCTCAAGGGCGACAAGAAGACCTATCAGATGGACTCGGCCAATGCCGAAGAGGCGTTGCGCGAGGTCGCGCTCGATCTGGCGGAGGGCGCCGACAGCGTGATGGTCAAGCCAGGTCTGCCCTATCTCGACATCATCCTGAGGGTGAAGAGCGAGTTCCAGGTGCCGGTCTTCGCCTATCAGGTGTCCGGCGAATATGCGATGATCGAGGCGGCCGTCGCTGCCGGCGCCGCCGAACGCGACGGCGTGGTGCTGGAAACGCTGATGGCGTTCAAGCGCGCCGGCTGCTCGGGCGTGCTCACCTATCATGCGGCGCATGCGGCGCGTCTCTTGAACGCGTGATCGAAACGGCGCGTCTGATTCTACGAAGGCCGGCCGAGTCCGACCGCGCGATGTTGCACGCGATGTGGGCCGATCCCCTCGTCATGGCCAATCTCGGTCCGGTCAAATCGCCGGAAGAGAGCGACGCGGCGATCGCGCGTCACGCGGGCTATGGGGTCAGCCATGGATTTGGTTTCCATATGATCGAACTGCGCGACGGCCACAAGGCGATCGGCTTTTGCGGGCTGAAGCCGGGCGCGGAGGGCACGCCGATCGAGGGCGAAGTCGAGATTGGCTGGAACCTGGCCAGCGGCTGGTGGGGCAGGGGTTATGCGCGGGAGGCGGCCGCCGCCTGGCTGGAATGGGCCTGGGCGAATAGCGCGGCGCCGCGGGTCACCGCGATCACCGCCGAGCGCAACACGCGCAGCCGGATGTTGATGGAGCGCCTCGGCATGGCGCGGCAGCCGGAGAGCGACTTTTCCCACCCCCTGTTCGCGCCGGGCGACCCCTTGGGAAACAGCGTGGTTTTCGCGATAGACCGGCCGGGAGCAGTGTCGTGATTGATACCGAACGCCTGATCCTGCGTCACTGGCGGGACGAGGATCGCCCGGTCTTCCACGCGCATTGCAGCGATCCGGAGGTCATGCGGTATCTCGGGCCCTTGATGACTCGGGCCGAGACCGATGCCGCACTCGATCGGCAGAATGGGTATCTCGAGAGTCATGGCTATTGCTTCTGGGCGGTCGAACGCCGCGAGGATGGTGCGCTTCTGGGCTTTTGCGGCGTGAAGCCGGGCGCACCCGACACGCCGATCGCGCAGGATATGGAGATTGGCTGGCGCTTCGCCCCTGCCTATTGGGGGAAGGGATATGCCCGCGAAGCTGCGGAGGCGAGCCTCGCCTGGGCCTGGGCGCATACCGATGCGCCGCGGGTGGCCGCCATCACCGTTCAGGACAACAAGGCAAGCTGGGGGCTAATGGAGCGCATCGGCATGAGCCGAGTCTTGGATGGAGACTTCGATCATCCCGCAGTGCCGGATGGCAGCCCGCTGAAGCGCCATATCCTTTACCGAATCGCGCGCCCGGCCTGATGGCGCGCATCGCCGTGCCGGCGCGGTTCGCCCGGCCGCTGTTCGTGGCGACCATCCTGGCCGGCTCGTTCCTGCTGTTCCTCGTCCAGCCGATGGTCGCGCGCATGGCGCTGCCCCGGCTCGGCGGCGCCCCCGCCGTGTGGAATTCGGCGATGCTGGTCTATCAGGCGCTGCTGCTCGGCGGCTATGCCTATGCGCACTGGCTCGGCCGGGTGACGCCGCGGTTTCAGGCGGCGATCCATCTTGCGTTATTGCTGGTCGCGGCGCTGTGGCTGCCGATCGGGCTGATGGCGACTCAGCTCCCCGCCAATGCCCAGCCCGCCATCTGGGTGCCATGGCTGCTCGGCGCGTCGATCGGGCCGCTGTTCTTCGTCATCTCGGCGCAGGCGCCGCTGCTCCAGCGCTGGTTCAACGTGTCGAGCAAGGGGCAGGACCCTTATGCGCTCTACGCCGCCTCCAATTTCGGCAGCTTTGCCGGGCTGATCGCTTATCCGATCTTCGTCGAGCCGGGGCTCGCCCTGGCGGGCCAGAGCCGGCTGTGGACCGTTGGTTACATCATCCTAGGCCTGCTCGTCGCGGTCTGCGCGATGACCTTGCCCAGGATGAAGATGCAGATCGTCGAGGGGCCGGTCGCTGAAAGTCCGGCGCCGACCCTCAAGCGCGTCGCGCACTGGATTGTGCTGGCCTTCGTGCCCTCCGGCCTGATGCTCGCGACCTCGACCTATATCACCACTGACGTCGTCGCGATGCCGCTGCTCTGGGTGCTGCCGCTCGGGCTTTATCTGTTGAGCTTCACCATCGCCTTCGCGACGCGGCGCGGTCCGCCGGATTTGCTTACCCGGCTCGCGCCCATTGTCATCCTGCTGATCGGCGGGGTGCTCGTCGGTGAACTGCAGGGCAAGCCCTGGCTCAACGCCGTGCTCGCCCTCATCCTGCTGTTCATGGCCGCCGTCGCGCTCCACACCAAGATGTACCGGCTCCGGCCTGAGGCCGACCGGCTGACCGGCTTCTATCTCGCCATGTCGGTCGGCGGAGCGCTCGGCGGCGTGTTTGCCGCATTGATCGCACCCTTCGTGTTCGACTGGACCTATGAATATCCGCTGCTGGTCCTTGCCGCCGGCGTGCTCGCGCCCCAGAGCTTCCTTGTCCCGGTGATCGGCACGCTGTGGGCGCGACATGCGCAGTACCGGGGGTTCATCACGGTCGCCGTCGGGCTGTTGATGTGGCTGCTGATCCTCGTGGTGATGAACAGCCCGAGCGCCGGATCGGAAGATCCGGGGCCGCTGCAAGCGATGGTTTTCGTCGTGATGGTTGCAGTGGCGGTGTTCACCATCGGCGCACGCGGCGCATTCGTCTGCGCGTTGGCCGGCGCGCTGATCGTGTTCGGCGGCTACCGCTCGATCCTGTTGTCGATGGACCCCGGCGCCCGGACCCGCAGCTATTTCGGCGTCTATACGATTCGCGCCAACAAGGAGGTGCGCCAGCTCCAGCACGGCACCACCGTGCACGGCACGCAGTTGCTCGGCAGCGTCGATCGCGAGCGTACGCCGACTGCTTATTATGTCACCGGCTCCGGCGTGGGGCAGGCAATGCAGGCGGTGCCGGCGCTGTTTGGCGATCATGCCAGGATCGGTGTCGTCGGCCTCGGGGCGGGGACGCTTGCCTGTTATGCGAAGCCCGGTCAGAGTTGGCGCTTCTACGAGATCGATCCGGCCGTTGTGCGCATTGCCCGCGACACGGGGCAATTCACCTTTCTGAAGAATTGCCTGCCCGACCCGACGATCGAGGTGGGCGACGCTCGGCTCAATCTCGCTGCTGAAGCGACCGGCTCGCTTGACCTGCTCACGCTCGATGCCTTCTCGTCCGATGCGGTGCCGATGCATCTGATGACGCGTGAGGCGTTCGATACTTATGGGCGGGTTTTGTCGCATGACGGCGTGCTGCTCTTCCATATCTCCAACAAATTCCTCGACCTGGAGCCGGTCGTGTCGGCCGCGGCGAAGGCCGGAGGGTGGAGCTCGGCGAAGCTGCTGTATTTCCCGGGGCCGAATGTCGAGCAGCCCCGCGCCGTCTCCTTCTGGGTGGCGCTGTCGCACGATCCGGCGACGATCGAGGCGCTGAAGGCACGCGATGCCACCTGGCAGCCGCTGAACGACTATCCGGCGTTCACGCCCTGGACCGACGATTATTCGACGATCGTCCCGCTGGTGAAGCTATTTCGAAAGCCTTAGGGGCGGGTCGATGTTCAGGGCAGGCCATAGCTGCGCGAACTCTCTCTCAGGGCGGCCGAGCGCCTATCGATTCGTCCCGGGCTGTGGTTTTCTCGTCCCCGCTTGCGGTCGATTCAACAAGACGAAGCCACATCGCAAAGTCGAGCCGGCGGGACGCTGGCTGCTTCTCGCCCCGCTATTTCTCATTGTCATGAACCAACGGAGGTCCTGCCTGCCGATTTGATGGCGAATCGGCTCCAGAACAGCGGAAAAACGCCGCATTATTCCGCGTTTTTTCCGCTGTTATCCCGTAACAGGGAAAGCGTTACCTAAGCTGCTGGAAACGGGGGTATAATCCAGCCCTGAAATCCAACATAACAGCGGAAAGAAAAATGTCCCGCCGCTGTTACCCGCGGAACCGCGGAATCAGGCCTTCGACTCGCGGGCGAACGGGCCGCCTCACGCCTCGGGCAGCATCGCCTGGATGGCGGTGATTCGCGCCGACTGGACCTGAAGCTGGGCATTGGCCTCGGTCCGCAGCGCCTCGATTCCCGGATAATCCGGCTGGCCGGCGGTCGCACGTTCGATCGCCAGATCCTCGAGATCGGTCAGGGTCGCCGATGTGGTAGCGCGGTAGCCGTCCAGCTCGGCCAGTGCCGACTGGGCGGTGATCCAGCCTTCGCTGCCGGCAGCCTGGCCCTTGGCCGCCACCGCGGTCCGCTCGGCACGCTCGGCGGCGGGGGCGAAGGCCGTCGCCGATTCGCCGAGAGTGGCCTTCAGCGTCACGAGCTTCGCGTCGACGGCCGGGTCCGCCACCACGGGCGCGGGCGGCGGCGATTCGGGCTCGGCGAGGCTCGTCGTCTCGATCGGCCGCGGCAGCAGCGAGGGATAGCGGCCGGTCGACTGTTCGGCGCAACCGCAGAGCAATGCGAGGCAGGTGAAGGGGAGGGCGCGTTTCATGCCCCCTCGCTCTATGCGGCAAATAAGAGGTACGCAACGCACGCAACGCACTTGCGCCCCGCGAAAGACGCCTCTATGTGCCCACTTCCCAAGCGCCCGTAGCTCAGCTGGATAGAGCATCAGACTACGAATCTGAGGGTCGGACGTTCGAATCGTTCCGGGCGCGCCAACATCCCCCGCCACAGTCACTGACTTGGCGGGGGTTTGTTTTTCCGGCCTGTCGGCGCCGGTTCCACCTCTCCACATTGAATCGTGATCACGGCCCCGCCGCCGGCCCCGACGGCCACTTGCATCGCAAAATCGGTCGCACTAGCTTCAGACTGATTGCAGAGCGCAACCAGAACTGCGCGGATGCGCGGCGTGAGGAAAGGAAGGGTGATGGCCAAGCTCGTGTTCGGAATGAACCAGTCCCTGGACGGCTATGTCGACCATATGGCGTTCGCGCCCGGTCCTGCGCTCTTCCGCCATTTCGTCGAGGAGGCTCAGGGGCAGGCGGGCAGTGTGTATGGCCGTCAGATGTACGAGATCATGCGCTACTGGGATGACGAGCAGCCTGAATGGAATGCGGACGAACGCGCCTTCGCCGCGGCGTGGCGGAAGCAGCCGAAATGGGTCGTCTCGCGCTCGTTGACGTCGGTCGGGCCCAACGCCAGGCTCGTCGGGGAAGACCTTGAGGACGCCATCCGCGCGCTGAAGGCCGAGCGCGAGGGGGAAATTGAAGTAGCCGGTCCGGATCTCGCGCAAAGCCTCACCGATCTCGGCCTGATCGACGAATATCGAATCTACCTGCACCCAGTCGTGATTGGTCACGGCAAGCCATATTTCGCCGGACCACGGCCACCGCTCCGTCTCGTCGCCCATGACCGGATTGCCGAGGATGTGATCCGGTTGACCTATGTCCCCGCTTGATCGCGTGCTTCGCCGCAAGGCGTACCCAAGGGGCGTATGAGCTGAGACGTTGACGTGCCCGTCAGTCAGCGGCGACCGGAACGAACGCGAGGGTGAATACGGCGCCGCCCTCGGCATGGTTGCCGGCCCGCACGCCGACCTGCATTGCGTCGGCGAATCCCTTCACGATGGCGAGGCCAAGCCCGCTGCCGCCCTCACGGTCGCTGCCCGTGCCGCGTGTGAAGACCTGGAACAGGTCGTGGTCGGGCGCCGTCAGCCCCGGCCCGTCGTCGCGAATCGCGATCGTCACCGCATCGGCGGTCCGACGCCCTTCGATCGTGATCGTGCCCGTGGCGCCGCCATGCTGGGCCGAATTGACCAGCAGGTTGATCAGGATGTGATGCAGCAGGGTGGCATCAGCCCGGACCAGCGGCAGGTTCGCCGGCACCTGGAAGTCGATATGTTTGCCGCGCAGCAGGTCCTTCAGGTCGTGGATCGCGCCGCTGACCGCGTCGGTCAGGTCGATCGGTTCGATCGACAGCTTCAATGCGCCGGTATCGAGCCGCACCATGTCGAGCAGATTGTCGAGGAAGCGCCGCAGCCGCTGCATCTCGGCCCGGGCGACGGGAATCGCCGCCGAATCGGGGTGCTCGGCCGCCACGGTCTCGATCGCCGTCGTCACAGCGGTCAGCGGGGTGCGCAGGTCGTGGCCGATTGAGGAAAGCAACGCGGCGCGCAGGCGGTCGCGCTCCTTCAGTACCGACAACTCGCGCATCTCGTCGTCGAGGCGCAGCCGCTCATGCGCCAGCGACGCCTGCCCGACCAGGGTGGAGAGCAGCACCGCCCGATCGGACGGCACCGGGTCGCTCCCGTCGTTCCGCGCGACGCCCAGCACCGCCAGCACGCCCATCGACGTCTTGAGCGGATGGAACTGCCAGTCCGAGGCATTGAGCGTCACCGTGCCATATCCGGCGGTCTCGCCGCGCTTGAACGCCCAGTCGGCCGCCGCGACGTCGATCGGGGTCAGGTCGCTGGCGGGCGGGGCCGCCGCGACGATCGCCGGCTGGCCATCGCGCTCCGCCAGCAGCACGGCGTTCACGTCGAGCAGCCGCGAGACCTCGACGCATACCGTGTCCGCGGTCGACTGCGCGTCCGACACGCGCGTCAGCGCCTGGGCGAAGGCCGCGAGCGCGGCATTCTCATGCGCGCTGCGCACGCCGATCGCGGCACGCGACCGCATGCCTCCGGTCAGCCGGCTGGTGAAGGCAGCGATGCCGATCAGCACCAGCACCGTCAGCACGCTTTGCGGCTCGGTGATGGTGAAGGAGTAGAGCGGCGGCAGGAAGAAGAAGTTGAAGGCAAGCGCGGCGAGCACGCCCGCGGCGAGCCCCGGCTTCAGCCCGTACCGGCTGGCGGCGGTGACCACCGGCAGCAGGTAGAGCAGGTCGATGGCGCCGGTGCCGATCCACGGCTCGACCAGTTTGGCGAGCAGAGTCGTCCCGGCAACGAACGCGATGACCGCCGCATAGACTGTGGGCTTGGCATCCCAGCGAAAACCCTGCCCGAACTTTCGCGACGGTGCGGACACATCGGCCGGGATGACATGGATCGCCAGCCCCTCGACGTTGCGCAGCAGCTTCTCGACCACCGAGCCATGGCGCATCTCGAACCACCAGCTCCGCCGCGACTTGCCGATCACCAGCTGAGTCGCGCGCATGCCCTCGACCTGAGCCTGCAGCCCGTCGATCACGCTCTCAGCCGGCACGGTGGCGATGGTGGCGCCAAGGCTCGCGGCGAGGCGCAGGGTGGCGGCGATCCGCGCCTTCTCCTCGGTGCCGAAGCCCTCCGCCCGCGGCGTGTCGATATAGACGGCGGTCCAGGGCGCCCGCAGCGCATCGGCCAGGCGCTTGGTGGTGCGCACCAGCGCCTCGGCCCCCGGCAGCTCGCTGACTGCCACCAGCACCCGTTCCCCGGCCGCAAAGGCGCCCGGCAGGGCGCTCGCGTCGAGATGCTCGAGCATCTGCCGGTCGACACTCATCGCCGCACGGCGCAGCGCCATCTCGCGCAGCGCCGACAGGTTCGCCTTGGAGAAGAAATGCCCGAGCGCCCGTGTCGCCTCGGCCGGAATATAGACCTTGCCGTCCTTCAGCCGCTCGATCAGCTCGTCGGGCGGGATGTCGACGACTTCGATCTCGGCCTCCTCCAGCACGCTGTCGGGGACGGTCTCGCGCACGCGCACGCGCGTGAAGCTGGCGACCAGGTCGTTGAGGCTCTCGACATGCTGGATGTTGACCGTCGAGAACACGTCGATCCCGGCATCGAGCAGTTCCTGGATGTCCTGCCAGCGTTTGGGATGGCGGCTGCCCTCGACATTGCTGTGTGCAAGCTCGTCCACCAGCACCAGAGCCGGACGACGCGCGAGGATAGCGTCCAGGTCCATTTCGGTCAGCGCCTGGCCGCGATAATCGATGGTGCGGCGCGGGATCACGTCGAACGGCGCGACCAGCGCTTCGGTCTCGGCCCGGCCATGCGTTTCGACCACGCCGACCACCACGTCGGTACCGGAGCGAAGGCGGGCGGCACCCTCGCTCAGCATCTCATAGGTCTTGCCGACGCCCGGGGCTGCCCCAAGGAAGATCTTGAGCTGCCCGCGTGCTTCCCGCTCCGCGGCGCGGAGCAAGGCGTCGGGCGAGGGGCGTTTGTCGGTTATCGCGCCAACCTTCTCACTTAAGCCCCTCCCCTTCAGGGGAGGGGTTTGGGGGTGGGGGCGTGCGTCTGCACGCTCATAAAGACTCTTCGCCAAGCCCGAAGCGCCGATCGGGGCATCGAGCCCCGCTCGTCGCTGCCCCACCCCTTGCCCCTCCCCTGAAGGGGAGGGGTTGAGAAGGGAGAACCGGCCAAGAGGGATATGACCTTCCCCATCGGCAAACGCCACGCCCACGCCCCAATCTATATGCGAACTTAACGCGTTTCGGTCCCATTCGCCGTCGCACCTTAACGCACCGCGCGCCTATCTGCCTTTCCGACCCGGCCATACCGTGCCGGCCGATCGGAGGCACAGCCCCATGACCGATATCCTGTGGCTCGGCGCGCTCGCCGGGCTGTTCGCGCTGACGCTCGCCTATATCCGCCTGTGCGACGAGGCGTGACGCAATGACGCTGCATCTCACCCTGGCCGCGATCACCGCCGCCGCCCTCCTCCTTTACCTCGTGGCCGTGCTCCTGCGGCCCGAGCGATTCTGATCGGTATCGTCATGGATATTCAGGGCTGGGGGCTGATCGCCCTCTTCGTCATCATCCTCGTCGCGCTGGCCAAGCCGATGGGCATGTGGCTGTTCGCGCTCTACGAGGGCCGCCGCACGCCGCTTCATTATGTGTTCGGGCCGGTGGAGAGGGGCTTCTACAAGCTCGGCGGGATAGACCCGAACGCCGAGCAGAGCTGGCGCCGCTACGCAGTGCACATGATCGCGTTCAACCTCGCGCTCCTGCTGCTCACCTATTTCGTGGTCCGTTTCCAGGACCTGCTGCCGATGAACCCGCGCGGTTATCCCGGCATTGCGCCCGATGGTGCGTGGAACATCGCGATCAGCTTCACCACCAACACCAACTGGCAATGGTATTCGGGCGAGGTCGCTCTCTCGAACTTCAGCCAGATGTTCGGGCTGGTGATCCACAACTTCCTCAGCGCCGCCACCGGCATCGCGCTGGCGTTTGCGCTGTTCCGCGGTTTCGCGCGGCGCGAAGCGAAGTCGATCGGCAATTTCTGGGCGGACGTCACGCGCGTCACGCTCTACCTGCTGCTGCCGATCTCGATCGTCTATGCCGTCTACCTGATCTGGAGCGGCGTGCCCCAGACCTTTGCCCAGTCGATCGACGCGACCACGCTCGAGGGCGTGAAGCAGACCATTGCGCTCGGCCCGGTCGCCTCTCAGGAAGCGATCAAGATGCTCGGCACCAATGGCGGCGGCTTCTTCAACGCCAACTCGGCGCATCCATTCGAGAACCCAAGCGCGATGACCAACCTGGTCCAGATGCTCTCGATCTTCCTGATCGGCGTCGGGCTCACCTGGACCTTCGGCAAGGCCGTCGGCAACACCCGCCAGGGCTGGGTGATCCTCGCCGCGATGCTGATCATCTTCGTTGCCGGCACCGGCGTCGCCTATTGGCAGGAAGCCGCGGGCAACCCGGTGCTGCATTCGCTCCATGTCGCCGGCGGCAATATGGAGGGCAAGGAGGTCCGCTTCGGCATCGCCGCCTCGGCGCTGTTCGCCAGCGTCACCACGGCCGCCTCGTGTGGCGCGGTCAACGCCATGCACGACAGCTTCACCGCGCTCGGCGGCATGATCCCGATGATCAACATGGAGCTGGGCGAGATCGTCGTCGGCGGCGTCGGCGCTGGCATCTACGGCTTCCTGCTGTTCGCCATCCTCGCGGTGTTCGTCGCCGGGCTGATGGTCGGCCGCACGCCCGAATATGTCGGCAAGAAGATCGAAGGCCGCGAAGTGAAGTTCGCCGTGCTGGCCATCGCCGTGCTGCCGCTGCTCATCCTGGGCGGCACAATGATCGCCTCGGTGATGCCCGCCGGGCTCGCCGGGCCGCTCAACAAGGGGCCACATGGCTTTTCGGAGATCCTCTACGCCTTCAGCTCGGCCGTCGCGAACAATGGCTCCGCCTTTGCCGGCCTGACCGCGGGCACGCCCTTCTACAATGCGCTGCTGGGCATCGCGATGTGGGGTGGCAGGTTCTTCATGATCGTGCCGATGCTGGCGATCGCCGGCAGTCTCGCGGCCAAGAAATACACGCCGCCGTCCTCGGGTTCCTTCCCGACAACCGGACCGCTCTGGGTGGGGCTGCTGATCGGCGTCATCCTGATCATGGGCGGCCTGACCTTCCTGCCGTCGCTCGCTTTGGGTCCCATCGCGGACCATCTCGCGATGATCAACGGCACGCTGTCATGAGCGCGCTATCCCAACCGTCATGCCGGACTTGTTCCGGCATCCATCCCTCCTCACGCGCCGCAACGCCTGAGGCGCGATGGACCCCGGAACAAGTCCGGGGTGACGGCAGAGATTTCGGCATCCGCCTTTCCTTCATCCTCGATCGGGACTGATCCATGTCCGCACCAACCTCCATCTTCACCGCGAGCCTGGTCGTCCCGGCGATCGGCGACTCGTTCAAGAAGCTCGATCCGCGCCAGCTGATCAGGAACCCGGTGATGTTCACCACCGCCGTCGTGGCGACCCTGCTCACCGTGCTGCTGGTCATCGGCGGCGAGCCGCTCAGCTTCGGCTTCCAGATCCAGCTTATCGTCTGGCTATGGCTGACCGTGCTGTTCGGCACCTTTGCCGAGGCGCTGGCCGAGGGCAGGGGCCGCGCCCAGGCTGCCTCGCTCCGCGCGACCAAGGCCGATCTCAAGGCCAAGCGGCTGCTCGGCGTCGGCGAGACCTATGAGATCGCCTTTGCCACCCAACTCGAAAAGGGTGATCTCGTCCTGGTCGAGACCGGCGACCTGATCCCCGCTGACGGCGAAGTCGTCGAAGGCGTCGCCTCGGTCAACGAAGCCGCGATCACCGGCGAAAGTGCGCCGGTGATCCGCGAGGCAGGTGGCGACCGTTCGGCCGTGACGGCGGGTACCCGCGTCATCTCGGACAGGATCAAGGTCCGCATCACCCAGGAGCCGGGGCACGGCTTCCTCGATCGCATGATCGCGCTGGTCGAGGGTGCGGAGCGGCAGAAGACGCCGAACGAGATCGCGCTGACCATCCTGCTCGTCGGCCTGACGATCATCTTCCTGATCGCGGTCGCCACCATTCCGGGCTTCGCTTCCTATGCGGGCGGCGGCGTGCCGGTGGCGATCCTCGCGGCGCTGCTGATCACCCTCATCCCGACGACCATCGCCGCGCTGCTCTCGGCGATCGGCATTGCGGGCATGGACCGGCTGATGCGCTTCAACGTGCTTGCCAAATCGGGTCGCGCGGTCGAGGCGGCGGGCGATATCGACGTGCTGCTGCTCGACAAGACCGGCACCATCACCATCGGCGACCGCCAGGCGAGCCAGTTCGTGCCCGTGGGCGGGATCGACATCGATACGCTGGCGAGCGCTGCGTCGCTGGCGAGCCTCGCCGACGAAACGCCCGAGGGCCGCTCCATCGTCGTGCTGGCTCGCGAGCGCCATGCCGTCCCGACCCGCACCATGCCGGCCGATGCGGAAATCATCCCCTTCACCGCGCAGACGCGCGTGTCGGGCATCATCACCGGGGGCAGCACGATCCGCAAAGGTGCGGTGGATGCGATCCTGCGGGCCGATCCGGGGCTGGGCAACACCCCCGTCGCGGCCGAACTGCGCCGCGTGACCGAGGAGATCGCCCGGTCCGGCGCGACGCCGCTCGCGGTGTCGCGGGACGGCAAGCTGCTCGGCGCGATCGCGCTGAAGGACGTGGTCAAGGCCGGCATCCGCGAGCGCTTCGGCGAGTTGCGCCAGATGGGCATCCGCACGGTGATGATCACCGGCGACAACCCGCTGACCGCCGCCGCCATCGCCGCCGAGGCGGGGGTGGACGATTTTCTCGCCGAGGCGACGCCAGAGGACAAGCTCGCGCTGATCCGCAAGGAGCAGCAGGGCGGGCGGCTGGTCGCGATGTGCGGCGACGGCACCAACGACGCACCGGCGCTGGCTCAGGCCGATGTCGGCGTGGCGATGAACACCGGCACCCAGGCAGCGCGCGAGGCCGGCAACATGGTCGATCTCGACAGCGATCCGACCAAGCTGATCGAGGTCGTCGGCCTCGGCAAGCAGCTGCTGATGACCCGCGGCGCACTGACCACTTTCTCGGTGGCGAACGATGTGGCGAAATATTTCGCGATCATCCCGGCGATGTTCGTCGCGCTCTATCCGGGGCTTGGCGTGCTCAACGTGATGGGGCTGGCGACGCCGGAATCGGCGATCCTGTCGGCGATCATCTTCAACGCGCTGATCATCCCGATGCTGGTGCCGCTGGCGCTGAAGGGCGTGACGTATCGGCCGATGCCGGCCGGGCCGCTGCTGGCGCGTAACCTCGCCGTTTATGGGCTGGGTGGGCTGCTGGCGCCGTTCGTCGGGATCAAGCTGATCGATCTCGCCGTCACCGCCCTGCACCTCGCCTAGCCCTTCTTGTGTCCTCGCGAAGGCGGGGACCCAGTCTGGGCTCCCGCCTTCGCGGGAGCACATAAGGAACTGAAGACATGCTCACCGACCTGAAATCCGCCCTCCGCCCCGCCTTCGCGCTGACCATTGGCTATGCGCTGCTACTGGGTCTCGCTTATCCCCTCGCGCTCACCGGCGTCGGCCAGGCGCTGTTCCCCGCCCAGGCGAACGGCAGCCTGATCACCGAGAACGGCAAGATCATCGGCTCCGAGCTGATCGGCCAGGGCTTTTCCGGCGACCGCTATTTCCATGGCCGCCCCTCTGCGGCGGGCAAGGGCTATGATGCCAGCGCGTCGTCGGGCTCGAACCTCGGCCCGGCATCCCAGGCGCTGGCCGACCGGGTCAAGGCCGATGTCGCCGCCAACCCCCCTTCACCAGGAAGCAACAGGGTCCCCCCCGATCTGGTGACGTCCTCCGCCTCGGGGCTCGACCCCCATATCAGCCCCGAGGCGGCTTTTTATCAGGTGGACCGCGTCGCGAAGGCGCGGGGGCTCACACCCGGTGACGTGCGCGTGCTGGTCGAGGCACAGGCCGAGCATCCGCTGCTCGGTTTCCTCGGCGAGCCACGCGTGAACGTGCTGGCGCTAAACCGGGCGCTCGACCGCGCGGCGGCGCGGCCGTAACAAGGGGCATGCCGATCGCCGCCAAGGTCCTGATCGTCGAGGACGACGCGCATATCCGCCGGTTGCTGCGCGTCGCCGCCGAACGCGCCGGCTACAAGGCCGGGGAGGCGGCGACGGCCCGGGAAGGGCTGTCGCTGCTCGATATCGACAAGCCCCATATGGTGCTGCTCGATCTCGGCCTGCCCGACCGCGACGGGCTCGAGCTGATCCAGTTGATCAAGGCGCGCGGCGCGACCCTGATCGTCGTCTCGGCGCGCGAGGATACCGCCGAGAAGGTCGCGGCGCTCGATCTCGGCGCCGACGATTATCTGACCAAGCCGTTCGACACCGAGGAACTGCTTGCCCGCATCCGCACGGCACTGCGCCACCGGCTCGCCGACCAGACGGCACAGCCGGTGGTGACGATCGGGGAAGTGACGATCGATCTCGACAGCCGCCGCGTGCTGCGGGCAGGGGAGGAGGTCCATCTCTCGCCCAAGGAATATGGCGTGCTGGCCGAACTGGCGCGGCGGCCCGACCGGATCGTCGGCCATGCGCAACTGCTCCGCGACGTGTGGGGACCCGCGCATGAAAGCCGGGTGGAGTATCTGCGTATCGTCATTCGCAACCTGCGCCAGAAGCTGGAGCCGGACCCCGCGCAGCCGACGATCATTCGCAACGAGATCGGCGTGGGGTATCGGTTGACCGGCGCGGCCTAGTCGAGGCGTTCGGGCACTCCCGAAAATCAATGACATTGCGCGCCGCGCCGCCGCCGATCATGTAGCGCGCGCGGCCTAAAGCCCCTAGGTGGGCCGTTGCGCCTCCGAATCATATAGGATGTGCCAAGATCATTCACGGACGAGGATAGTTGCCGGTGCGTCGCTTTTACGGTCTCCCTCTTGTTGCCCTGTTGCTTCCCGTTCCGGCGCTCGCGCAGCAGGCCACGCCTGACGCCACCAACCCAGCCGATATCGTCGTCCTCGGCTCCGGCCTGCCGCTCCCGCCCGGTACGCCCGCTTATGGCTCCGTGGTGATCGACCGCGACCGGCTGACCAACGACGCGTCGGGCCGGGTCGAGGATGTGCTGGCCGATGTCGCCGGGCTGCAGCAATTCCGCCGGTCGGACAGCCGCTCGGCCAATCCGTCGGCACAGGGCGTGACGTTGCGCGCGCTGGGCGGCAACGCCTCGAGCCGGGCACTGGTGCTGCTGGACGGTGTGCCGCTGGCCGATCCGTTCTTCGGTTACATCCCGTTCAACGCGCTGGTCGGCGATCGCTTCTCGGGCGTGCGCATCACACGCGGCGGCGGCGCGGGCGCGTTCGGCGCGGGCGCCGTCGCCGGGACGGTCGAGCTGGCCAGCGCGACGCGGGCCGACCTGCCGCTCCTGGCGGGCAGCGCCTTTTACGGCAGCTATGATTCGCAGAACGTCACGGCCAGCCTGACTCCCGATTTGGGCGGCGGGTTCGTGTCCGTCTCGGGCAAGTGGGAACGCAGCGACGGCTATCGCACCACGCCCGATTCGCAGCGCACGCCCGCCGATTCGCGCGCGCGGTTCGAGGATTGGTCGGGCGGTGTCCGCGCGGTCGTCCCGGTCGATGCCGAGACCGAGATCCAGGCGCGGGGCCTCGTGTTCCGCGACAACCGCACCTTGCGCTTCAAGGGCGCCGACAGCAGCTCGGAAGGGCAGGATGCCAGCATCCGTCTGGTCCATCGCGGCGACTGGGCAATCGATGCGCTGGCCTATGTCCAGGCGCGCAACTTCACCAACAAGGTGATCAGCGCGACCAGTTTCAAGCTGACGCTCGACCAGCGCAATACGCCGTCTACCGGCCTGGGCGGCAAGATCGAGGTGCGGCCCCCGATCGGCGCCGACCATGTGCTCCGCGTCGGTGTCGATGCGCGGCTTGCGGATGGCGAGCTGTATGAGGACGCGTACGCCGCCAGCGGTGCCGTCACCACGCGCCGCAACGCGGGCGGTAACAGCAGCACCATCGGCGCCTTTATCGAGGACGACTGGACGATCGGCCATCTCGTGCTGACCGGTGGCGTGCGCGGCGACCGCTGGACCTTGACCAACGGCTTCATCCGCGAGCTTTCCGGGGCCGGCGCGACCACCAAGGACAACCGCTTCGCCGATCGCGACGGGTTCGAGGCGACCGGCCGGGTCGGGGCGCTCTATCATGTGACCAGCGCGGTCGCGCTGCGGGCGGCGGGGTATACCGGCTTCCGGTTGCCGACGCTCAACGAACTGTACCGCCCCTTCCAGGTCTTTCCGATCCTGACTCAGGCCAATGAAAATCTGGGTCTGGAGAAGCTGAAAGGGGTCGAGGGGGGCATCGACCTGACGCCGGCGCCGGGCATCTCGATCGGACTGACCGGCTTCTACAACCGGCTCGACAATGCCATCGCCAATGTGACGATCGGCACGAACCTGCGCCAGCGCCAGAATGTCGATGCGATCGTCGCAAAGGGGATCGAGGTCACCGCCGGTCTTCGCCACGGTGCGGTGTCGCTCGACGGCTCCTATGCGCTCAGCGACAGCCATGTCCGTGCGTCGGGCGCCTCGGCCGCCCTCAACGGCCTGATCCCGGCGCAGAGCCCGCAGCATGCGGCGAGCGCCACCCTGGCATGGGAGCCCAAGGCCGGTCCCTCCTTCTCGACCACCGTCCGTTATGTCGGCAAGCAATATGAGGACGATCTGCAGACCGGCGTGCTGCCGGCGGCGACGACGGTAGACGCGGTCGCCCGGCTGCCGATCGGCCGGCATTTCACCATCGTGGCGCGCGCGGAGAATCTGTTCGACGAGACGGTCATCACGCGCAACGCAGGCGGATCGATGGACCTCGGCACGCCACGCACGCTGTGGATCGGCGTGAAGTTCGGCAGCTAAATCCAACTATCACCTGTTCCCTCGATAAAAGGTGCGGAACAGGCCCGGGCCTTCGATATCTCCAGTCATGAGAAAGAGCCGGTCGAGGCAAGACAATCGCCGCAAGGCTATAGTGACATGCGCGGACCAGATTTAAATCGATCTGTCCGCCCGCCGGCGGTTCAGGCAGCTGTCGCGGCCACCGCGGCCAGCACCGCCTCGGCATATTCGGGGCGGCAGATCAGCAGATCGGGGAGAAGGGGATCGGCGCAATTATAGACGAGCGGGCTGCCGTCGATGCGCGAGGCATGCAGGCCGGCCGCCAGCGCGACTGCGACCGGCGCGCAATTGTCCCATTCATATTGACCGCCGGCGTGGAGATAGATTTCGGCCTGGCCGTCGACCACCGCCATCGCCTTCGCGCCCGCCGAGCCCATCGGCACCAGCTCGGCGCCGAGCGTCTCCGCCACCTGCTGGACGATTGCATGCGCGCGGGTGCGGCTGACCACCATGCGCGGGCGGACGGGGAGCGGGGGCCAGACGGGCGGCGCGTCATCGGTGACGAATATGCGGTGCGCCGCGGGCAGGGCGACGGCGCCGGTCACCGGCGCCCCATCGATCGCCAGGCCGATATGGACAGCCCAATCCTCGCGTCGTTCGCCGAACTCGCGTGTGCCGTCGAGCGGATCGACGATCCAGACGCGGCTGGCGGCGCAGCGCGTGCGGTCGTCGGCGGCCTCTTCCGACAGGACGAAGTCGTCGGGACGGTCGGCATGAAGCAGGTCGAGGATCAGGGCATTGGCTTCGGCATCGCCGCGCCGCTTGAGATCCGCATCAATGCAATTGCCGGCGGCGCACAGCTCGCGCAGCAGGGCGGCCGCCTGGAGCGCGACCGACCGGGCGACTTCAGCGTCGGTCACAGATCGGGGCTCCAGACGCCCATGATATGCTCGACGATCCGCTCCGCTGCCGCCTCGGGGCTTTCGCGCGTCGTGTCGATCCGGACCTCGGGCCGCTCGGGCGCCTCATAGGGGCTGGAGATGCCGGTGAAATGGGCGATCTCGCCGCTCCGCGCCTTGGCGTAGAGGCCCTTCACGTCGCGCTTCTCCGCCTCGGCGAGCGGGGTGTCGACGAAGATCTCGACGAACTCGCCATGCGGCAGCATCGATCGCACCAGCTCGCGCTCGGCGCGGAAAGGCGAGATGAACGCCGTCAGCACGATCAGCCCGGCATCGGCCATCAGCTTGGCGACCTCGCCGATGCGGCGGACATTCTCGATCCGATCGGTATCGGTGAAGCCGAGATCCTTGTTGAGGCCATGCCGTATATTGTCGCCGTCGAGCAGGAAGCTGTGGCGGCCGAGCGCGTGGAGCTTCTTCTCGACCAGATTGGCGATGGTCGACTTGCCCGAGCCTGAGAGGCCGGTGAACCACAGGACCTTCGGGTGCTGACCCTTTTGCGCGGCATGCGCCTCGCGGGTCACGTCGATCGCCTGCCAATGCACGTTCTGCGCGCGGCGGAGCGAATAGGTCAGCATGCCCGCCGCGACCGTGGCGTTAGTCGCGCGGTCGATCAGGATGAAACCGCCGAGATCGGCGCTTTCGTCGAACGCCTCGAAGACGATCGGCCGGTCGGTGTAAAGCTGGGCGACACCGATATCGTTGAGGCCCAAGGTCTTCACCGACAGCTCGGCGAGCGTGTTGATGTCGACGGCATAATCGGGCGGCTGGACGGTCGCGCCGACCGTCTGGGTGCCGATCTTCATCCAATAGGTGCGGCCGGGGAGGAGCTGGTCCTCGGCCATCCAGACGATCGTCGCCTTGAACTGGTCGGCGACCTCGGGCGGGGACGATGCGGTGGCGATCACGTCGCCGCGCGAGCAGTCGACTTCGTCCGTGAGGGTGAGCGTCACCGATTGGCCGGCGACGGCCTGGTCGAGATCGCCATCCATGGTGACGATCCGGGCGACCTTGCTGGTCTTGCCCGAGGGCAGGATGCGCACGGCATCGCCGGGGCGCACCACGCCCGAGGCGATCATGCCGGCAAAGCCGCGGAAATCGAGATCGGGGCGGTTGACCCATTGCACCGGCAGGCGGAACGCACGGTCCTGCGCGGCGTCGGTGCCGAGCGGCACGGTTTCGAGATGCTCGATCAGCGAAGGGCCGGTGTACCAGTCCATCGCGTCGGAGCGCGACGCGATATTGTCGCCGGCGAGACCGGAGAGCGGGATGGCGGTGAAGTTTTCGATGCCGATCGAGTCGGCAAAGGCGCGATAGTCCTCGACGATCGCGTCGAAGGTCGCCTGATCATAGCCGACCAGGTCCATCTTGTTCACCGCGAGCACGATGTGCCGGATACCGAGCAGGTTGACGAGATAGGAGTGGCGGCGCGTTTGGGTGAGCACGCCTTTGCGCGCGTCGATCAGGATCGCGGCGAGATCGGCGGTTGACGCGCCGGTGACCATGTTGCGCGTGTATTGCTCATGGCCGGGCGTGTCGGCGACGATGAACTTGCGTTTCTCGGTGGCGAAGAAGCGATAGGCGACGTCGATGGTGATGCCYTGCTCGCGCTCGGCGKCGAGGCCGTCGACSAGMAGSGCGAAGTCGATATTCTGGCCCTGGGTGCCGACTCGCTTGCTGTCCGCCTCGAGCGCGGCGAGCTGATCCTCGAAGATCATCTTCGAATCGTAGAGCAGGCGGCCGATCAGGGTGGACTTGCCGTCGTCGACCGAGCCGCAGGTGATGAACCGGAGCAGCGACTTGTTCTGGTGGAGGGTGAGATAGGCGTCGATGTCGGAGGCGATGAGGGCGTCGGTTTCATAACTCCCCTCCCGCTCGCGGGAGGGGTTGGGGG
>NZ_JBFUDK010000026.1:0-41111 GCF_056404755.1 Sphingomonas sp. P2_B6
CTCGCCTCGCGACGGCGGTCTCGTCGGGTTCGACGCCGCCGAGCGCGGCCATGCGCGCGGTCAGCATATAGCCCCCGCACAGCACGACCATTTCGAACAGCTGTTCGGTCGGAAAGAAGTCGCGCGCGCGGGCCAGGCTCGCGTCGGACGGCGACACGTCGCGCACCACCTCGGTGACGAACGTCGCGAGCGCGGCCTCCCGGTCGGTCAGGCCGGAGAAATCGCCACTGCGCATCGCGTCGCGCTGGGCGGCGGTGACACCGAGATTCTCCGCGATGCTCAGATGATGGAACAGTTCATAATCCGAGTTCGACAGATAGGCGACGCGCAGGATCAGCATCTCGCGCAGGCGCTCGTCGAGTGTCGAATCGAACACCACCGCCCGGCCCAGGCGGCGCTGCGCCAGCCACAGCGCGTCGGGCGCGTGCATCGCCATGCGCGAGACGTTGAGCACCCTCCCTTCCACGCCCGTCAAGACGTGGCGCTTTTGTTCCGACAGCGTCTCGGGGTCGGGATAGGGGAATCGGCTCATGGCTTCAGCCTCGCGTTGCGGGCCGCCATGGCGGCGGCGCGGTGATCTGGTCGTCGGTCATCACCTCGACGATGGTCGGCCCGTGCTCGGCCAGCGCGGAGCGGAGCGCGGTGGCGAGGTCGCCCGGTTTTTCGACCTGATAGGCCTTGCATCCGAATGCCTCTGCCGCGCGCGCATAGCTGACCGGGGTGAAGCGCCAGTTCTCGTCCAGCGCGGCGCTCTCGTGCCACACCGGCTTCTCCTGGCTATAGGCATTGTTGTTGTTGACGATGGTCACCGTGGCGATGCCGTATCGCATCGCCGTCTCCATCTCGGCAAGATGATAGAGGAACGCGCCGTCGCCGTTGAAGCAGATCACCGGTCGTTCCGGCGCGGCGCATTTCGCGCCGAGCGACGCGGGATAGGACCAGCCCAGCGACCCGCACGCGCGCAACAAGCCCTGGCCGGGCCGGTCGAGATACAGGTTGCGCGCTGCCCACACGCCCGAATGGCCGGTATCGACCACCACCAGCGCACCGTCGGGCAGCGCCTCCGAAAGATCGCGGCACAGGCGTTGCGGCACGATCGGCACGGCGTCGGATCGTTCGCCGGGTGCGGCGGCCTCGGCCCATTCGCGCTGGAGGGCGGCGATCCGCGCACGCCAGGGCTCCGGCGCCCCGCCTTCGGCATGCAGCGCCAGCTGGTCCAGAACCGTCGCCGGATCGCCCGCCAGCGCCACCTCGAGCGGGAAATTTCGACCCAGTTCGCGCGGATCGACATCGATCTGGATCGCCGGGATGCCGGGACGCGCGACCTGCCAGTCGCTGGTCACCATGCTGCCGGTGGTGGAGCCGACGAACAGGATCAGGTCGGCCTCCGCGACCGCGCGGTTGGCGGTGTCGCGCGCATAATTGCCCGTTACCCCGGCATTCAACGGGTGCCCGTCGGGCAGCGCCGCTTTCGCATCGAGCGAGGTCGCCAGCGGCATCTGCCATTGCTCGACGAAATTGCGCAGCCGGCCGCCCGCACCGCTTGACCGGATTCCGGAGCCCGCGATGACGATCGGCCGTGCGGCGGCTTTCAGCCGGGCCGCGGCGCGTGACACCGCGGCCGGATCGGCCGGCGCGCGCAGCCAGGGCGCGGCGGCGCTGTGCGGCTCGGGGCGGTGCGGCGATGAGACGTCATCGTCGAGCATGCCGCCCATGAAGCCGCCCAGTTCGAGATGGACCGGCCCGGGAGCGCCGCTGGTGGCCGCGCGCGCCGCCTGGTTGAGCAGATCGGGCAGGCGCGAGACGGACTCGACCCGCGCGGCGAACCGTGTCAGCCCGGCGAATACCGGTCTCTGGTCGACTTCCTGGTAGAAATTGCGCTCCCGCGTATGCGGAAGCCCGCCGCCGGTGATCGCCAGTACCGGCGCATGGGCCATCAGCGCGTCGAGAAGCCCTGCGGCGAGATTTGCGGCGCCGATCGCCTGCGCGCCGCACACGCCGACCCGACCCGATGCCCGCGCATAGCCGTCCGCCATATAGGCCGCCGCGGCTTCGGAATGCGCCGCGATCGGCTGCACGCCCTTCGCGCTCATCGCCTTGATCGCCCGGGGAGCGAGCAGGGGCATGTGAAAGAAGTGGCTGACCCCGCACTGATCCATCCAGTCCGCCAGATAATGGTGGCCGGTCGTCGATGATGCGGCGGGATCGGTCGCGCTATAGATGGTAAGTCCCCCCGGCGCGGCGCGGCAGTCTCCGGGCCCTCATGACGCGATCCGCCGGGCGTAGACGCGGGCGGGCGCACCATCCCCTCCGACGATGGGCAAGACGCCGAAGCGGAACTCCGCCCGCGCGCCGGCGAGCGCGGCATGGCCGGTCAGATGCTCGCAGATCAGGATGCCGCGCGCCAGCAAGGTGCGATGCACCGGCCAGTCGAAGCCGGGCGCGCGCAGGTGATAGACCAGGTCGGGCGTCGCGAAGTCGCAGGCGAGCATCTTGATGCCGCGCGCGACCAGCCATGCCGCTGCCTCGGCGTCCAGGCTCGGATGGCGATCATAATCGGGCGTGCCGAACCGGCGTGCCCATCCGGTGTCGAGCGCGAGGATATCGCCTTCGCGCAGCATCGGCCGGCATCGCTCGAGCGTCGCGACGCCGATCACTTCGTCGCGTTCGGCCTCGATGTGCCACACCACGCCGGGGCCGTGCAGCCGGTCGAACGGAATCGAGGCGGCGTCGGGCGCATCAGCGAAATAATGGATCGGCGCATCCACATGCGTGCCGGCATGGGCGACCATGCGGATCTCGGTGACGTTGAAGGGGTCGACCGGGAGGGAGCGCAGCCGCTCGAAGCTGGGCGCGGGGAAGATCGACGCGCAGGGCATCGCCGGGGACACGGCGTGGCTCAGGTCGATCCAGTCGCCGTCCGGCCTGGAACCGGCCGGCGCCGGCAGTGCTCTCCATCCAAGCCATCCGCTGGCGGTCTGGTCGCAACGATCGCACATATCGGCCGCTCACCGTCCCGCGGTGTTTCGGGCCACAGACCCGCGCGCTCGACCGACGATGCTTGTGCTCATGATCTCTCCGATCGTCATTCCATCTCGATTCCGGCCAAGGTCAGGTCTGCACCGCGAACGGATCGCGATCGTCTTCCGACAGGTTGATCATCACATTCTTGGTGGTGAGGAACTCCATCAGCCCCTCCTGGCCGCGTTCGCGCCCGACCCCGCTTTCCTTGACGCCGCCGAACGGGGTCTGCGCGGCGACGGCGCGATAGGTGTTGACCCAGACCATGCCGGTCCTCAGCGCGGCCGACACGCGGTGCATGCGGTTCAGGCTCTGCGTCCAGATGCCGGAGGCGAGCCCGAACGGCGTGTCATTGGCGATGCGGATCGCCTCTTCCTCGTCAGCGAACGGGATGATCGAAAGGACTGGCCCGAAAATCTCCTCGCGCGCCAGCGCCATGCCATTGTCGACATCGGCGAAGATAGTGGGTTGCACGAACAGCCCGTCGCCGAGGCCGTCGCCGGTCGCTGCCCCACCGCCCGCGACGAGCCGCGCACCCTCGACTTTCGCGCCCTCGATGAAGGACAGGATGCGCTGGAACTGCGGCTCGTTCGCCGCCGTTCCCATCTCGGTCGCAAGATCGAGCGGATCGCCGAGCCGGATCCGCGCCGCGCGTTTCGCGAGCGCGTCGACGATGCCGGGATAGACCGAGCGCTGCACCAGCAGCCGGGATCCGGCGATGCAGGTCTGGCCGGTCGCGGCGAAGATCCCGGCCAGCGCGCCGACCGTCGCTTTCCCGATATCGGCGTCCTCGAAGATGATGTTGGGGGATTTGCCGCCCAGCTCCAGCACCACCGGCGTCAGGTTGCGCCCGGCCGCGGCGGCGATCTCGCGCCCGGCGCGCCCGCTGCCCGTGAAGCTGATCTTGTCGAGCCCGCCGCCGGCGACCAGCGCCTGCCCGGTGCGGACGTCGCCCGTGACGACATTGAACACGCCCGGCGGAAAGCCCGCTTCCTCGACCAGCCTGGCGAATTCGAGCGTGGTGACCGAGGCGTGCTCGGATGGCTTGACCACCACGCAATTGCCCGCGGCCAGCGCCGCCGGCAGCTTGTTGCCGAGCAGCGCGATCGGCGAGTTCCACGCGGTGATCAGCCCGACCACCCCGAGCGGCTCGAGCGTGGCATAATCGAACAGGTCGCGGCGATCGAGCGGGATTACCTTGCCCCACAGCTTGTCCGCATAGCCGGCAAAGAAGCGCAGGGTGCGCGCCACGAAGCGCATCTGGCTGCGCGTCTCGCGCACGATCTTGCCATTATCGGTGCTTTCGAGCGTGCCCATCCGGTCCGCGTCGCGCTCGAGCAGGTCCGCCAGACGGTTCATCAGCCGCGCCCGCTCCACCCCCGGGGTGCGCGACCAATGCGTCTCGAACGCCTCGCGCGCCGCCGCGACCGCGCGTGCCACATCGGCCTCGTTCGCCTGCTGGATCATGGCCCAGGGCTGTTGACGGAACGGGTTGAGTGTCGGGAATTCCTCGCCCGAGCTCGCCGGGACCCACGCACCGCCGATATAAAGCCCATAAGCGGGCAAAGGGTTCGGCACGCGTCTCTCCTGCGGGTCGTTGGGCCGGGTTAAGCGGATCGAACGATATGCTTTCCAATACCGTTTCCCTCTCCGGCATGCCGCCAGGGCATCGTGAACCGGAAAATCATATTGGTGCGGCGGGGCTGTCGACGCCTATCCCGCTCGGGCGATGGATCGGTCTGGGGATATGCAATGACAAGCTCGCGGGACAATTTTGCGGGCGACTTCGATTTCATCGTGGTCGGCGCCGGATCGGCGGGATGCGCGGTCGCGGCCCGGCTGTCCGAGGACGGGCGCGAGCGGGTGCTGCTGATCGAGGCAGGCCCGCGCGACACCAGCATCAACATCCATATCCCGCTGATGGTGGTGAACCTGCTCAAGGACCCCGCCCATACCTGGCCGCTGGTGACCGAGCCGCAGGCGGCGCTCAACGACCGCACCCAATTGTGGACGCGCGGGCGCATGCTCGGCGGGTCGAGCTCGATCAATGGCTGCGTCTATGTGCGCGGCGATCCGGGCGAGTTCGATTCGTGGGAGGCGATGGGCCTGCCGGGCTGGGGCTGGTCCGACATGCTTCCCTATTTCAAGCGCATGGAAAGCTATGCCCCCGGCGACCCCGCGACCCGCGGGCATGACGGGCCGATCGGTGTCACCAGCCTCAAGCATTTCGGCGCGCTGGCCGATGCCTATGTGCAGGCGAGCGGGGAGGCAGGCTTCGATATCGTCGAGGATTATAATGACGGCCATTATGAAGGCGCGTCCTATCTGCAATATTCGACCCGGCGCGGCTTCCGTTCGTCGACGGCGGTGGGATATCTGAAGCCCGCGCGCAACCGCGAAAACCTCGCGGTGATGACCGATGCGCTCGTGACCCGCGTGGTGATCGAGGATGGCGTCGCCACCGGCGTGGAACTTCGCCGCGGAGGGGAGCTCAGGCGGATCGCGGCGCGCAAGGAAGTGATCCTGTCGGCCGGTCCGGTCCATTCGCCGGCGCTGCTCGAGCATTCCGGGATCGGTCGGGCAGCTTTGCTGCGCGAGCACGGCATTCCGGTCGTCAGCGATCTGGCGGGGGTCGGCGAAAACCTGCTCGACCATCCGAACACCCGCCTGACCTTCGAGTGCACCCGGCCGATCACCATCAACGATGCGCTCCAGCGCCCGACCGTGAAGATCAGGGAAGGGCTGAAGTTCGCGCTTCTCGGCAAGGGCCTCCTGTCGATCTGCTCCGCCGTGGCGCATACCGTGATGCGATCCTCGCCTGAAGAACCGCGCCCGGACCTGAAGCTCCAGCTCCAGCCTTTCTCGGGAAAGGATCGCTACGCGCGGCGCCCGCAGGATGGGCTGGATGCGCATTCCGGCTTCACCATCGGCGTCATGGGCCTGCGGCCGCGGTCGCGCGGCTGGACTCATATCCGCTCGGCCGATCCGGCGGAGCATCCCAGGATCGACCCGAAATATCTGGACGATCCGCATGATGCGGAGGTGCTGCTCGCCGGGATCAAGGCAGTACGCCGGATCGCCGCCGCGCCGGCGATGCAGCGGATGATCGTGCGCGAGACGCGCCCCGGCAGCGACACCGTCACCGACGAGCAGATTCGCGACTATATTCGTGAGACGACCCAGACGACCTGGCATATCGTCGGCAGCTGCAAGGCCGGGACCGACGATGCCGCGGTCGTCGATCCGGCGCTTCGGGTGCGCGGCGTCGGCCGGCTGCGCGTGATCGATTCCTCGATCTTCCCGACGATCCCTTCCTCCAACACGAACGCCCCGACGATCGCGCTCGGCGAGCGCGGGGCGGAAATGGTGCTGAACAGCTGGCGCAACGATCACAGGGCGGTGGCGTGATGGCGATCGATCGGATCGAGATCCATGTCACCGAACTCCCGGTTCGGCTGAAGCGGACCTTCTCCAGCGGCAGCTACGATACCGGCCCGCCGGAGCAGCTGCTCGGCAAGCCCGTGCTGGTCAAGATCCATGCGGACGACGTGGTCGGCGTGGCCCAGATTCGGCCGATCAGCCCGGGCCATTTCGTCGCCGATACCGTGCACAGCGTGGTCGCGGCGATCCGCGACATCTACGGCCCGCTGTTGATCGGGCGGCGGCTGGCGGATTTCGAGGCGAACGACGCGCTGATGACCTCGCGGCTCGCGGGCAACCCCGCTGCC
The DNA here is from genome assembly GCF_056404755.1 of Sphingomonas sp. P2_B6. Taxonomy (NCBI): domain Bacteria; kingdom Pseudomonadati; phylum Pseudomonadota; class Alphaproteobacteria; order Sphingomonadales; family Sphingomonadaceae; genus Sphingomonas; species Sphingomonas sp. P2_B6. Next base: position 6,750 of record NZ_JBFUDK010000026.1, read on the forward strand.
CGGGCGGTGCTCGACATCGCGCTCCACGATGCGCTGGGCAAGGTGCTGGGTGTGCCCGTCCATGTTCTGCTCGGGGGGCGATCGCACGACAGCATCCCGCTCGAATGGTCGGTCAGCCTGTACGACGACGTCGCGCGCATGATTGACGATGCGCGCCGCGCGACCGACGAATTCGGCATGCGCGTGCTCTGCCTGAAGGCCGCGGGCAAAGGTGGATGGCGCACCGATGTGCGCAACTTCGCGGCCGTGCGCGAGGCGGTCGGGCCGGACGTGCTGATCGGCGTGGATCCGAACACCGGCTGGACCGTCGCTGAAACCGTCGCCGCGCTCGATGCGATGCACGACATGGACGTCGGCTATTGCGAGCAGCCGGTCGAGCGCCGCAACCTCGCCGGGCTGGCGGCGATCCGCGCACAGGCGCGGGGCGTGCCGATCATGGCTGACGAAAGCCTGTTCACCGTCCAGGATGCCGCGGAGCTCGCGCGCAGCGGCGCGGTCGATATATTCTGCATCAAGCTGTACAAGGTCGGCGGGCTGACGCCGGCCAGGCGCATGCTGGCGATCGCCGACGCCTTCGATATCGGTATCAATTGCGGTGGCCTCGCGGTCGCTTCGCAGTTCGAGGCGGCGGCCGCGGCGCATTATTGCGCGGCGGTGCCGGCGCGGCGGACCTTCGGCGCGGCGGAATTCGTGTTCGGCGCCGGCGTGCTGGGGCCGGATCCGCTGGTGGCGGACGGCGGTTTCACGATCGTCGACGGCGCGGTGGCGGTACCGACGGGTCCTGGCCTGGGGCTGACGCTCGACGAGGAGGCGCTTCGCCGCATGACGCTGCTGCACGAAGAGGTGAGGCGCTGAAGCGAAACGCGTTGAATATGCGCTGCGAGGTACCTCCTTCTTCCTGGCTTCCCCGGCGAAGGCCGGGGCCCAGTTGGGAAAGCTGAAGTAACGACGCGCAACTCCGCTCAGGATCGTCCCCCAACTGGGCCCCGGCCTTCGCCGGGGAACCGAAGAGGTGAACCGGATTTAGCACAGGTTGCTCCAGGACGGATCGGCGGAGAAGGGTTCGCGCGGAATCAAGGGCGCAGGGATGTGCCGGAGACGGATCATCTCCGCGCCTCAGCGCGAACCCTTCTCCATCCCCGACCCGCCGCCGTCAGGCGGCGCTACGCGCGTTGTGAACATTCTGCACGGCCTGACGCACGACGCCGGGCGTCAGGTGCGGCGCGACCGAGCGGATGAATTCGAGCAGATAGGGACGCAGATAGGTGTTCGAGCGCAGCACGACATGCACCGTGCTGGACGGCACCAGATCCCCCAGGGCGCGCGTCGCGATGCCGGTGTCGCGTTCCGGATCGAACGCCAGGTCGGACAGGATGCCGATGCCGAGCCCGAGCGCGACATAGGTCTTGCACACATCGGCATCGATGCCGCTCATGATGACGCGCGGCTCCAGCCCCGCGTCAGTAAAGGCCTTCATTACCTTCCAGCGGCCGCTGTAGCGCGTGTCATAGGTGATGATCGGATATTTCGCGACTTCGGCGAGCGTCAGCTCGGAAACGCTGAGCAGGGGATGGCCGATCGGCGCGACGATCATGCGCTTGATCTGGAAGCCGTCCAGTTTCACCAGATTGGGGAACTCGCGGATCGTCTCGGTCCCCACCGCCAGGTCGACGTCGCCGCCATCGACCATCTGGCAGATTTCCTCGGGATCGCCCTGCCGCATGACCAGCTTCACGTCGGGATATTGCTTCACGAACCGCTCGACGACACGCGGCAACGTGTAGCGCGCCTGGAAATGCGTCGTGCCGATGGTGAAGACGCCGCCATTGCCCGAATTCATGTCGCTCTTGAGCCGCTTCAGGGCGGCAACGTCCGTCGCGATGCGCTGCGCGATCGAAAACACCACTTCACCAGGCTCGGTCAGGCCGATGATGCGGTTGCGGGTACGGATGAAAATCTCGAAGCCGAGCTCCAGCTCGAGCAGCTGAATCTGCCGGCTGACCCCCGGCTGGGACGTGTTCAGGGACTCTGCTGCGGCGGAGAGATGATTGCCGTGCCGTACGATCTCGACGACGTATCTCAGTTGCTGAAGCTTCAAGGCTCACGCATCCCCGACAATGTTTTCATCGCATGCTAGGATGCCATAATATTTCGTGCAAGCATAGCCCCGCTCGCTAGAACGATCCCCGTCGGCAGCGCGAATAGCGCGCTGCATCGCTGAAATTGTTGCAGAAAGTCGGGTGCGTCGGCGCCGGTCGGCTGCTGCCTGCGGAAAAGGGCGGGGATGCGGAACAGTCTCGATCGCAGATATGACGTGATCGTCGTCGGCGGCGGCAACGCCGCCCTGTGCGCGGCGCTGAGCGCGGCGGATGCGGGCGCATCGGTCCTCGTGCTCGAACGCTCCCCGGAGAGTGAGCGGGGCGGCAACACATCCTATACCGACGGGCTGATGCGCACCGTCTATGAAGGCGCGGACGACATCCGCGCTTTCTGCCCCGACCTGACCGACGCCGAATGCGCGGTCAGTGATTTCGGCACCTATACCGAAGGCAAGTTTTTCGAGGATATGGGTGAAATCACCCAATATCGCACCGATCCCGAATTGTGCGACCTGCTGGTGACGCGCAGCCGCGCGACGATCCTGTGGATGCGCGACCAGGGCGTGCGCTTCTTCCCCAATTTCGGGCGCCAGGCCTATCGGGTCGACGGGCGCTTCAAATTCTGGGGCGGCGCGACGATCGCGGTGCAGGCGGGCGGGCCGGGCCTGGTCGACTCGCTGTACCGCGCGGCGGAAAAGCGCGGCATCGAGATCGTCTATGATGCCTGGGTGCGCGATCTCGTGCGCAGCGACCTCGAGGTGACCGGGGTGCGGGTCGCGGTCGACCGGCAGGAGCGCGAGATCCTCGCGAGCGCCGTCGTGCTGGCCTGCGGCGGGTTCGAGGCCAATGCGGAATGGCGCACGCGCTATCTCGGGCCGGGCTGGGATCTCGCGAAGGTGCGCGGCTCTCGCTATAATACCGGAGATGGGCTGCGCATGGCGCTTGACGCCGGCGCCCAGCCTTATGGTCATTGGTCGGGCTGCCACGCCGTGTCGTGGGAGCGCAACGCGAATGATTTCGGCGATCTGGCGCTGACCCCGCAATATCAGCGGCACAGCTATCCGCTGTGCGTGATGGTCAATCGCGAAGGCAAGCGCTTCGTCGACGAGGGCGCCGATTTCCGCAACTATACTTACGCCAAATATGGCCAGGCAGTGCTCGCCCAGCCGGGCCAGCTGGCCTGGCAGGTGTTCGATTCGAAGGTCTCGCATCTGCTGCGCGACGAATATCGCACGCGCAACGTCTCCAAGGTCCGCGCCGACACGCTGGAGGAGCTGGCCGACAAGATCGAGGAGATCGACAAGGCGCAGTTCCTGGCGACGGTCGCCGAATTCAACGCGTCGATCGACACCGACGCGGCGTTCGATCCCAATATCAAGGACGGCCGCAGCGCGACCAGCAACGGCGTGGTGCGCAGCAACTGGGCGTGCGCGATCGATACCGCGCCGTTCGAGGCCTATGCCGTCACCTGCGGCGTCACCTTCACCTTTGGCGGGGTCAAGATCTCGACCGAGGGCGAAGTGATGAACACCAACGGCCAGTCGATCCCGGGCCTGTTCGCCGCCGGCGAGATGGTCGGCGGCATATTCTACTTCAACTATCCGGGTGCCAGCGGGCTCACTAGCGGGGCGGTGTTCGGCCGCCTCGCCGGGACGAGCGCCGCCGCCTACGCGACCGCGAGGTCGGCATCGCCGGCCCCGGCCCCAGCCGCATCCGCTGCCTGAACGCTTCCATCCCCTGCCAGAAGAGAGTCCGCATGAACGCCGAAACCCAGATCGCCGTGCCGGGCGTCACCCGCGAAATCGCCGAATTCGCCGCCGGGCTGCGCTATGAGGATCTGCCCGACGATCTGATCGTCAATGCCAAGCAGTGCATTCGCGACAGCCTGGGTTGCGGCCTGTTCGGCGCGGACACGGAATGGACTCAGGCGGTGGTGCGCACCGTCGGTCTGCTGGGCCAGGCGCAGACGGCGAGTGCCTGGGGGATGAAGGTCAAGGCCGATCCGTTGGGCGTCGCCTTCATCAACGGCACGGCCGCGCAAGGCTATGAACTCGACGATTGCCACGACCAGTCGATGTCGCATTACGGCGCGGGCGTGATCCCGGCCGTGCTCGCCTGCACCGAGGGCGCGTTCGGCGCGTTCGACGGCAAGGACGTGATCCGCGCCGTCGTCGCCGGTTACGAACTCGGCACGCGGATCGGCAATACGGTCAGCCCCTCGGCCTTCCATCGCGGCTTCCACCCGTGCGGCCTCACCAGCACCTTCGGATCGGCGGCGGCGATCGCCAAGCTGCTCGATCTCGACACCGATAAATATGTCAGTGCGCTAGGACTGGCCGGGTCCCAGGCGGCGGGGCTGATGGCCGCGCAGTTCGGCGCGATGGCCAAGCGTTTCCACTCGGGCAAGGCATCGCAGAACGGCATCATCGCCGCCCTGTGTGCGCGCGAAGGGCTGACCGGCGTGCGCGACGTGCTCGAGGCGCCCTATGGGGGTTTCTGTTCGACCTATTCGTCGGAATACAACCTGAGCTGGGCGATCAACGGCCTGGGCAGCGACTGGGAGATGCGCAAGAACGGCTTCAAGCGCTATTCGTCGCTCGCCTCCAGCCAGACCTCGGTCGATGCGCTGCGCGCGATCATCGCGCGCACCGGCATTCATGGCAGCGATGTCGCCAAGGTGCGCATCGGCACCACCGACATGGTCCATGTCCATTGCGGCTGGCCCTATGTGCCCAATGGCGAGACGATCGCCGCGCAGATGAACCTGCCCTACACGGCGGCGGTTACCTTGCTCGAAGGCAATGCCTTTATCGACCAATATAGCGACGACAAGCTGCGCGATCCGACGATCATCGATCTGGCCAATCGCATCGAGGTCTATGTCGATCCCGAGCTCGACGCTGGCGGCAAGCATGAGATGCGCGCGGTGCGCGTGGCGGTCACGATGAAGGACGGCACCGAGCACAGGGCCGACCAGACCTATCGTTCCGGCCATTGGCGCAACCCGATGTCGGAAGACGCGCTCCGGGACAAGTTCCGCGATCTCGCCGGCCGCGTGCTGCTCCCCGCCGCCGTGACGGAGGTCGAGCAGATCATCGACAATCTGGAGAATGAAGCGGCTCCGTCGCAGCGGCTGGGCCAGGTGTTGCAGCAGGTCCGCTGACCATCCTCCACCATAGGGAAAACCGACGATGACGATGCTGGCCGAAGCCTTTTCCAACTACGCGGTCGGGCTCACGCGCGATGCGATTCCTCCCGCCGTGCGCGACGCGGCGCTGTGGCACATCGTCGATTCGATCGGCGTATGCATCGCGGGCGCCAATCCCCGGGAACAGAGCGGTGCCGCAGCGGCGAAGCTCGCGGGCGCCTGGGGCGCGGGGACGGGCGCGTCGCTGTTCGGGCTGGATGCCAGGTCGCGGCCGGAACTGGCCGCCCTGGTCAACGGCTCGCTCGCCCAGGCGCTGGAGATGGACGACAAGCACGGCTCGTCGCTCGCCCGGCCGGGATCGACCGTGGTGCCCGCGGTGCTCGCCGCCGCCGAGGCGCGGGGCGCGACACTGGCCGAGGCGATCGACGCGACGGTGGTCGGTTATGAAGTGATGATCCGGCTCGGTTTCGTCGGCGGCGATCGTTTCCTCGAGCGGGGCTACCATACCTCCTCGCTGATCGGATCCTTTGGTGTCGCGGCGGCGATCGGCCGCCTGGCTGGCGCCACCCCGGCGCAGATCGGCGACGCGCTCGGCATCTGCGGCACCTTCGCCTCCGGCATTCAGGAATCGACCCGCACCGGCTCGACCGCCAAGATCCTGCATGGCGGGTGGGGCGCCCATGCCGGCATGCTTGCGATCGATCTGGCGATGGCAGGCATTTCCGGTCCGGACAGCGTCTTCGAGGGCAAGTTCGGCTTTTTCCAGACTCATCTGACGCCGGTCACCGGCGACCTGGATTTCGCCAAGGCGGGCGAGGGGCTGGGCACGCGCTGGTATCTGCCCGAGACGGCGTACAAGCCCTATCCCTGTTGCCAGCTGCTTCACGCGTTCATCGAAGCCGCCAAGCAGATCCTCGCGGATTTCGCGCGGGACGGCGTGACGGTCGATGAGATCACCGGCATCGCGTGCCAGCTGGCCGAGCCCGGTCTGACGCTCGTCACCGAACCGCGCGACCGGAAGAAAGCGCCGAGCACGCCGCACGAGGCACGCTTCAGCCTCTATTTCGGCGTGGCGGCGGCATTGGTCGATGGCGACGTGGCGCTGGAGACCTTCATGCCCGAGCGCCTGTCCGACCCGCGCATCCTGCGGCTCGCGCAGCTGGTCGAGGCATCGGTCGACCCGCTTTCCGATTATCCGCAACATTGCCCGGCGCGGCTGACCGTCGAGGCGGCGGGGCGTAGCTATTTCAAGCATGTGCCGTTCCACCCCGGTTCGCCCGAGGCTGCGCTGTCGCGTGACGACGTGCTCGACAAGTTCGCCCGCAACACGCGCTGGTATTTCGGCGATAGCGCGCGCGACACCGGCGTCGCGATGGGGGCGATGCCGGGCAGCGCGACGGTCGCCAGCCTGGTGCAGACCGTCGCCGCCGGCGTGCCCGGGATGCTGAAGGCCTCGTGAGCATGCTGCGCGGCGCGGGGACGTTCGATCGCCTGCTGATCGGCGGCGAATGGGTCGCGCCGCATTCGGGCGATACGATCCGCAGCATCGATCCCTCCACCGAGGAGATATGGGCCGAAGTGGCGGTCGCCGACGCGGTCGATGTGGACCTTGCGGTCGCCGCCGCCAGAACCGCGCTGCGCGGCGCGTGGCGCGACATGGCGCCGACGGCGCGCGGTGCGATGATCGCCCGGCTTGCCGATCTGGTTCGGCGCGACGCGGCCGTGCTGGCCGAAATCGAAAGCCGCGACAATGGCAAGCCGCTCCGCGACACGGTGGGGGAGATGCAGCGCGCGGCCGACTGGCTAACCTTCTTCGCGGGCGCGGCCGACAAGTTCAACGGCGCGCAGATCCCGTTCCGTGCCGATGCGATCGCCTATACGCGACACGAACCCGTCGGCGTGGTCGCGGCGATCTTGCCGTGGAATTCGCCGATCCTCCTCGCCTGCTGGAAGCTCGGCCCGGCGCTGGCGACCGGCAATGCCGTGATCCTCAAGCCCGCCGAACAAACGCCCGCGAGCCTGCTCGCGCTGGGCCGGCTGGCGGGGGAGGCCGGGTTTCCGCCGGGCGTGGTCAACGTCCTGCCGGGCGACGGCTCGGTCGGCGCCGCGCTGTCCGGGCATATCGGCGTGGACAAGGTGTCGTTCACGGGGTCGCACGCCACCGCGCGGCGGATCATGGCGGCGGCGAGCGTCAACCTGAAGCGCTGTTCGTTCGAATGCGGGGGCAAGTCGCCCTTCATCGTGTTCGCCGACGCCGATCTGGAAAAGGCGATCTCGGTGGCCGTGCACAGCGCCTTCCGCTCGACCGGCCAGTCCTGCTCGGCGGCGTCGCGGATGTTCGTCGAGCGGCCGGTTTACGACCGGTTCGCGCGCGAGCTGGCCTTGCGCGCCGGGCGCATCCGGGTCGGCGGCGCGCTCGATCCAAAGACTCATATCGGGCCGCACACCTCGGCCGAGCAGCGCGACAAGACCGAGAGCTATATCGCGATCGGCCGCGAGAGCGGCGCCAGGCTGCTGGTCGGCGGCGGGCGCCCGCCCGGCCTCGATCGCGGCTATTTCGTCGAGCCGACGATATTCGCCGAGGTCGACAATCAGTCCCGGCTCGCCCGGGAAGAGGTGTTCGGCCCAGTCGTCGCGCTGATGCCGTTCGAGGGCGAGGAAGAAGCGATCGCGCTCGCCAATGACAGCGAGTACGGCCTGGTCGGGGGGTTATGGACCAATGATGTCGCACGCGCGCACCGCGTCGCGAACCGGATCGAGAGTGGGCTCGTCTCGGTCAATACCTTCCGCCCGGTTCATTTCATGCTGCCCTATGGCGGGTTCAAGCTGAGCGGCATAGGCCGCGAAAACGGGATCGACGCCCTGCGCGAGTTCAGCGAGGTCAAGACGGTCGTCATCGATCTTTCGACCGAGATCCCGCCCGACCCGTTCGCTGACTGATTGCTTTATTGCGCGACGACGCCGCCATCGATCGAGATGATCGCGCCGGTGACATAGGAGGATGCGCTCGACGCGAGCCAGACCACCGCGCCGGCCATCTCCTCCGGTTGCGCGACCCGATCCATCGGTACCTTCAGCGGCTGCGCGCCGCCGGCGCTCAGCCGGCCCGCGCGCATGGTGTGAAGCAGCCCGGTATCGACCGGGCCCGGCGCGATCGCGTTGACGCGGATGCCGCGCGGGGCAAGCTCCAGCGCGGCCGATTTCGTCAGCCCGGCCACCGCATGCTTGGTCGCGGCATAGGGGACGACGAACGGCAGCCCGGTGAGCGCCGCCGTCGACGCCAGGTTGATGATCGATCCGCCACCATGCGCCAGCATCGCCGGCACCTGATATTTCATGCCCAGCCAGGTGCCGCGCACGTTGATCGCGAACAACCGGTCGAAATCGGCCGCGTCTATTGTGTCGAGCGCCCCGGTCGGCCCCGGAATGCCGGCATTGTTCATTGCGATATCGAGCCCGCCCAGTCGCTCGACCGCGGTCGCGACCGCCGCCGCGACCTGATCCTCTTCGGTAACGTCGACCGCGACATAGCTGACCGAGGTTCCGCTCGCCGCGCCGATCTCGCGCGCCAACCCGTCGCCCTTCGCCGCATCGAGGCCCCCGATCACCAGGTCGGCGCCGGCCATCGCGATCGCGCGCGCACAGGCTAGGCCGATGCCGGAGTCGGCGCCGATCACCAGCGCCTTGCGCCCGGCCAGCGAGAAGCTTGTCTCAGTCACTATACGCTCTCCTTATGATGGGTCCGATTTCCGGTCTTGTGTCGAAAGGGGCGCTCCACCTACGATCTCGCGGAGACTTGTTCCCGGTCCCATCGGCTTCGCGCAGAAGGGGTGCGGTATCAACTCCAAATTCGCTGATCGAGTATATCGGCGCGCGATAGTAATATAGAGGGGAGGGGTCGAGTTGCGGATAAGGGGCGATATAGTCGAGTCCGCGATGATCGATGAACAGTCGTCTGCATCCGGTGCGGTGAAGTATAGCCGGATTCCCTATCCGTCCTTCGATACTCTTTCACCGGAAAAGCATGAACGGGTCTTTGGCGCCAATCAACGGCGCCTGTTGAACGTTTCGCACATGGCGATGCACGCCAGCGATCAGCTCTGGTCCGCCCAGGCGGCTCTCGGCCGGGCCACGATCGAGTGCGACCTCGATCCCAGGCTGCGCGAGCTGGCGATCCTGCGGGTCGCGCACCTGCAGGGTTCCGACTATGAGCTGTTCCATCATCGCGGCCTGGCCCGCGCCGCCGGCCTGAGCGCCGCTGAAGAGGCAGCGGTCCTGGGCGGCGATCCCTCGCTGCTCGCCGCGCCGGATCTGGCCCTGATCGCCTTTGTCGACGCCGTCGTGCGCGACGTCTCGCCCGATGATGTCGTGCTGGCTTCCCTGCGCGCGCTGCATAGCGACCGGTTCGTGTTCGACCTGGTCATTCTGATCGGCAGCTACATGATGACCGCGCGGGTGGCCGCGGTCGGCGGGGTCCAGACCGAGGATCAGCCGGTGAGCGGCTGGTGAGTGTGCCCCTCCCCCTATTCGACACGCACGCGCATCTCATCGCGGACGATCCGGTGGCCTATCCGCCGTCGCCGATGCGCGGCACCACCAGCGTCACGCCCATGACCTATAGCGTCACGGCCGACTGGCTGATCGGGCAGATGGATGCCCACGGCGTGGCGCAGGCGTGCATCGTCCAGCGCGGCCATGTCTATGGCTATGACAATCGCTACATCATCGATTCCGGCCGGCGTTTCCCGGACCGCTTCGTGCCGGTCGTCATCCTCGATGCGCAGGACCCGGCGACGCCGGCGGTGCTGCGGCGGATGGTGCGCGAGGACGGGGTGCGCGGCGTACGCTTCGCCCAGACCCGGTTCGAGGACTATGGTACCGGCTGGATGAACTCGCCGGCGGCGCTGGAGTGCTGGCGCGCGGCCGCCGATCTCGACATTCCGGTCGCGATCATCGTCTTCCGGCTGCACCTGCCCTGGGTGCTGCCCGCACTGAAATTCGTCGCCGAGCGGTTTCCGGGCCTGCGCATCATCCTGGATCATGTGGGTACCGCGCACACGGCGTCGAATCCCGAAATGGGCAAATATCGCGAGCATGGCTTCGACGCGACGCTGCCCGGCCCACCCGATTACGGAATCGGGACCACCATCGCGATGTTCGAGAGGATGCCCAACATGTATTTCAAGGTGACCGAGATCGTGTTCGATCGACTCGCCGATCAGAAAATGGTGCCGGCCAGCTTCGTCCGGCTACTGGCCGATCGCTTCGGAGCCGATCGCCTGATGTGGGGATCCGATCTCGGCCAGAGCGAGAAGAGCTACGAGGTGAAGGCGGCGATGGCACGTTCGGCCGCCGACGCGCTGGACGACGGCGAACGCCGTCGCTTCCTGAACGGCACCGCCGCAGCGGTGTACGCCCGATGAGCGGCGGTGGTGCAACGGGCCCGGTCGGGGGCGCGAACACGGCAGAGGTCGCGGTCGGCCATGTGCTCGACGACCTGCGCTCCGTTCGCCTGCGCTTTGTTCCGCCGATCCTGCTCGGTTTCATCATGCTGTTCGATTCATGGGACAGCGTGGCGATTTCCTATGTCATGCCGTCGCTGACCGCCGAATGGCAGCTCAAGCCGGTGTCGATGGGGGCGCTGATCTCGTCCGGCTATGCCGGGCAGTTCGTCGGCGCCATGCTGCTCGGCATGCTGGCGGAGCGTTTCGGCCGGATGCCGGTGTTCCTGGTCGCGATGACGCTGATGAGCCTGCTGGCGATCGGCTGCGCCATCAGCCCGGATTACTGGACGCTGATCGTGCTGCGTTTCGTCCAGGGGGTCATGATCGGCGGGGCGCTGCCGGTGGCGATCACCTATATCAACGAGCTTGCCCCGACGAGCATCCGCGGCCGATATTTCGGCACCTTCCAGTTCATCTGCATGGCGGGCTACGCGGCGGCGGCGCAGTCGAGCGCGATCGTCATTCCGCATCTCGGCTGGCGCTGGCTGTTCGGGCTGGGCGTCATCCCGCTGGCCCTGCTGCCGCTGGTCGTGCTCCTGCTGCCGGAATCGCCGCGCTGGCTGGCGCGTCTCGGGAGGATCGACGACGTGAACCGCGCGCTCGCCAAGCTCGGCGGCCCGCCGATCGCGGTGGACGCCGAACTGGCGACGGGGGGCCGGAAGGCCCCGGCGGCGGCGCCGACCAGGGTGAAGGCGCTGTTCGCCAGCGATTATCGCAAGCGTTCGATCATCATCATCAGCCTGTGGTTCTTCACCTCCTTCGCCACCTTCGGCCTGACGACCTGGGTCCCGTCAATCTATGTGCGCGAGTTCAAGATCCCGGTTGCCGACGCGCTCGCCTATGCGGCGATTTCGAGCACGTTGTACCTGTTCGCCTCGCCGATCGTCGCGGCGGTCATGGATCATACCGGGCGGCGGCCGCTCGCGCTGGGCGGGACGCTGATCGCCGCCGTCGCATTGCTGTCGCTCGCCGTCCATATCCCGGATTCGCGCACGGTGCTGATCGCGCTGGTCGTGCTCGGCGCGCTGTCGATCTCGATCGGATCGCTGATCGTCTGGCCCTATACGGCGGAAAGCTATCCGACGCGGCTGCGGGCGGTCGGGCTCGGCATGGCCAGCGCGACCGCGCGCGGCGCGTCGATGCTCACCCCGCTGATCGTCGGGGGCATCCTGGCGGAGAGCGGGTCGGTTCGCGTCGTGTTCGGCGTGGTCGGGACCTGCGCGCTGATCGCCTTCCTGCTGTGGCTGACCGCGACGCGCGAGACGGCACGGATGAGCCTGGACGACCTCAAATGAGCCGTGCCGCCGCGGGGACCAGCGCGGCCCGGCCGCCTCGAGTGAAACATTGAATGAAAGGAATTGTCATGTCTGACTATGCTGGCCCGATCTACGATGCCCATGCCCATCTGGTGTCCGACGATCTCGAGAAATACCCGCGCACCCACCCGTTTCGCGAGGGCGCGGTCGAAGGATCGGTGTTCGGCCCCGGCACGATCGGCAAGCCGGGCGGGATGCACGGGCCCAATCCGATCAACGAAAAGCCCAGCGCCGAGAAGATGCACAAATGGATGGCGGAAGAGAATGTCGTCGGCATCGCCGCCGTGCAGAAGGGCATGATCTACGGCACCGACAACAGCTATATCGTCGATGCCGCGGACATCTTCCCCGACGAGATGCGCGCGATCATCATCGTCGATCCGCAGGCACCGGAGACGCCGCAGATGATCCGCGACGATGCGGCGCGCGGCATCATCGGCATCCGCTTCTTCGGGGTGGGCGTGACGGACAAGAGCAAGTGGCTGAGCTCGCCCTCGGCGCTGGAGGCGTGGACGCTCGCCAATGATCTCGGGCTGCTGGTGGATATCGAGGCGCCGGCGCGCGGCGCCGATGTGCTGATCCCGGTGATCGAGGCGATGGCGGACCGTTTTCCGAAGCTGCGCATCGTGCTCGATCACGTCTTCCTGCCCGACGTCACCCAGCCGGATTTCGGCATCGATGCACGGTTCGACGGTTTCAGGGCGCGCGACAACATCACCTATAAATTCACCTCGCTGAACATGGATTTCATCCGCGAGAAGGGCATCGCGCCCGAGGCGGTGCTGCGCCGCGCCGTCGACTATTACGGCCCGGACAAGCTGATGTGGGGGTCCGACATCGGCACGTCCTCGGGCAGCTACAAGGAAATGGTCGCGCGCGCGAAGGAGTCGACCAGGCTGCTGACCGAGGAGGAGCGCCGCAGGGTGCTGCACGACAATGGGCGCCGGGTGTTCCTCGGCTGGAAGGGCTGAGGGGAGTGCCGGGCGGCGACGCCCGGCCCTTGTTCGTTCAAGGCCTGACCGACCTGACGGCGGCTTCGCGATCCTCGCGAGGCCGCCGTTTCCTTTCGTGCCTGTTCCCCGCACCCCTGCAAAAAAGAAAAGGCCCGGGTGAGCTGCGCTGCTCGCCCGGGCCTCCTCCCCTTGTCGGTGAGGATCAGTATTTCGCGCGTACGCCGAACTTGAAGGCCCGGCCGAACGGGTCGAAGTGCAGGCCATTGCCGAAGAAGCGCAGCTGCTTCGGCTCGCCCTTGTCGAACACATTGTTCACGCTCGCGAAGAACTCGACATTGGCGACGTTGATGTGCGCCGACAGGTCCATGTAGAAGCGCGAGTCGACCTTGTTGGTCGTGATGCTGTTCGGGTTGTTGATGTCATAGCCCTCCTGCTCCGGGCCGATCTTGGTCGAATCGAGGATACCCTCGGGGATATAGCGGCCATGCGCGCTGATCCCCCAGCTCGGCCGCGAATAGCTGATCACGCCGTCCAGCTTCCAGCGCGGCACGCCCTGGATGTTGGTGACCGAGCCGGCATTGCCGGTGACGTCGTCGAGCTGGGTCACCACGCCGGTCGCGCCGGTCGTCGACAGATCGAGCACATAATTGCCGTTGACCTGGAGGTCGATATTCCCGCCGAGCGCCGGGATGCGATAATCCGCCACCAGTTCGAAACCCTCGGCGTGCAGCTGGCTGAGGTTCTGCGAGGTAGTGAAGATCGTGTTGATCGATCCGTTCGGATTGAACTGGATCAGGTTGCACAGCAGGTTCTGGTTGCGGCAGGCCGTCGCGATCACCGCCGGCGTCAGCGAGTCGATCGCGCCGTCCACCTTGATGTCGTAATAGTCGATCGACATGTTGAACCGCGGGACGAAGCTCGGCTTCAGCACCACGCCCGCGGTGAAGGTGTTGCCGCGCTCCAGCTTCAGGTTCGGGTTGCCGCCGGCGACGACCAGCTGCAGCGTCGTGCCGCCGACGAACGGATCGGCGAGCGGAAGCTGGGTGGTGGTCGCGTTCGGGCTCGATTCGAGTGCGGTGGGCGCGCGGATGTCACGCGAGCGCGTGACGCGGAAGGTGATGTCGGAGATCGGCGTATAGACCGCGCCCAGCTTCCAGGTCGTCGCATTGCCGAAATTATTATATTTGGTGTAGCGCACGGCGCCGTCGACATCGAGCGCCTTGCCCAGCGCCGAATCCTTGAGCAGCGGGACGCCGGCTTCGAAATAGCCTTCGGTCACCGTCGTCTTGGTGAAGGGCAGCACGGTGGTTGCCGCCTGGATGAACGCGCCCGACAGGGTCAGCGGGTCGGCGTTGCCCTCCGCCGTGTCACTGCGATATTCGCCGCCCGCCGCCACCTTGACCTCGCCGGCCCAGGTGCTGAACGGCGATCCGCGCAGATTGGCCGCGACGACATGCTGTTCGAACTTGCGGCTTTGCGTCGCGGTGCGGAGATAGCGCGCGCCGGCCTCCGGGCTGATCGTGCCGAACAGGTTGATGGGGATACAGCCATTGGTCGGCACCGTCAGCGTCGTGCGGCAGACGATGCTGCCGATCGCGAGCCCGGAGGTGCCGACATTCGCCGCCGTCACCCGCACCGCGTCGACCGCGTTGTTCCATTCCTTGGTGCGCGTCTTGTAGCTGACGACGCTGCCGTCGACCTGGCCATAGGTGTAATAGGCATCCCATGCCCAGCCGCTGCCCAGATCGCCCTTGAGGCTGAAGGCGCCGCGATAGGTCGTGTTCGTGCTCGTGCCGATCGCCAGGCCGTCGGGCGACAGGCCGAACGCCGCGTGGCTGACGAGGATGTTGGTGATCGCCGGATCGGCCGCGAGGATCGCGGCTCGCGTCTGGGCGGAGATATAGGGATTGTTGATGTCGATCGCGGTGCGGTCGTCGAGTGGCGGGGTCGAGCGGGCCGGGCCGCCGACGACGCGCGAATACATGAATTCGACTGACGCCGTGATCGAATCGGTCAGGTCGTAATCGGCATGCGCCATCGCGGAGACGTGCTTGGTCGGCACCACCAGCGGCGAGGGCGTGAGGCCCAGCAGATAGGGTTGGGTCGGGTCGCTGCCGCTCGGGAATTGCTGGAATGACCCGCTCAGATAATTGCCGAACGTGTAGGGGACGAGATTGCCGTTCGCGTCGAACTGCTTGCCGCGCAGGGCGTTCGGCAGCGAGGTCGCCCCGACGTTCAGCACCTGCTGGCCGAGCGTGATCGTGCCGCCCGAGCCGTTGGGTTTGGTCGCGCCGACCAGGATGCCGTTGTCGTTATAGACGAAGTTGACGCCGTCGAGCACGAGCGTCGCGGGCAGGCCGTTGGTGCTGGTCCGGGTCGTCGTGTTGTAGCCCGGATTGGACACATAGTTGGTGTATTTCCGGCACCAGGAGCGGACCTCGCACGGCCCGAGGCCCTTTTCCTCGGCATATTCGACCGCCGCGATCACATGGCCGCGGCCGCCCGAGAAATCGGTGCCGCCGGCGAGCGCGGCATAATAGGTCTGGCCGTCGCCACGCTCGGTGACGCCGACATTCACGTCGCCCTTGAGCCCGTTGAGCTTGGTGTCGAGGATCAGGTTGACCACGCCCGCGACCGCGTTCGCGCCATAGGCGGCGGACGCGCCGCCGGTGACGACCTCGGCGCGCTGCACGACGATGTTGGGGATGCTGTTGAGGTCGACGGTACTGTTGTCGTTGCTCGACACGAAGCGCCGTCCGTCGATCAGCGTCAGGGTGCGCGTGGCGCCCAGGCCACGCAGATCGAGCGTGCGCGCACCGATCGCGCCCGAAACGCGGAAGGAATTGGTCGAGGGTCCGTTGATCGGCCGGAACGACGGGATCTGGTTAAGCGCGTCGGCGATGTTCTGGATGTTGAGCTGCTTCAGCCGCTCCTGGCCGACCACGTTGACGGGTGTCGGCGCGTCGTAGCCGGCGCGGCCGAGGCGCGAACCGGTGACGATGATCTCGCTGGCGGTCTCGTCGGCGGTGTCAGCCTGCGCGACATCGGCCGGCTGGGCCTGGGCCGCCGTGGCGGGCGGGTCGGCCGCCTGCGCCTGGGCCATCGCGGCCGGGCCGTTGACGATCGCGGCGAACGCGATTGCCGCGCCCGAGGTGCGAAGCAGAAAGCTGATCTTGGACATCACTCCCCTCCCTATGTTCGGCGTCCCCCGACCGTGGGAGGACGCTCATGATCCAGTTGTTACCGGTATCTGATGCTAGAGATGTTTCTTAGCGTCGAAATGCTCCGAGAGGCATCTTTATTTGATCTCCACAATGCTTAACCGGGCATAGTGAAACCATGGCTTGATCGCGTTCCGGCATCGCCGGCCTCGACGCTTGATCGATCGCGTGTTCGCTGCGTCGGTCTGCAACTATGCCTGCCGCCTCGGAAAAGTGAGCGGATCACGGACGGATACACTGGTCCTTCCGGAGATTTGACCGCGACGCCCCGTCGTTGCCCCCTTGAACGAGGTTCCGCATGGCGCCCACCGAGTCCCCAGCAGCCGAGCCCGACACGAGCAGCTTCTTCGGCTGGTACACCCTTGCCGACGGCAGGACCCGGCGGGTGTTCTGGGCCTGTTTCCTCGGCTGGGGCCTGGATGCGATGGATGGCCTCATCTACCAATATATGGTGCCGCTGCTGATCGCGGCGCTTGGCCTCACGATCGGGCAGGCGGGCAGCATCGTGTCGGCGAACTTCTTCGCGGCGGCGATCGGCGGCTGGGCGGGCGGCTGGCTGTCCGATCGCTTCGGGCGCGCGCGGATCCTCAAGCTCACCATCCTGTGGTTCTCGGTCTTCTCGTTTCTGTCGGGCTTTGCGCAGGATTACGAACAGTTGCTGATCCTGCGCACCTTGCAGGGCCTCGGCTTCGGGGCGGAATGGGCGGTCGGCGCGGTGCTGCTCGGTGAGATGATCGCGCCGGCCTGGCGCGGGCGCGCGCTGGGCACGATGCAGAGCGCCAATGCCGTCGGCTCCGGCCTGGCCGCGATCCTCGCCGGCCCGGTCGCGGGGCTGATGCCGCTATGGCTCGGCTGGCGCGTCGTGTTCTGGATCGGGCTGGCGCCGGCGCTGCTGACCTTCTTCATCCGCCGCCACGGCGACGAATCGCCGTTGTTCACCAAGGCGACCAAGGGCCGCCACCCGTTCGCGATGTTGCGACGGGATCTGCTGCCGACCACGGCGCTCGCCTGCCTGTTGTCGACCGGCGCGCAGGGCGCCGCCTTCGCGGTCACGTCGTTCCTGACGACCTTTCTGGTGACGGAACGCGGCCTGTCGCTCAGCGTCGCCGGGCTCTTCGTCCTGCTGAACAGTGTCGGCGGCTTCTTCGGCTTCCTCGTCAACGCGCATATCGCCGACCGTTTCGGCCGGCGCGCGACCTTCAGGATTTTCGCGCTGGGCTTCGTGCTGGCGGTGATCGCCTATCTCTATCTGCCGCTCGGCAATTCGGCCTGGACGCTCCTGCCGGCGGGCATGGTCTACGGCTTTTTCCAGTTCGGCATCTACGCGGCATTCGGGCCGTATTTCAGCGAGCTGTTCCCGACCGAGGTGCGCGCCACCTCCCAGGCTTTCGCCTATAATTTCGGGCGGGCGACGAGCTTCATCTTCATCCAGGGCGCGGTGCTGATCGGCGCCGGTATGACGCTGAGCATCGGCATGACGATCATGGGCGTCATCGGCATGGCGTGCGCGCTGGTCGCCACGCTGCTGCTTCCCGAAACCCGCGGGCGCGACCTGCGCGACATTGGCGCCCTTCACTGAGCCCTTACGGGCGTGGCGCGCTACGCCGCGATCCGCGCGCCGTCGAGATGGGCGCGGCGATAGTCGCGCGGCGCGGTGGCGAAGCGGTCGCGGAAGCTGCGCGTGAAATGCGGCGCGCTGTTGAAGCCCCAGGCAAAGGCGATCTCGGTCATCGAATGGCCGCGCCAGCGCGGGTCTGCGATCTGTTTGGCGCATTCCTCGAGCCGGCGGCGCAGGATATAGGCCGATACCGTCTCGCTGTTCGCGGCGAAGATCAGGCGCAGATAGCGCGACGACAGGCGCAGATTGGTCGAGATCGAGCAGGGCGTGAGGCCCGGATCGCGCAGATGCTGCTCGATGTAGAGCTTCACCGCTGCCTGCCGTCCGACGATGATCGAGGAACTGGCCTCCTGCGCCTCGAACGCGATCGCATAGGAGGTCGCGACCAGATCGAGCACATGGCGGGCGACGCGCAGCTGATAAGGCTCGCTGAGCGCATCGCCGCCGCCGAACAGCGCGCCGATCATCGCGACGATCGGGCCCGTCATGCCGTTCCCGCCGGGCAGCCGGCGTGCGCAGAGCCATTCGGGCGAAGGCAGATGATCCCGCAGCATGCGGGTGGGCACGCGTATCGACAACAGGCAGCTCGGCTCGGCGGCGTCGAGGTCGTACGGCACGGCATGGTCGAGCAGGCTGGCGTCGCCGGGGGACAGCAGGACATGGTTGCCGAGCTGGCCCAGGCTCGCGCGGCCATTCAGCAGGAACAGGATCGTGCTGGTCCTGTCGCGCGATCCACCTTCCTGTCCCGGGAGGGAAATGTGCCCGCGAACATTGTCGAGCCGGGTAATCTCGAGCGGCCCGACCCGTGCGAGGGCCGGCTCGCCGCTCGCCGCGGCCGTGCCGCCGGAGGGCGCGGCTAAATCGCCTTCAACGGTCAACCGATCCCGCCTGCACTCGGCCATAACCCCTCCATGATGTGCCCGATTCGGCCAGGGCTAAACCCATTTTCCGATATCATATGGGATTTTGTGGCGCCGCGATCAATCATGCCGTTGGTTCGCGCGGTCGATTCAGCGCGGCAGGCCACACACGTCATAGGGTGTTTTTGGTCCCGGTAACAAGTTCGCGCCTCGAATATCGCGCGCGCTCTTGCAGCGACAGGCATCCGGACATCGAAGGATCGCACCTTGGTATCGACGAGTATTTAAACGTCAAAGACCTTTGCCGCGCAGGGCTATAAGAGCCTCGGCAAAACAGACTGAGGAGGGACAGATGTTCAATCAGGGCAAGAACCGCAAGGTCATCATCACCTGCGCGCCGACCGGATCAGTCCATACGCCGTCCATGTCGCCCCACCTGCCCGTCACCGCCGACCAGATCGCGGCCGAGGCGATCGCGGCGGCCGAGGCTGGGGCTTCGATCATCCACCTCCATGCGCGCAACGAGGATGGCAGCCCCACGCCGTCGCCCGAGGCATTCCTGCGGTTCCTGCCGCGGATCAAGCAGGCGACCAACGCCGCGATCAACATCTCGACCGGTGGCAGCACGACGATGACGCTCGACCAGCGCATCGAAGCCGCCAAGACGCTCAAGCCCGAGGTCGCCTCGCTCAACATGGGGCCGCTGATCTTCGACTTCAGCGCCGCCGCCAACCGGGTCGAGAAATGGGAGCATCCCTGGGAAGAGGAATATGTCCGCGGGTCGACCAACCGGATCATGTACAATGATATCGGCTATATCGAGCGCATCATGCGCGAGGTCGGCATGGCGGGCGGCACCCGGTTCGAGTTCGAATGCTACGACATCAGCCATGTCTATACGCTGGCGCATTTCGCCGACCTGAAGCTGATCGAGCCGCCCTTCATGATCCAGGGCGTGTTCGGCATCCTTGGCGGCATCGGGCCGGACGTGCGCAACGTCGCGCATATGGTGACGGTCGCGGACAGCCTGTTCGGCAACGACTATCATTTCTCGGCGTTCGGCGCGGGCCGCCATCAGATGAGCTTCTGCACGCAGAGCGTGCTGCTCGGCGGGCATTGCCGCGTCGGCCTGGAGGACAGCCTGTCGATCGGCCGCGGCCAGCTCGCGACCTCGAACGCCGAGCAGGTCACCAAGATGGTGCGTGTCGTCACCGAACTCGGCCTCGAGGTGGCGACACCCGACGAGGCGCGCCAGCTGCTCGGCCTCAAGGGTGGCGATCAGGTCAATTTCTAGAGCGGCGAGCGTTAAATCTGATCCGTTCGTCCTGAGTAGGGATCGAGGTGCCGAAGGCGTATCGAGAGCCCGTATCGAAGGACAGGTTGTCGCGCGGAACCTGTCCTTCGATACGCCCTCTCGATACGCCGCTGCGCGGCACCTCGATGGCTACTCAGGACGAACGGGTGGTGGTGGCTCTGATTTAATGCAAGCTACTCTAATGCCCTGAATCCGAAGTTCGTTCCAATACAAACCTGACGTCATGCTGAACTCGTTTCAGCATGACGGAATTCAAATATATCAAACAACTTCAGTTCCAGGCCGCCAGGCCTGGCTTTATTCACGATCGGCCCGTGGGCGGCACGGTATGATTGTCGCGCAGGGGCGCTGAGGCGCGGAGATGGTCCGGCCGGGGCCGCGGCCCGATTGGGACGGCCAACCTTTCGATCAAAGGGGGATATAGGCGCACGCTGATTCGCCCGGCAGAATCTCCGCGCCTCCGCGCCTCCGCGCGAACCCTGTTCTCGATGCGATCGGACCCACAACATCCATGTCGGCCCGTCGACTCCTGGCGCGGGCGCGCGCTCGCTCAGCGCGCGCCTCCGACCTCGATCGTTGCCGCCGAGATATAAGACGCACGGTCCGATACGAGGAACATGATCGCGGCGGAGACTTCCTCGGGCTTGCCGGCGCGCTTCATCGGCAGCAGATCGGCGATGCGATCGAGATGGCCGGGCGCATGGATCTCGGTGTCGATCGGGCCGGGCGCCACGACATTGACCCTTATGCCTTCGAGCGCGACCTCCTTCGACAGGCCGATCGCGAAGCTATCCACGCCGCCCTTCGATGCCGCGTACCAGACATGCTGCCCCGGCATACCGAGCCGCGCCGCGAGCGAGGACAGCAGCACGATCGCGCCGCCCCTGCCGCCATGTCTGGTCGACATGCGCTTGACCGCTTCCCGGCTCGCGATCATCGCACCCGTGAGGTTGATCGCGACGACCTCCGCCAGCGTCTCGTCGCTCTGGTCCTCCAGCCGCCCGGTGCCGCCCGTCACGCCGCCATTATAGACGAAGGCGGTGACCTGCCCGATCTCGTCGGCGGCGGCGAAGAGACGCGCTATATCCGCGGCCTTGCCGGTGTCGGCCTGGACGGCGGTTGCCTCGCCTCCCTTGGCGCGGATCGCCGCGACCACTGCATCGGCGGCATCGACCCGCCCTGCATAGGTGAGCAGTACGTGATAGCCCGCCTGCGCGGCTTCCGCCGCCACCTGCGCGCCGATCCCCCGGCTGCCGCCGGTGATGATGAAGACGCCCTTGTCCATTCGTTCCTCCTCGATCGGTGCGATGCTTGGGATGCCGTACGTGGCCGCTCTATCCGGCGCGCTCCTGCGCCATGCCCTCGGGCACGATCGTCCTGACGATCGAGGCGTCGAGCGCCTCATAATCGTGCAGCCCGATCACGTCGTAGAGCTCGGCGCGCGTCTGCATGCGGGCGACCATGTTCTGGGCGCCGCCATCGCGCGCGATCGCCGCGTAGAGGTCCGCCTGCGCGCGATTGGCGACGCGCAGCGAGGAAACCGGCCAGATCACCAGCTTGTAGCCCATGCTCTCGAACTCGTCCGCCGTATAGAAGGGCGTCTTGCCGAACTCGGTCATGTTGGCGAGCAGCGGGACGCCGGGCATCTTCGCCGCGAACCGCTCGAACATCTGGCGCGTGTTCAGCGCCTCGGGGAAGATCGCGTCGGCGCCGGCGGAGACGTAGAGGCGCGCGCGTTCCACCGCCGCGTCGAAGCCCTCGACGCCGGCCGCGTCGGTGCGCGCGACGATCACCATGTCGCGCGCCGCCTTTTTTGCCGCGGCGACCTTGGCGGCCATGTCGTGCGCGTCGGCCAGTTTCTTGCCGTTCAGATGCCCGCATTTCTTGGGCAGGATCTGATCCTCCAGGTGCACCGCACCCGCCCCCGCATCCTCGAAGGTGCGGACCATGTGCATGACGTTCAGCACTTCGCCATAGCCGGTGTCGCCATCGACCAGCAGCGGCAGGCCGGAGGAGCGGACGATCTGCCGGATGAAGAAGGCGACCTCGTCCACCGTGATGATGCCGAGATCGGGCAGGCCCATCGACGCGGTCATCGCGGCGCCCGACAGATAGAGCCCGTCAAAGCCGGCATTGCGCGCCTGGATGGCCGCCTGGCCGTTATGCGCGCCGGGCAGGCGATAGATGCCCGGCCGGGCCAGTGCGTCGCGGAATCGGCGGCCGGCACTGGCGGTGGGAAGCTGCTCGGCGAGGAGATAGGGCAAGGTGGTTTCCTTGTCTGGCGGCATCAGCGGCCACGGCCGTCGAGGCGATGCTTGCGCAGGAACGCGGACAGCTGGTCGGCGACCGCGACATTGTTGAGATCGGCAAACGGGATATGGGTGTTGCCGTGCAGCCCCTGGTCGGACAGGCGCAGCATCTCCGCCTTGCCGCCATGCGCGTTGACGATGCGCACGAACGCCTCGGCCTGTTTGTAGGTGGCGGCCCAGAATTCCGACTTGTCGATATTGTCGCCCCAGACGAGCTGGATCGGCATGCGCGTCAGCCTGGCGAATTCGGCGGCGGGCACATGGATCGGACCGAAGGCGCCGGGCGGGTCCTGCGGGCCCTCGCCCTCGGGAAAGACGAAGCCGGGATTTTCATAGGAGACGATCGCGGCGACCTTGTCGGTCTTGAGCGCCGTCAGCAGCGCGCGCATGCCGCCGGCCGAATTGGTGACCAGTACCGATCGCCCGATCCGGTCTAGCGCCTTGGCGGCGGCGTCGGATTCGAGCTGGGCATTGGCGATGGTGTCGAACTCGTCGTAGCGCGCTCGCGTCGCCTGTTCCCATGCCGCCTGGTCGCCCCTGGGGAACTGCACGCCAGGGAACCACTCGCCGGCGCGGGGCCCCAGCCGCCAGGCCGTCCAATTGCCCTGGTCCTGCCCGATCCGCGCCTTGTAGCTATAGTCGACACAACCATAATTCGCCCGGCCGACGCGCGGTCCGTCCCAGACATAGGTCGCGAAACCCCGGCGCAGGAAAATGCTCTGGAATCYTTCCCCGCCATCCCAGCGGCGCTGCCAGACGGCCGCGCTGGAGCTGTGCCACAGGAACAACGGGACGGCGCGCGGATTGACCGGAATCTGATATTCGACATGGCCATGGTCGCACGACAGCGTCTGGTCGCCGCCGCCGATGACGCGGCCGCCGGCCTCGAACGAGCCCTGCCGGGCGATCGTGATCGGGGCGGGCGTCGCGGCCAGGGCCGAGCCGGCGACGATGCCGGCCAGCGCGGCGACCAGTCTGGCGCGGCGTGCCCAGTTCCGCCGGCCCATATGCTTCCCGACCGGCGTCTCGATCATCGCGCTTCCCCTGGCTGCATTGTGGTTTCACCCGCTCACAGTTACCGGTATCAGCGTCGGACGCAAGGCGATTGTCCGCCGGACGCGACGGAAGCAAGTGTTGCTGCCGGTACGGCATGAAGCGGGGAGAACGCCATGAATGTCCTGATCGTCTACGCGCATCCTTCCCCGGTATCGTTCAACGCCGCCCTGCGCGACGCCGCCGCCGATGAGGCGCGCGCGCTTGGGCACGAGGTGGTCGTGTCGGACCTGTATGGCGACACTTTCGGTGCGGTCGGCGGGCCGCTCGACTTCGTGGAGGTGCAGAATCCGGCGGCCTTCCATTACCAGTCGGAGCAGCGCGCCGCGGCGCTGTCGGGCGGTTTCGTCCCGGAGATACGGCGCGAGCAGGAGCGGCTGTGCCGGGCCGATCTGCTGATCCTGCAATTCCCGCTCTGGTGGGGCGGCCCGCCCGCCATGCTGAAAGGATGGATCGACCGGGTCGGCGCTTACGGTGTCGCCTATGCCGATGGTACGCGCTTCGAGTCGGGGCTGTTCCACGGTCGGCGCAGCCTGATCAGCGTCACCACCGGCGGTACGCCCCAGCGATTTTCCGACGAGGGCGACTATGGCGCGATCGACAAGATATTATGGCCGACCCAGCATTTGTTCCTCGGCTATCTCGGCTATGATCTCGTCGCGCCGCAGGTCAGCTACGCCGTCGCGCGCCGCGACGATGCCGATCGCCGGCAGATGATCGCCGATCTGCGCGGCCGGGTCGCGGCGCTGCTCGCGCACCCGGTCGATGCCACGCCCATCCCGCCCTCCGCGACATTGCTGGACGCGGTCGGCGCGCGCGACTGGAAAAGCCCGGTCTGACCTGCGCGCCAGGCGCGATATTTCGTCCCGCTGGGAATGTGTCGTCGATCGATTCAATGGCGATCCGGATCGTTGCATCGCCGGCTGCCTCTACCAATATCGCGCGCTCGCCAGCCGCGCCCCCTCCGCCAGCACCGCGAGCTTTGCCCAGACGATGTCGGGATCGACCCCGCCCGAGCCGACATGGACCGAAAAGCCGCAATCGATCCCGGCCATCACATTGTCGCGCCCGACCAGATCGGCATAGCGCCCGATCCGCTGCGCGATCAGCTCGGGATGCTCGATATAGCTGGACTGGCATTCGATCACGCCCGGGATCAGCATCTTGCCCTCCGGCACGCCGCTTCCCTCGAACATCTCATATTCATGGGCGTGGCGGGGGTTGGCCGCCTCGAACTGGATGGCGTGCGGCCGCGCGCGCCAGGCCAGGTCGATGATGTCCTTGAACGGCACGTCGCAGTGGTGCGGCCCCGGATAATTGCCCCAGCACATATGCATGCGCAGCTGGCGTTCGGGGATGTTGGCGGTGGCGTGGTTGAGCGCCTCGATGTTGAGCATGATCCGGTCGCGGAACTGCGAGAGGGTCAGGTCGCGGAACTGGGTATGGCGGCCCATCGCCAGATCCGGGCAGTCGACCTGCAGGATGATCCCGGCGGCGGCGATCGCCTCATATTCGTGGCGCAGCCCCTCGGCGAGCGCGAAGAGATAGGCTTCGTCGCTGTCATAATAGTCGTTGGCGAAGAACAGCGCGGTGACCCCCGGCGAGGCGGCGCTCATGAATGCCTGCCGCCCCGGATGCGGCGCGAGCGCGGCGTTGAGCGTGCGGGTATCCTGTTCGACCGCGGTCATGTCCTTCACCGAGATCGGGGCATTGCAGGCCGGGGTCTTGCGGTGCCTGCGGCCGGGATCGCCAAAGATGCGCTGCTTGACGCCCGGAAAATCCTCGACGTCGGCAAAGACGTAGCTGTTGCCCGCGCCGCCGAAGCCGTTGAGCCGGTCCTTGATATAGGTCGCATAGCTCGGCTTGGACTGTTCGCCGTCATTGACGATGTCGATGCCGGCTTCGGCCTGTTTGGTCACGACATGGCGGACGGCGGCTTCGATCCGCGCATCGACCGCCACGGGATCGAGCGGCAGCCCCTCTTCCCGCGCGAACATCAGCGCGATCAGATCGTCCTGGCGCGGCAGGCTGCCGACATGCGTGGTGAGGAAGCGGCCGGCGGTCATGCGCGCGGGATCGGCGGGAGGAGGAACATCGGGGCGGCCTTTCAGTGGGGAAGCGAAACGAGGAGATCCGCGAGGATCGCGTTGAACTGGACGGGATTGTCGAGATTGCAGAGATGCCCGGCGTCATCCACGCCGATAACGCGGCCGGCGGGCGCGGTTGCGCCGATAAAGGCGGCGACCCGCCGCCGCCACGCGGTGTCGCCCGCGCCGGCGACGGCCAGCACCGGCATCGGCAAGGCGGCGATGTCGTCGCGGCCGATCGTGATTGGGGCGGGCGCCGCCAGCAGATCGCGCCCGTCATAGTCCTCCAGCATGGCATCGAGCAGCGGCCGGGCAGGCTCGGCGGCCTCGATCAGCTCATGCGTCGCCCAATCGGCCTTCATCGCGGCGAGCCGCCCGGCCCGGATCATGTCGGCATAGCGGGGGCGCGGGATGTCCCGTTCGTCGTCGCCCTGGGGCACGACGCCGTGCAGCGGCGCGCCGACCAGCACCAGCGCGCTCAGCCGTTCGGGCCGGTGGCGGGCATAATCGAGCGCGACGCTCGCGCCCTGCGACAGGCCGACCAGCACGAAGCGACCGGCGCGCGCGAGACGATCCACGTCGCGCCACTCGCGAGCGAGATCGGGCGGCGCGGTCGACCGGCCGAAGCCGCGCCGATCGGGCATGACCAGCCGCGCCCGGTCAGCGAGCGGATGCTGCGGCAGCCAGCTGCGATGATCGAGCGTCCAGCCATGGAGCAGGACCATGTCGGGTCCGGTGCCGGCGACGAGCGTGTGGAGCACGCCGTCCCCGACATCGACATCGATCATCGTCCGCGCGGCCGCGCCAGGAAGCATGGGTTCAGCACCCCGGGTCGATGCGGCCGCTCGTCTTCACTGCGCGTCTTCGAGGATGTGGCGCACGTCGTTGTTCGGCCGGTGATCGCCCGCGAGCCAGCGCTTCAGCTCGGAATGCGCATCCTTCAGGCGCATCGCGTTGATCTCGTCGGCCTTGTCCGCGTCGCGGGTGAACTCGACGATCATGCCGTCGGGATCGACCACATAGACCGATCGGCAATAGCCATGTTCGAGGATATAGGTCCCCGGCGGCTCGATGCCCGCCTCGACGATCCGGCGCTCCAGATCGGCCTGGGCCGCGGCGTCGACGTTCAGGGCGATGTGGCGGAACGGGCTCGACGGAAGCTCGGGGCCGAACTCGGCCTGGTCGTCAGCGTCGGCGAAGGAGAAGAAGGCCAGCGCGCTGCCATCGGAAAGGCCGAAGAAGCAATGGCAATAGGTCCGTTCCTTGCCGAACAGGTCTTCCTGCTCGCACCAGGTGGCGACCAGCGGAAAACCGAGAATATCCTCGTAGAAATGGCGCGTCGCCTCGAGGTCCTTGGCGACATAGGCGGTGTGGTGCAGGCGGCTGGATGGGGAAACGGTCATGTTTCGGCTCCTGTCGTTTCGATCAGTTGGCGGGCGAGGATGCGGCGAGCTTCCGGGCAATTCTGGCGACATGATCGCCCTGGAATCGGGCACCGGCAAGTTCGTTGTCGCTGGGCGGCCGGCTGCCGTCGCCGCCGGCGATCGTCGTCGCGCCATAGGGCGTGCCGCCGCTGATCTCGGTCATGATCGCGTTGCCGGCGAAGCTGTAGGGCAGGCCGACCACGACCATGCCATGGTGAAGCAGGGTGGTGTGGAACGAGGTGATCGTCGTCTCCTGCCCGCCATGCTGGCTGGCGGTGCTGGCGAACACGCTGCCGACCTTGCCGATCAGCGCGCCGGTGGCCCAGAGCGGACCGGTCTGGTCGAGGAACGTGCGCATCTGCCCGGCCATGTTGCCGAAGCGGGTCGGCGTGCCGAAGATGATCGCATCATAATCCGCCAGCTCGCCCGGCGTCGCGAACGGCGCTTCCTGGTCGAGCTTCATGCCCGCGGCGCGTGCCTGCTCCTCGCCCATCGTCTCCGGAACGCGCTTCAGCACCGCCTCGCAGCCCTCGACGCCCGCGGCGCCTTCGGCGACCGCGCGCGCCATCGTCTCGATATGGCCGTAGGAGGAATAATAGAGGATCAGGATGCGAGTCACTTATGGTCCTTCAATTGGGGCTGCTTCAGAATTTGACCGTCCCCTCAAGCCCGTAGATGCGCGGCCGCGCCTTGAACACGAAGCCGCCGGGCGAGAATTCGGCATTGTATTTCTTGTCGAACAGGTTGCTGGCAAAGGCCGTGAGCGTCCATGCGCCGCCGTCGAGCGCGAGCCGCGTGTCGACCACGTCGACCGGGTCGCGCGACGTGGAGTTGGTCACGTCGAACCAGGTGCGGCCGGTGCGGCGATAATCCACCCGCAGCCGCGCCTTGAGATCGCTTGCGCCGAGCCGGGTCTCATATTGCCCGCCGGCATTGAGGGTATAGCGCGAGATGAACGGCGCTTCGTTGCCGATCACCGTCGGATCGGGAAACTTTTTGATCTCCGAATAGGTGAAGCCGAGCCCGACATTGAAATCCAGGCCGCGCGCCGGGTGGATCGCGCTTTCGAGTTCGAAGCCGCGCAGCCGGGTCTCGGGCACGTTGCCGAGATTCTGGGTCGAGTTGGCCGCGAGAAAGACGAAGAAATAGCCGTTCTTCGACTTGGTCGTATAGGCGCTGCCGTTGAAGGTCATCAGGTTGTTGAACAGCGTGCTCTTGAAGCCGAGCTCGAACGTGTCGGCGGTTTCCGCCTCATAGATGTCGCCGACGCCGACCACGCCGGTGCCCGCCGCCACCGCGCCGACGCCGGTCTGGTTGAAGCCACCCGACCGGAAGCCGCGGCTGTACCCGCCATAGAGCGTGAGGTTCTTCACCGGCTTCCACGTCACCGTGACCTTCGGCTGCCATGACGAGAACGACCGGTCGCGCACTTCTCCGCTGGTGCCGGCCGGGAAGCCGGTTACCACCGGGATGAAGGCAGGCGGCGTCAGCGTGGTGTTGCTGCGCTTGTCGTGGTCGTAGCGGAGCGACCCGTCGATCCTGAGCGATTTGGAGAATTCATAGCCGAGCCCGGCATAGACCGCCCAGGCGAAATTATCCTGGCTGTCGGCGAGGAAAGTCGCCTGCGGGTTGAGCGGATTGGTGCTCGGGGTGCGATAGACCGGGAACACGCCCTTGCCGGTATCGACCATGTTGCCGGTCGAGATGTAGCGATCGGTGTGGATGAGATAGGTGCCGAGCGACCATTCGAGCGGCTGGTTGTCCGGCGACGAGATCCGCAGATCCTCACTGATCGCGCGGACGTCGAGGAACTGGCTCTGGTTGAGGTCGAAGCCGAGCAGGCTGAAGAACAGCGATTCCGGAATGGGCAGGAAATTGAAGGCGTCGCCGGTCAGGATCTCCGAGACCTTGTCGTAGGAGGTGATCGACCGGATCGAGCCCCAGTCGGCCTTGTAGTCGAGCTTGGCCGAGACATTGTAGATGTCGCGATTGTCGATGCCGGCATTGTTGACGCGCACCGGCAGGCTCACGTCGTTCACGTCGTTGACGATGTTGTAGTAGAAGGCCTGGGTCTTCAGTAGCGAGACGAAGCCGCGCAGGTCGACGCTGAAATTGTCGGTCGGCTCCCACAGCAATTTGCCGCGGACCGAGAAATCCTTCACCGGATCGGCGTCCTTGCCGAGGAAGGTGTTGGGAATATAGCCGTCGGTGTCGCGCCATGACCCCGACAGGCGGAATTTGAGCGTATCGCTGATCGGGCCGCTGAGACCGGCGCGAAGCGTATAGCCGAACCCATTGTCGATCCCGGCCATGATGCGGCCCTCGAGCGTGTCGCTCGGCTGCTTGGTGGTGATGACGATCGCGCCGCCGATCGCGTTGCGTCCGTAGAGACCGCCCTGCGGGCCCTTCAGGATCTCGATCTGGTCGATGTCGAACAGTTCCTGGTTGAACTCGGCGGCGTTGACCTGCTGCACGCCGTCGACGACGACCGCGACCGACGGCTCGGAATTGCGGTTCTGGGTGATGCCGCGGATGATGACGAAGGCGTTGCCGACATTCTGCGTCTCGATCAGCTGCACGTTGGAGGTCAGCGCGATGAAGTCGGCGGGCTTGTCGATGCCGGCGGCTTCGATCGTCTTCGAATCGAACGCGGTGATCGCGGCCGGCGTGTCCTGAAGCCTGGTGTCGCGGCGCAGCGCGGTGACGACGATGTCGTTGCCGGGTTCGGCAGCCTCGGTCGGCGCCGGCGCTTCCTGCGCGGCGGCCGGCACCGCGACCGCCAATGTGAGCGCGGAGACCGATCCCGCCAGCAAGGTCCTAATCCTGATCGCCGTCCAGATCGCCGGTTTCATCACCCGATTCCTCCCCAATCCCGGCGCGTGCCCTTTTTTTGCAAGAGTCCCCGCGCCTGTCTCCTGGAGGCAGAGTGATTGTTTCGTCATTCGAAGTCAAGTTCGATATGCGAAGTTTGGGATGACAAAAGTCCTCCGCGCGCCGACATCGTGGCCGGGGCGGGCAGAGCTATGACGATGGCGTGATAGGGTTCGGTTCAGCCGGAATGCAGCGAGTGGATCAGCGCGGGCCAACGCTGCAGCGCGTTGCCGATTTCGGCCGCGGCGTCGCGCAGCAAGGGCAGGCGGGTGCGCACCAGTTCGTCCTGCGAGATGCGCGTGGTCGAGGTCGAGCAGTTGATTGCCGCCACGATGCGCCGCCGGGCGTCGAAGACCGGTACGGCGACCGAGACCAGCCCGTAATCGAGTTCGTCCAGCGCCGAATCATACCCCGTGGTGCGGGCGGCCGCGAGCCGCGCCTGCAGGCCCTCCGTGGTGGTCACGGTCCGTTCGGTGAACCGCGTCATCCTCGCGCGGTCGAGATAGGCCGCGATCACCGCCTCGTCCTGGAAGGCGAGCAGCACCTTGCCCAGCGATGTCGCATGAAGGGGGAAGCGGGTGCCCACCGTCGCGCCCAGGCGCAGATGGCGCGTGGTGGAGACATGCGCGACATAGAGGATGTCGTCGCCCGACAGCACGGCCATGGACGAGCTGTCGCCGGTATCGTCGCGCACCCGCTGCAGGGGCGGCAGCACGACCTGTTCCACGTTCATCGACGACAGATAACTGGTGCCGAAGGTCAGCACTTCAGCGCGCAGCAGAAATTTGCGGCCATATTGAGCGACATAACCCAGCTGCACCAGCGTGTTCAGGCACCGGCGCGCGACCGCCGGGCTAAGCCCGGTCAGCTGCGCGACCTCGCTCAGCTGCATTTCCGGATGGGCCGCGTCGAACGCGCGCAACACGCGCAGGCCGCGCTCGAGCGTCGAGAGATACTCGCTGTCCTTGGGCGGCTTCTCGGTCGCGGGCATGCCCTGCGTTACTGTTCGGAACGGCACAGGGCAAGCGGGCGCCATCCCGGCCCGCCGCCGCTCATTCGGTGACGGCTGCCGTGGTGCGGTCCCCCAGCAGGGCCGCGTTGTGCTGGCCCAGTACGGGCGGGGCGCTCACCTCGAGCATTGCCTCGCCGTCGAACTGCACCGGCGATCGGATCGTGCGGAAGGCGCCGTGCGGCCCGGCCGGGTCCTCGACGCACAGACGCAGATGCTTCGCCTGGTCGGTCGCGATGACCTCCGGCGCGGAATAGACTGGCGAATGCGRCACTTCGAGCCGCTCCAGCACCCCGCACCAGTCAGCGCGGGTGCGGGTGGCGAAGATCGGCGCGAGGAAGGCGGCGACCTTCTCGTAATTCTCGATCCGCGCGGCGCGGCTGCCGAACTCCGGGCGCGCGAGCATGTCGGGCTGGCCGACCGCCTCGGCGAGATTGTCCCAGAATTTCTGCGGCGACGACATGTGCAGCGCGATCCAGCCGCCGTCGCTGCACTGGAAGACATAGGATTGCGAGACGTTGGGCCGGCTATAGGGGCCCATCACCTCGCCTTCGGAGAAATAATGCGTGAAGTCGTCGAGGTTGAAATGCGCCATCGCCTCGAACATCGACACTTCGACGTGGCGCCCCCTGCCGGTCGTCTCGCGCTCATGAAGCGCGGCGAGCACGCCATAGGCGCCGTAGAATCCAGTCACCGCATCAGCCAGCGCCGGGCCTACGACGCGGGGATTCTCCGGATTGATCAGCAGGCGCAGGAAGCCGCTGGCCGCCTGAGCGACCGTGTCGAAAGCGGGCCGGTCGCTGTCCGGTCCGGTCGGTCCGAAGCCCGAAATCGACAGGTAGATCAGCCGGGGATTGATCGCCTGCAGCCGCGCGACATCGACATTAAGTTTGGCGGTAACGCCCGGGCGGAAATTCTGGATGAAGATGTCGGCCCCGGCCACCATGCGGTCGAACGCGGCGAGATCGTCCACGTCGCGCGTGTCGAGCGTGATCGAGCGCTTGTTGCGGTTATAGGTCTGGAAATGCGGGCTGTAGAGACCGCCGTTGAAGGCGCGGAACGGATCGCCGCCATCGGGGCGTTCGATCTTGATGACGTCCGCGCCCATATCGGCCAGCAACATGCCCGCCGCCGGGCCAGTGATGAACGTCCCCATTTCAAGCACGGTGACATCGGCGAGCGGCTTGGCCATGTTGACTACTCCTTGCCGCACGGCATAGAAACTTCGATATACGAAATCAACTTCGTAAATCGAACTCGGCGCCCGTCTACGCGGGCGCGTGTTGTAAAAGGGCAGAGACGATGCGGATTGGCAAACAGGATGCGCCCCATTCGGCGATCTGCACGTCGGACGCGACCAGCATCACGGTGCGCGGGCGCGATCTGTGCGGGGAGATCATCGGCCGGATGGATTTTACCAGCTATTTCTGGCTGCTGGTGACGGGCAAGGCGCCGACCGAAGTGCAGCGCTTCTTCGCCGATGCGGTGCTGACCGCGATCGCCGAGCATGGCCTGGTGCCGAGCGTGGTCGCCGCGCGCATGACCTATGCCGCCGCGCCCGAGGCCTTTCACGGGGCGGTCGCGGCCGGGCTGCTCGGTTGCGGCTCGGTGGTGCTGGGCAGCGCGGAGGTCGCGGGGCGCTTCTACGCCGATCTGGTCGCCGAAGCCGCGGCGGGCGCCAGTGTGGCTTCGGTCGCTCAGGCAGGGATCCGCCGGCTGCGCGAGACCAAGCGCGCCATTCCCGGCTTCGGCCATCCCCAGCATAGCGAGGGCGATCCGCGCGCGCTGCTGCTGCTCGACCTGGCCGAGCAGCACGGCATCGTCGGCGATCATCTTCGCATGCTCTACGCGATCCGCGACGCCTTGCCCGGCACGCTCGGCCGCGCGCTGCCGATCAACGTGAACGGCGCGATTCCCGCGGTGATGCTCGACGTCGGCTTCCCGGTCGGCGCGCTCAAGGGCATCTCGCTGCTCGCCCGCACGGCGAGTCTGATCGGCCATCTCCAGGAGGAGGCCGATCGGCCGATCGGCTTCATCCTGTCCGGCGCGGCCGCATCGGCGATCAGCTATGACGGGGAGTGAGCGTGCCTGATGGGCACGAGCGACACCGCGGCTGAACGGACCGCCTTGCCGTTCACGCATGCTGGGGCCGCCCAGCGTCCGGTTGTTGCCGTGCGGTGACGTCTTACGTTGCGTGTGCGGTCGCTTCGATTAGGAAGGGGGCAAGAGGAGATCCGGTTTTACATGAATCCCGATTTCAAGACCCCGTTGCTCGACACGGTTCATACGCCCGCGGATCTCAGGGCGCTTTCCCCGACCMGGCTTCGGCAGCTGGCCGACGAGTTGCGGGCGGAGACGATTGCGGCGGTGGGGGTGACGGGGGGTCATCTCGGCTCGGGGCTYGGCGTGGTCGAGCTGACGACGGCGATCCATTATGTGTTCGACACGCCGCGCGACCGGTTGATCTGGGACGTGGGTCACCAATGCTATCCGCACAAGATCCTGACCGGSCGCMGGGACCGGATCCGYACGCTGCGCATGGGCGGGGGGCTGTCGGGTTTCACCAAGCGCAGCGAGAGCGAATATGACCCGTTCGGTGCGGCGCATTCGTCGACCTCGATCTCGTCGGCTTTGGGTTTTGCGATCGCCAACAAGATCAAGGAYCAGCCGGGCAAGGCGATCGCGGTGATCGGCGACGGGGCGATGTCGGCGGGCATGGCCTATGAGGCGATGAACAATGCGGAAAGCGCGGGCAACCGGCTGATCGTGATCCTCAACGACAATGACATGTCGATCGCGCCGCCGGTGGGGGGCCTGTCGGCCTATCTGTCRCGCATCGTGTCGAGCCGGGAGTTCCTGTCCTTGCGCGAGCTGGCGCGGCGCCTGGCGCGCAAGCTGCCGCGGCCGCTGCATTCGGCGGCGAAGAAGACCGATTCGTTCGCGCGCGGCATGGCGATGGGCGGGACCTTGTTCGAGGAGCTGGGCTTTTATTATGTCGGCCCGGTCGACGGGCATAATCTCGACCAGCTGATCCCGGTGCTGGAGAATGTGCGCGATGCCGAGGAAGGCCCGATCCTGGTCCATGTCGTGACCAAGAAGGGCAAGGGCTATGCGCCGGCCGAGGCGGCGGCGGACAAATATCACGGCGTGCAGAAGTTCGACGTGATCACCGGTGCCCAGGCCAAGGCGCCGCCGGGACCGCCGGCCTACCAGAATGTGTTCGGCGCAGCGCTCGTCCAGGAAGCCGCCACCGATCCACGCATCTGCGCGATCACCGCGGCGATGCCCTCTGGCACCGGGCTCGATGCCTTTGCCCAGGCCTATCCCGAGCGCTTCTTCGATGTCGGCATTGCCGAGCAGCATGCGGTGACCTTTGCCGCCGGGCTCGCCGCGCAGGGCATGCGGCCATTCTGTGCGATCTACTCGACCTTCCTGCAGCGCGCCTACGACCAGGTCGTGCACGACGTGGCGATCCAGAATCTGCCGGTCCGGTTCGCGATCGACCGGGCCGGCCTGGTCGGTGCCGACGGCGCGACGCATGCCGGCAGCTTCGATGTGACCTATCTCGCGACCTT
>NZ_JBFUDK010000027.1:0-37592 GCF_056404755.1 Sphingomonas sp. P2_B6
GACGCGCGCACCCACCCCCGCCCCCTCCCTTGCAGGGAGGGGCGAAGAACAATGACCGCCGCCGACCCCATCCGCCGCTGCATCCTGATCGGCGACCGCGCGCCGCGCGCCGCGTTGGTGCGCCTCGCGCTGTCGCCCGACGGCCATGTCTTGCCCGATGTCCGCGCCAAGGCCCCCGGCCGCGGTGCGTGGATCGGCGTGACCAAGGCCGAGCTCGAAACCGCGATGGCCAAGGGCAAGCTCAAGGGCGCGCTCGCCCGCGCGTTCAAGACCGGCCCGGTGCTCATCCCCGACGACCTGCCCGCGCTGATCGAAGCCGCACTCGAACGCGCTGCGCTCGACCGGCTGGGCCTCGAATCCCGCTCCGGCGGGCTGCTGATCGGCACCGAAAGGATCGAGACAGCCGCCCGTTCCGGCAAGCTTCACCTGCTGCTCCACGCCGCCGATGCGGGCGAGGACGGCAACCGCAAGCTCGACCAGGCCTGGCGCGTCGGAAAGGACGAGGAAGGCAGCGGGCTCAGGGGGTTGGCGCTGCCGGTATCACGCACCATATTGGCCGTGGCACTAGGACGGCAGAATGTGGTACATGTTGGCCTGACTGATCCCGATGCGGCGAAGCGGGTGGGCGAAGCGCTCCATCGCTGGCTGCATTTTATCGGCCCTGACCCGAGTACAGCGCCTTGCGAAACGGTCTCGCAGGGCGCAACGCCGTTTGAAACACAGCCGACGGATGGTGGCGCGTCCGATACGGCCGAAGATTGATCTACGAGGAATTTGAGTGAGCGATACCGACAACGAAAAGCCGAAACTGGGCATGCGCGCGCCGCTGGGGCTGAAGCGCACGGTCGAGACGGGCAAGGTGAAGCAGAGCTTCAGCCATGGCCGTTCCAACACCGTGGTCGTGGAAGTGAAGAGCCGGCGTGTCCTGCGGCGCCCCGGCGAGCCGGAAGCGCCCGTGGTCGAGGAAGCACCGGCGCCAGCGCCCGTCGCCGCCGCCCCGGTGCGCGCGCCCGAGCCGCCACGTCCGGCGCCCGTCTCGCCCGCCAATTCGCTGCTGTCGCGCCAGGAGTTGCAGACCAAGCTGCTCCGCGAGGCCGACGAGGCGCGGATGAACGCGCTCGAGGAAACCCGCCGCCGCGAAGAGCGTGATCGTCTCGAGGCAGCCGAGGAAGAGCGCCGCCGCGCCGAGGAAAATCGCCGCGCCGGCGACGCGCCGGATTCGCCCGCCGCCCCCGAGCAGCCTGCCCCCGCGCCCGCACCGGCCCCTGTCGAAGCAGCGGCTCCCGAAGCGACCGCGGCGCCCGTAGCGGCAGCGGCACCTGCCGCGGCGCCTCCGGCCCCCGCGCTCGTTGCACCCGCAGCCCCGCCGCAGCCAATCACCGTTTCGCTCGATCCGAGCATGCCAGCGCCGCGCCGCTTCACGCCGGTTGCGCGCCCCGAGCGTCCGCGCCCGGCGCCTGCTCCCGTGGCGGCAGCACCCGCCGCGACGACCGCAACGCCAGCCGCCTCACCTGCCGGCGCGCCAAAGCGCCCCGGTCCGGTCAGCGCCGCGCCGAGCAATGACGGCCCCGGCCGTCCGCAGCAGCGCGACCGCAAGGGCGATGACCGCCGCACCGCCGGCAAGCTGACCGTCAACCGCGCCCTGGGCGACGGCGACGGCGCGCGTGCCCGTTCGCTCGCGGCGCTCAAGCGTGCCCGCGAGAAGGAACATCGCCGGATGGGTGGCCCGCGCGAGGCGCAGGCCAAGCAGATCCGCGACGTCGTCGTTCCCGAGGCGATCACCGTCCAGGAACTCGCCAACCGCATGGCGGAAAAGGGTGCCGACCTGGTCAAGGCGCTGTTCAAGATGGGCATGCCCGTCACGATCAACGCGACGATCGACCAGGACACCGCCGAGCTGCTGGTGACCGAATTCGGCCACAACATCACGCGCGTCAGCGATTCGGACATCGATCTCGCGAACGACACGCACGAGGAAGAGGACGGCGCGGCCGTGCCGCGCCCTCCGGTCGTGACGATCATGGGCCATGTCGATCACGGCAAGACCTCGCTGCTCGACGCGCTCCGCGGCACCGATGTGGTAAAGGGCGAAGCCGGCGGCATCACGCAGCATATCGGCGCCTATCAGGTCACCCTGAAGGACAAGTCGAAGATCACCTTCCTCGACACGCCGGGCCATGAGGCGTTCACCGAAATGCGCGCGCGCGGCGCCAACGTCACGGATATCGTGGTGCTGGTCGTGGCGGCCGATGACGGCCTGAAGCCCCAGACGATCGAGGCGATCAACCACACCAAGGCGGCCGGCGTGCCGATGATCGTGGCGATCAACAAGGTCGACAAGCCCGACGCCAACCCGCAAAAGGTCCGCGAGGCACTGCTTCAGTATGAAGTCGTGGTCGAGGAGATGTCGGGCGACGTCCAGGACGTCGAGGTTTCGGCGCTCAAGAAGACCGGTCTCGACGAGCTGATCGAGAAGATCCAGCTCCAGGCCGAACTGCTCGAGCTGAAGGCGAATCCGGACCGCGATGCCGAGGGCACCGTGATCGAGGCGAAGCTCGACAAGGGCCGCGGCCCGGTCGCGACCGTCCTCGTCA
Source organism: Sphingomonas sp. P2_B6 (assembly GCF_056404755.1). Taxonomy (NCBI): domain Bacteria; kingdom Pseudomonadati; phylum Pseudomonadota; class Alphaproteobacteria; order Sphingomonadales; family Sphingomonadaceae; genus Sphingomonas; species Sphingomonas sp. P2_B6. The sequence goes on from NZ_JBFUDK010000027.1 coordinate 2,595, forward strand.
ACCGCGGCACGCTCAAGGTCGGCGACGTGTTCGTCGTCGGCGCCGAGAGCGGCAAGGTCCGCGCGATGACCAACGACAAGGGCCAGCAGATCAAGGAAGCCGGCCCGTCCATGCCGGTCGAAGTGCTCGGCCTGTCCGGCGTGCCGCGCGCGGGCGATCAGCTGACCGTGGTCGAGAACGAGGCGCGTGCCCGCGAAGTCGCGGAATATCGCCAGAGCGTGATTACCAGCAAGCGCACGACCTCTGCCCCCGCCAGCCTGGAGAGCATGTTCTCAGCGCTGAAGGACAAGCAGGCGATCGAATATCCGCTCGTCGTCAAGGCCGATACGCAAGGCTCGGTCGAAGCGATCGTCAGCTCGATCAACAAGATCTCCACGGACGACATCAAGGCCCGGGTGCTGCACTCGGGTGTCGGCGGCATCACCGAGAGCGACGTCACCCTGGCGGGTGCGTCGGGCGCGCCGATCATCGGCTTCAACGTCCGCGCCAATGCCAAGGCACGCGAGATCGCCGAGCGTCAGAAAGTCGCGTTGAAATATTATGACGTGATCTACGACCTGATCGACGACATCCGCGCCGGCATGGCGGGCGAGCTTGGCCCCGAGGCGTTCGAAACGGTCGTCGGCCGCGCCGAAATCCGCGAGGTCTTCTCGGCGGGCAAGCATGGCCGCGCCGCCGGTCTGCTGGTGGTCGAGGGCTATATCCGCAAGGCGCTCAAGGCCCGCATCACGCGCGACGACGTCATCATCTACAATGGCGAGATCGCGTCGCTGCGGCGCTTCAAGGACGACGTGGCCGAAGTTCGTGCGGGTCTGGAGTGCGGCGTGACCTTCGCCAGCCACACCGACATCAAGCCCGGCGACTTCCTCGAAACCTATGAAGTCGAGCTGCGCGAACGGACGCTGTAAGATGCGAATGATGCAGACCGGCACGGCGCTGGCCCTCGGGCTCGCGCTGGCCGGCTGCGGCGAGCCGACGATCGAATGGCAGCGCGCGATATCGCGCGACGGCCAGTATATCGCGACCGCCGAATATGATGCGCCGGTGCTCGATCGGAAGGACACTTATGTGTTCCTGCAATCGGGCCGGCCGTTCACGCGCGAGGCGGTGTATCAGAGCCCTCAGCACGATTGCGTCGTGCTGCGCTGGACGGGGCCGCGCGCACTGACGATCAGCCATCTGTCCGGCGTGCCGACACTGCGCAAGCCGGAATGGAAGCCGCGCTGGGGTGGAGAGCCGGTCAAGATCAGCTACCGCGATTTCAGCCTGATCGGGCTGGCGCTGCCCCCCGAATGTATGGTGATGAAATGAGACCCGCCGAAACCCCCGAGACACGCTCCGTCCGCCTGCTTCGCGTCGGCGAGCAGGTGCGCCATACGCTGGCCGATATCCTCGCGCGCGGCGACGTGCATGACGAGACCCTGGCGAAGCATGTCGTGACCGTCACCGAGGTCCGCATGTCGCCCGACCTGCGCCACGCCACCGTCTTCATCAAGCCGTTGCTCGGCAAGGACGAGGAAGCGGTGCTGAAGGCACTGCGCACCAACACCGCCTATCTCCAGCGCGAGGTCGCGGCGCGGGTGAACACGCGTTATGCGGCCAAGCTGAAGTTCATCGCCGACGAAAGCTTCGACGAGGGCAGCCATATCGACAAGCTGCTGCGCGATCCGCATGTCGCGCGCGATCTCGAGCAGGGCGAGGACGAGGCCTGATCAGATCGCCGGCCGGTCTTTGGCCTGACGGATCAGCAGCGTACAGCTGAGCCACAGGATCGCGGCCGCCGAGAGGCCGACCACGCCCATGCGCTCATTCCCGGGTAGCAGGAGCGCGCCCAGGCCGAGAACGATCAGCGCGGCGCCGGTCGCATAATAAAGAGGCACCGGGATACCGCGCGCCAGGGGCAGGAAATGCAGCCCGACGATGATGGCGATCACCGGCACGACAGCATCGCGCGCGCCGATATTCTGACAAATGGTGACCGCAACGAAGATCGCCACGCCTTCAACCGCGCTCCAGATCCCGACGAGCCGCCCGACATGGCCGCCCTGCGCGGCGGGCTCGCCGGCAGCGCGACGTCCCCACACGAGCAGCGTGCCGGAAATCGCCGCGGGAATCACCAGCGCCGCCCAGGGCAGGCCTTCTCCCGCCGCGCCCACAACGAACCAGATCGCAGCAAAGATTGTGAGAACCCAGATACCGCCGCGCATCGAAAACGCTCCTGAATCAGGGGCGCCAGTCTAGCATCCGGTGCCGCACCGTCCATCGGGATCGACGGTATTCGTTGCCGTCTACATGCCCGGCGCTATATTCTGATCCATGAAGGCCCAAATTCGTCTCTCTTCTCGGGGTAGAATCACGATTCCCAAGACCAATCGAGAGGAGCTTGGCTGGGCCGCCGGCACGAAAGTGATGTGGATCCGTCACCCCGACGGCTCGATCGAAGCGCGACACGCAGGGCTTTCGGGAAGCGGTGCATGACCGGCCTGCGGTGGGCCTGCTAGATGGCGAAGCTCTATTTCTACTACGCCTCGATGAATGCCGGGAAATCGACCACTCTGCTCCAGGCCGATTTCAACTATCGCGAGCGCGGCATGCGCACCCTGCTGTTCACCGCGGCGATCGATGATCGGTTCGCGGCGGGAACCGTCACCTCGCGGATCGGGCTGGGGGCGGATGCGATCGCGTTCGACCGCGACACGGATCTCGCCGCGATCGTGGTGCGTGACGGCAAGGCGCCGCCCGCCTGCGTGCTGGTCGACGAGGCGCAATTCCTCACCGCGGCGCAGGTCGACCAGCTCGCCAGTCTTGCCGATTTCCACGGGGTGCCGGTGCTAGCTTACGGCCTGCGCACCGATTTCCAGGGGCAATTGTTCGAAGGGTCGGCGCGGCTGCTCGCGATCGCGGATTCGCTGATCGAGATAAAGTCGGTCTGCGCCTGCGGGCGCAAGGCAACGATGAACATGCGCGTCGATGCGGAGGGGAATGCGATCCGCGAGGGCGCGCAGACCGAGATCGGCGGCAATGACCGTTATGTCGCGATGTGCCGGCGACACTTCATCGAGCGTACAGCCGGACTGGCGTAAACAACGCCCACTCCGGGTCCCGAGTCGAGGAATCGCCATGTTCAACCGCACCCTGCTTGCCCTGCCCCTTGCGGCGCTGTGTGCCGCCGCTGCGGTTGCGCAAACCACGCCGCCCGAGACCGGCAAGCCCGCCTCAATTCCGTTCGTGCAGTTCGATGGAATCCAGGACTTCCAGCCAGACGGCGACCGCGCGATCTATCTCCAGGATCGCGGCCGCAAATGGTATCATGCGACCATTCTCGGCCCCTGCCTCGGCCTGTCCTTCGCGACCAGGATCGGGGTGAAGACCAGCGGATCGAACTCGCTCGATCGCTATGGCTCGCTGCTGGTCGATGGCCAGGAATGCCGGATCGACGAGCTGGCGACGAGCGGCCCGCCGCCGAAAAAGGCGAAGAAGCCGAAGAAGGGCTGAGGGCCACGCTGGCGCATACCCGGTCGCGTCCCTAGATGCAGGCGATGGACATTCCCAACATCCTCTATTCGGCCGCGGTCTGGATCATCCCCCTGACCATCGCGATCGTGCTGCACGAGGTATCGCATGGCTGGGTCGCCAATGCGCTCGGCGATCCGACCGCGAAGCGGCTCGGGCGCCTGTCGGTCAACCCGATCACGCATGTCGATCCGGTCGGCACGATCCTGCTGCCGCTGTCGCTCGCCATCGCCAACCTGCCGGTGTTCGGCTGGGCGAAGCCGGTGCCGGTGGTGGCGAGCCGGTTGCGCAATCCGCGCATCCACATGATGCTGGTCGCGCTGGCCGGTCCAGGCATGAATATCGCGCTCGCGCTACTCGGTACCGTCGCCATCGCGATCTTCATGGCATTCTGGCCGGGCGGTACGCCAACCGGTGCGAGCGCCTTTCTGTCCGAGAATCTGATCAATTTCGTGATGATCAACGTGTTCCTGGCGATCTTCAACCTGCTGCCGATCCCGCCATTCGATGGCGGTCACGTCGTGCAGGGCCTGCTGCCCCGCCCCCTCGCGGCGCAGTATGCGCGGATCGGCCGTTATGGCTTCCTGCTGCTGATCTTCCTGCTCGTCATCCTGCCGATGATCGCGCCGAACGCGAATATCGTCGGGCGCCTGATCGGCCCGCCGGCCTGGGCGGTGATCAGTTTTTTGCTCGGGTCCGCCGGCCTGTCGGTCTGATCCGGTGCATGGCTGGATCATTCTCGACAAGCCGCTCGGGCTCGGCTCGACTCAGGGCGTGTCGGCGGTCAAGCGCGCGCTTCGCGCCGGCGGCTATGGCAAGCTGAAGGTCGGCCATGGCGGCACGCTCGACCCGTTGGCGACGGGGGTGCTGCCGATCGCGATCGGCGAAGCGACCAAGCTCGCCGGGCGCATGCTCGACAGCGACAAGGTTTATGACTTCACGATTCGCTTCGGGGTGCAGACTGACACGCTCGACCTGGAGGGCGCGGAGATCGCCTGGTCGGAGGTACGGCCGACACTGGCGGCGCTCGAGGCAGTGCTGCCCCGCTTCACCGGCCCGATCGAACAGGTGCCGCCGGCCTATTCGGCGCTGAAGGTCGACGGGCAGCGTGCCTATGATCTGGCGCGGGCGGGCGAGGAGGTGGTGCTGGCGAGCCGGTCAGTGACGATCCACAGTCTAAGCTCCTCCGGGGAGGAGCCAAGGGAGGAAGTTGAAGAGGCCACCCTCACCGCCCATGTCTCGAAGGGCACCTATATCCGCAGCCTCGCGCGCGACATCGCGCTGGCGCTCGGCACGGTCGGGCATGTCACCATGCTCCGCCGCGTGAAGGCCGGCCCGTTCACCCTGGCGGACTCGATATCGCTGGACAAACTGGACGAACTCGGCCATGGGCGCGCCCTTGAAGACAAACTCCTGCCCTTGAGGGCGGGGCTGGACGACATCCCGGCTCTCTCCCTCACCCCCGATCAGGCAGGGCTGCTCCGACAGGGGCGGGTGTTGATCGGGATCGCCGCAGACGATGGCCTCCACTTCGCGATATCGGACGATGTTCCGGTCGCTCTGGTGGAAGTTCTGGACCGCGAGGTCCGCGTCGTTCGCGGTTTCAACCTCTAAGCGAAAGGATCACGATGTCGATCACTCAGGAGCGCAAGGAAGCGCTCGTCAAGGACCATGCCCGCGCCGAAGGCGATACGGGTTCCCCCGAAGTTCAGGTCGCGATCCTCACGGAGCGAATCCGCAACCTGACCGAGCACTTCAAGGACCACAAGAAGGACAATCATTCGCGCCGCGGGCTGCTGATGATGGTCAACAAGCGTCGGTCGCTGCTCGATTATCTCCGTCACAAGGACGGTCAGCGTTACACCGATCTCATCGCGAAGCTCGGCCTTCGCAAGTAAGAAACCGGCGCCCTCGGGCGCCGTTTTCATATTCCAGATAAACCCCGCCATGTGCGGGGCCGCCAGCTCATCGACGAGACTGGACCCCATCAAGGGGACACAGGACAGGATGCAATTCGGCTGATTGTCCGGAGGCCGTGAAAGACCTCAAACCGCGCGGGCCGGTCAAGCCCGCACATAGGCCCCGGCACGCATTTGGCGGCCGGAGTTGAAGGAAATAAAATGTTCGATACCAAAACCGTAAGCATCCAGTGGGGCGGCAAGACCCTCACGCTGGAAACGGGCCGCGTTGCCCGCCAGGCCAATGGCGCCGTCATCGCGACGCTCGGCGAAACCGTCGTGTTGTGCGCGGTCACCGCCGCACGCTCCGTCAAGGAAGGGCAGGATTTCTTCCCGCTCACCGTCCACTACCAGGAAAAATTCTCGGCTTCGGGCCGCATCCCCGGCGGCTTCTTCAAGCGTGAGCGCGGCGCCACCGAAAAGGAGACGCTGACCAGCCGCCTGATCGATCGCCCGATCCGCCCGCTGTTCCCGGAAGGCTTTTACAACGAGATCAACGTCATCGCCCAGGTGCTGAGCTATGACGGCGAGAACGAGCCGGACATCCTCGCGATGGTCGCCGCCTCGGCCGCCCTCACCATCTCCGGCGTGCCCTTCATGGGCCCGATCGGCGCAGCGCGCGTCGGCTATGTCGATGGCGAGTATATCCTGAACCCGACGCTCGAGCAGACCAAGGAAGGCGATCTCGACCTCGTCGTCGCCGCCACCGGTGGCGCCGTGATGATGGTCGAATCCGAAGCCAAGGAACTGTCGGAAGACGTGATGCTCGGCGCCGTGCAGTTCGCCCACAAGGCGTGCCGCGAAGCCGTCAACGCGATCATCGATCTCGCCGAGCAGGCCGCCAAGGAGCCTTGGGAAATGGCCGAGCAGGCCGACCTGACGGCCGCCAAGGACAAGCTGAAGAAGCTGATCGGCAAGGACATCGCCGCCGCCTACAAGGTGACCGACAAGTCCAAGCGTTCGGACCTGCTGAACGAGGCCCGCGCCAAGGGCAAGGCGGCGTTCGCCGACGCGACCCCGCAGGACCAGATGGCCGCCGGCAAGCTGATGAAGAAGCTGGAAGCCGAGATCGTCCGCGGCGCCATCCTCAAGGACGGCCAGCGCATCGACGGCCGCACCACCACCCAGATCCGTCCGATCGAGGCGATGGTGCACTTCCTCCCGCGCACGCACGGCTCGGCCCTGTTCACGCGCGGCGAGACTCAGTCGATCTGCACCACCACGCTCGGCACGCGCGACGCCGAGCAAATGATCGACGGCCTGACCGGCCTGTCCTACGAGCATTTCATGCTGCACTATAACTTCCCGCCCTATTCGGTCGGTGAAGTCGGCCGCTTCGGCGCGCCGGGCCGTCGCGAAGTCGGCCATGGCAAGCTCGCCTGGCGCGCGCTGCATCCGGTGCTGCCGTCGAAGGAAGAATTCCCCTACACGATCCGCGTCCTCTCCGACATCACCGAGTCGAACGGCTCGTCGTCGATGGCGACGGTGTGCGGCGGTTCGCTGTCGATGATGGACGCAGGCGTGCCGCTGAAGCGCCCGGTCTCGGGCATCGCGATGGGCCTGATCCTGGAAGGCAAGGACTTCGCCGTCCTGTCCGACATCCTGGGCGACGAGGATCACCTCGGCGACATGGATTTCAAGGTGGCGGGTACGTCCGAGGGCATCACCACGATGCAGATGGACATCAAGATCGCCGGCATCACCGAAGAGATCATGCGCGTCGCGCTGAACCAGGCCAAGGAAGGCCGCGCGCACATCCTGGGCGAGATGGCCAAGGCGCTCGACCATACCCGTGAGGAGCTGTCGGCGCACGCACCGCGCATCGAGACGATCACGATCGACAAGTCGAAGATCCGTGACGTCATCGGCACCGGCGGCAAGGTGATCCGCGAGATCGTCGCCACCACCGGCGCGAAGGTCGACATCGACGATGAGGGCGTGATCAAGGTCAGCTCGTCGGATTCGGCGCAGATCGACGCCGCGATCGCCTGGATCAAGGGCATCGTCGAGGAAGCCGAAGTCGGCAAGATCTATGACGGCAAGGTCGTCAACCTGGTCGATTTCGGTGCGTTCGTGAACTTCATGGGCGGCAAGGACGGTCTCGTCCACGTCTCGGAGATCAAGAACGAGCGCGTCGAGAAGGTTGCCGACGTTCTCAGCGAAGGCCAGGCCGTGAAGGTCAAGGTTCTCGAGATCGATCCGCGCGGCAAGGTCCGCCTGTCGATGCGCGTCGTCGATCAGGAGACCGGTGCCGAGCTGGAAGACACCCGTCCCGCCCGCGAGCCCCGCGAAGGCGGTGATCGCGGCGATCGTGGCCCCCGCGGCCCGCGCCGTGACGGCGACGGCGGCCGTGGCCCGCGTGGCGACGGCGGTGGCCGTGGCGACCGTGGCCCGCGTCGTGATGGTGACGGCGGCCGTGGTCCTCGTCGCGATGGCGGCGGTGCGCGGGACGAGGGCCGCGGCCCGCGCCGCGAGCGCAGCGAAGGCGGCAATGACGACGGCCCCGCGCCCGAGTTCGCACCAGCCTTCCTGACCGGCGACCGCGACTAAGCGATCCCGGTTCCGCAAGGACAAATGAAGAGGGGCTCGGGAAACCGGGCCCCTTTTTTTTGATGAAGGATGGCGCCAGCCCACCCGCAACCGTCACCTCGGACTCGTTCCGGGGTCCATCGTTCCGCAAGCGGACCGTATTCGACGCAATGCTGCGCCCAGCCGCGGAATGGATGCCGGAACAAGTCCGGCATGACGGTGTGGCTCAAACCATCGTCATCGCCCGCACCGGCCTCGGCCGCCGGTCCTGCCCCACGGCCACGAACGCGAACTCCGCCTCGGTCACCTTGTTCGCCTCTTCCGAATGCCGGTCGCGCGCCCAGGCTTCGACCCGGACCCGCATCGACGTCCGCCCCACCTTGATCAGCCGGGCCAACACCGACACCTCGTCGCCGACGAAGACCGGGCGGTGGAAGGCCATGCCCTCCACCGCGATCGTCACTGCCCGGCCGCCCGCGTGACGCGAGGCGACCGAGGAAGCGGCGAGGTCCATCTGGCTCATCAGCCAGCCGCCGAAGATATCGCCATAGACATTGGCGTCGGCCGGCACCGCCGTCACGCGGACGGCGGGCTGCTCGTCCGGCATCGTTTCGAGCGGGGTCTCAGGCCGCGTCATAGGCACCCCGCACGCGCATGCGCTGCGCCGCCGCGACCATCGCGATCAGCGCGGGGCGGACTTCCTCCCATTTACGCGTCTTGAGCCCGCAATCGGGGTTCACCCATAGCTGCTCGGCCGGCAGGCGCTTGCCCGCGAGCGTCAGCAGCCCGGTCATCTCCGCTTCGGCGGGGATGCGCGGTGCATGGATGTCGTACACCCCCGGCCCGATCTCGTTGGGATAGGCATAATCGGCAAAGGCATCGAGCAGCTCCATCTGCGACCGGGCGGTCTCGATCGAGATGACGTCGGCGTCCATCGCGCCGATCGAGGGCAGGATGTCGTTGAACTCCGAATAGCACATATGGGTGTGGATCTGGGTGTCGTCGCGCACGCCCGATGCGGTCAGGCGGAAGCATTCGACCGCCCAGTCGAGATAGGCCTGCCAGTCGGCGCGGCGCAGCGGTAGCCCTTCGCGCAGGGCCGCCTCGTCGATCTGGATCACCGCCGCGCCGGCCGCCTCCAGGTCGATCACCTCGTCGCGGATCGCCAGCGCGATTTCGCGGCAGCTCTGCGAGCGTGGCTGGTCGTCGCGCACGAACGACCAGTTGAGGCTCGTGACCGGCCCGGTCAGCATGCCCTTCATCGGCTTGCTCGTCAGCGACTGGGCATAACGCCACCACTCGACCGTCATCGGCTTCGGCCGCGCGACATCGCCGTACAGGATCGGCGGCCGCACGCAGCGCGAGCCATAGCTCTGCACCCAGGCGCTGCGGGTGAAAGCGAAGCCGGAAAGCTGCTCGCCGAAATACTGCACCATGTCGTTGCGCTCGAACTCGCCATGCACCAGCACGTCGAGGCCGATCTTCTCCTGCCACTCGACCGTCGCGGCGGTCTCGATGCGCAGGAACTGTTCATAGGCCAGGTCGTCGATCTCGCCCTTGATGTGCGCGGCGCGCGCCTTGCGCACCTCGGGCGTCTGCGGGAAGGAGCCGATCGTCGTGGTCGGGAAGCTCGGCAGGCCGAGCCGCCCCTGTTGCGCCACGCGGCGATCCGCGAAGGGCGAGGTGCGCCGGGTCATGTCGAGATCGACCGCCGCCAGCCGCGCCGCGACCGCGGGATTGTGGATCAGCGGCGAGGCCTTGCGCGACTCGACCGCCGCCCGGGCCAGCGCCAGCGGCTCGGCGACCTTGTCCGCGCCCTGGTTGAGCGCCTGGGCCAGCACCGACAATTCGCCGATCTTCTGCGCCGCGAACGCCAGCCACTGCTTCACCTCCGGGTCGAGCGCGGTCTCGATCGCGAGATCGGCCGGCACGTGCAGCAGCGAGCAGGACGGCGCGAGCACCAGGTTGCGCTCGGCCGCGACGGGCGCAATCCGCTCGATCAACGCATCGAGATCGGCCCGCCAGACGTTCCGCCCGTCGATCACGCCGAGCGACAGCAGCAGGTCGGGCCGGGCACGCTGCCACACCGGCTCGAGCTGCTCCGGCGCACGGACCAGATCGATATGGAGCCCGTGCACCGGCAGGTCGGTCGCCAGTTCCAGATTGTCGCCGAGCGCGCCGAAATAGGTCGCGAGCATCACCTTCGGCCCGTTCACTGACAGGCGCCTGTACGCTTGCTTCAGCGCCGCGCGCTGATCGTCGTCGAGGTCGAGCACCAGGCAGGGTTCGTCGATCTGCACCCAGTCGGCACCGGCGCGCGCGAGCTGCGCCAGCACATCCTCATAGACCGGCAGTACCGCCTCGAGCAGCGACAGCGGGGCGACGTCCTTGCCCTTGGCGAGCGTCAGCCAGGTCACCGGGCCGAACAGCACCGGCCGCGTATGGTATCCGAGTGCCTTGGCCTCGAGGAATTCGTCGACTGCCTTGCTCGACGACAGCGCGAATTGCTGTCCTGCGCTCAGTTCCGGCACCATGTAATGATAGTTGGTGTCGAACCATTTGGTCATTTCCTGCGCGGTGCTGTCCAGCCCATGCGCGCAGCCTTCGTGACCCTTCGCGCTCTGCGCACCACGCGCCATGGCGAAATAAGTGTCGAGGCCGACCCTGCCACCGTTCCAGCCATAGCGCGCCGGCACCGCGCCGAGCATCGCGGAGGTATCGAGCACATGGTCGTAGAGCGAGAAGTCGCCGCTGGGGATGATGTCGGCGCCCAACGCCCTTTGCCGCGCCCAGGCAGCGGCGCGCAAGCCCTGTGCCGCGAGCGACAGAGCGTCGGCATCCGACTTGCCCGACCAGAAGCTTTCGAGCGCGAACTTCAACTCGCGGCGCGGGCCGATACGGGGGAAACCGAGGGTTGCGACTGAGATGGTCATCGTCTTGGCCTTGCGTTGGGCAAGGTGAGGCCGGACGCACGGCAACGAGCACGCGCCCTAATGACAAGCCGGGGCGCGGTGTTGCACGCGGCCTGACCGGGCACCCCGCCGGAGGACGTTATCTGACGAGGCAGGTCTCCTGGCTCGCGGGTCAATGCGACGATCCGGCCTTCCCGGTCCCTTGTCCGGACCAGTGACGCAAAATGGACCGCCGCTCACCGCTCACAGTTGCGGGGGCAGCGCCGGAATAAGCCCAAGGGCCGCACCGGCTTCCCGTCTTAGCTCCGATCGGGCAACCGGGCGAAGAACCTCGACCATCACAGGATAGATGTTACGACCAGCGCGTCAAGCATCATATAAAGAATTCTTTATATGATGCATTCAGTGCCGAGCGGCACATGGACGCGGCCACGCCGAGCCTCCATAAGCTCGCAAAATCAGCCGGAGCCAGAACCCATGTCCTTCTCCCTTTACGATGCCGTCGTACCGTCCAACCTCCAGATCCTGGGCGCGGTCGATGCGCTGGTCGACAAGGCGGCGGCGTTCTGCGCCGAACAGGGCAGGATGGAAGCGGAGCTGATCGACACCCGCCTCGCACCGGACATGCTGCCCTTCGGCTACCAGGTGAAATCCTGCGCCGCCCATTCGGTCGGCGGGATCGAGGGGGTCCGGGCCGGCAGCTTCTCGCCCGACCGGTCGGCCTGGCCGACGGACTTTGCCGGCCTGCACGACACCCTGCAGACGGCGGTCAGCAGCCTGAAGGCGCTTGATCGCGACGCGTTCGATGCCCTGGCGGACTGCGATACGCAGTTCGCCTTCGGGGAAACCATCATGCCCTTCACGGGCGCGAACTTCCTGCTCTCCTTCTCGCAGCCAAACTTCTATTTCCACGCGACGACGGCCTATGCGATCCTGCGCGCGCAAGGCGTGAAGCTGGGCAAACGCGATTTCATGGGAACGCCGCGTATCAAGCGGTAGGGCGTGACGAAGGTCTGGCCTGACCTCGTCGTTATCGGCGTCTCGCGCTTTATGCGTCGAGGTGGCGCAGATCACCGCCGCGCGTCTCGCGCCCGAACCAGGCGACCAGGCCAAGCGCGACCACCGCCGGCGCCATGATGATGACCGCCGCCAGTCCCATGGACGGGATCAGCGCGGCGATGCTCAGCCCTTGCGCGAACAGCCCGCCGGCCTTGGTGCAGGCGGCGACCCATCCGGTCGCCCGCCCGCGCACGCGCAACGGGAAGCTCTCGGCGGTATAGGGCAGCAGGATGGCGAGGATGCCGTTCGACCCGACGATCAGCAGCGCGACAGGCAGCACCGGGCTGCCCGTTCCCGCCAGCTCCAGCCTGAGCACGCCGAGCAACCCGGCCAGCGTCACGCCGATCATGGTGACGAGCGACCATTTGGTGCTCCAGCGGCTGTACATCAGCGCCGCCAGGAACACGGTCGGGAAAGCGATCAGCGAACTTTCCGCCAGCAGCCGGCTCGACACCGCGACTGAATAGCCCTTGGCGACGAGATCGGCCGGCAGCCACAGCAACAGGCCGAAATTGATCAGGCCCCAGGTCAGCGCGGCCACGGTCAGCGCGGTGAGCTTGCCGATCATCCGCCTGCCCGTCAGCGGCCCGTGGTTGACCCCGGTCGTCGCCGGCGGCGGCCCGCGCCGCACGGTTGCCCCGAAACGCCGCATCACCGCTTCGGCTTCCACCTTGCGCCCACGCGCGAGCAGGAACTTGGCCGATTCAGGGATGAGCGCGCCCAGCAGAATGAGGCTGAGCCCGGTCGGCAGGTTTGCCAGCCACAATATGCGCCAGCCGAAGATCGGCTGCAGCACCGCCGAGAGCCCGCTTGCCGCGAAATAGCCCCCGACCGCGCCAAGTCCGCCGACCAGCACCAGGCTCCAGCCGCGATGCCGGTTGGGCATCATCTCGGCAAGCAGGGCATAGGTGACGGGCAACATGCCGCCCGCCGCCGCGCCCATCATGAAACACATGCCGATATTCCAGGCGAGCGACGGCATCGCGCCGCAGATCGAGGTGCCGACGAACATCACCGCCGAGAGCAGGATCGAGGCCTTGCGCCCATAGATATCGGCGATCACGCCCCACACCACCGACCCGACCACGGTGCCCATCAGCGCGAAGAACGGCACCAGCGACACGGTCGATCGCGGCACATGATATTCGCCGATCATGCCGGGCACGGTGAAGCCGAGCGAGGCCGGCTTCATCACATCGATGATCAGCGCGACGACCAGCACGATCATCAGCCGCCAATGCGCCCAGCCGAGCGCGGCATCCTCGGGCGCGGCGATGGTGATGTCCTCGGCCGCCGCGCGCTGTGCCGCGAGATTGCGCGGCAGCAGGCCATAGGCCGCGACGATCACGCCCCCGACGATCAGGAACATGCCGAAGATCATGCCCGAATCCATCGGCATGCCGGCAAGGTGATAGCTCATGTCCTTCGCCATCAGGAACATCGGGATATGGAGCAGCACGCCTGCCGTGACCGCCGCGCAGCCAAGGATGAACGCCCACAGGGCCTGGCGATCGGACAGACTGTTCATACGTGTTGCCATGCGACATCCCCACTTCGCCGCTTGTCGTCGCGGCGCCCCGGGCAATCGATACCGCTATCATCGCGGGCTGGCCATGCCCGACACGACGGGCGTCAGCCCTCGTCGCGCACGCGCTCGTGATGACGGATTACTTCGTCGATGATGAAGCGCAGGAATTTCTCGGAGAAATCGGGATCGAGATCGGCCTGTTTGGCCAGCCCGCGCAGCCGCGTGATCTGCGCATCCTCGCGGCTCGGGTCCGCAGGCGGGAGCCCGGCGGTCGCCTTGTAGCGGCCGACCGCCTGAGTCACCTTGAACCGCTCGGCAAGCAGGAAGACCAGAGCCGCGTCGATATTGTCGATGCTCTGGCGATAGCCGCTGAGCGTTTCGTCGGTCACCTTGCCGTCCTCACCAGTTCGCCCGGCCTTTTGCGGACGTCGCGCACGACGCGCAACCCCGAAAGGCGGGCGTTAACCCCGCAAAGGCTTGCCTTTACCCGGTCATACGGCCACATCGCACGCACCATGAGCGCCACGATCCACCGCCTCGATGCCCAGCGCCAGCCGTCGCTAGAACCGATGGTGCAGCTTGTCGCCGGCGATCTCAATCTCGTCAACGCGGTGATCCTGTCGCGGATGCAGTCCGAGATCCCGCTGATTCCGGAGCTGGCCGGGCATCTCATCGCCGGCGGCGGCAAGCGCATGCGCCCGATGCTGACGCTCGCGAGCGCGCGCCTGCTGGGCTATACCGGCGCGCGGCACCACCGCCTCGCCGCGGCGGTCGAGTTCATCCACACCGCCACCTTGCTGCACGACGATGTGGTCGACGGGTCCGATCTGCGCCGCGGCAAGCGCACCGCCAATCTGATCTGGGGCAATCCGGCGAGCGTCTTGGTCGGCGACTTCCTGTTCAGCCGCTCGTTCGAGCTGATGGTCGAGGACGGCAGCCTCAAGGTGCTGAAGATTCTGTCGGGCGCCAGCGCGATCATCGCCGAGGGAGAAGTCAATCAGCTCACCGCCGCGCGCCGCATCGATATCGGCGAGGAGCGCTATCTCGACATCATCGGCGCGAAGACCGCCGCCCTGTTCGCCGCCGCCTGCCGCATCGCGGCCGTGGTGGCCGAACGGCCCGAGGCCGAGGAAATGGCGCTGGACGCTTATGGCCGCAATCTCGGCATCGCCTTCCAGCTGGTCGACGACGCGATCGACTATGTCTCGGACGCGGGCACGATGGGCAAGGACGCCGGCGACGATTTCCGCGAGGGCAAATCCACCTTGCCCGTCATCCTCGCTTATGCGCGCGGCAGCGCCGAGGACCGCATATTCTGGAAAGCGGCGATCGAGGGGCATCGCTCCAGCGACGAGGATTTCGCGCACGCCGTCTCGCTGATCCGCTCGACGCGCGCGGTCGACGACACGCTCGCCCGGGCGCGCCACTATGGCCAGCGCGCGATCGACGCGATCGGCGGCTTCGCGCCGAGCCAGGCCAAGGCGGCGATGGTCGAAGCGGTCGAATTCGCGGTGGCGCGGGCCTACTGAGACGGCGGATTGCCCACACGCCGTTCGTGTCGAGAGAGACCGGGCTTGTCGAGGGCTCGTATCGAGACGTGGTTGGAGCGCGTGACGCCTGTCCCTCGATACGCCATCTCGACAAGCTGGATGGCACTCGGGACGAACGGCAGCGGGAACCGGCCTGAATCAGTGCCGGTACGTTTCCACCGCGGGCGCGCAGGGCAGCGGATCGCTTTCGCTGCCGATGATCTCCACCTGCAGCGTCGCGTGGCCGATGTCGAAGCGATGCTTCAGCATGTCCTGCGCCTCGCCCAGAAACGCGTCGCCGGGGTGACCATCGGGCATCACCAGATGCGCGGTCAGGACCGTCTCGGTCGTGCTCATCGGCCAGATATGGACGTGATGGACCCGTGCCACGCCCGGCAGGGTGCGCAGCGACATGCGAACCTTGTCGTAATCGATCCCGCGCGGCACCGCGCCGAGCGACATCTCGACCGATTCGCGCAGCAGACCCCAGGTCTGCCAGAAGATCAACGCAGCGATCGCGATGCTGACGATCGGGTCGATCCACAACTCGCCCGTCCACAGGATGGCGAGCCCGGCCAATACCACGCCCGCCGAAACCGCAGCGTCCGCCGCCATGTGCAGGAAGGCGCCGCGGATGTTGATGTCGTTCTTGCTTCCCCGCACGAACAGCAAGGCGGTCGCGACGTTCACCACGATGCCGATCGCGGCGACGATCGCGACGGTGCCGCCCTCGACCGGTGCCGGCGCCGCCATGCGCTGCGCCGCCGCCAGCACGATCGCGCCGAGCGCGACGAGCAGCAACAGTGCGTTGGTCAGCGCGGCGAGGATCGTCGTGCCCTTGAGCCCATAGGTGAAGCGCTTCGTCGCTGCCTTGCGGCCCAGCGCCACCGCGCCCCAGGCGACCGCCAGCCCGAGCACGTCGGACAGATTGTGACCGGCATCTGCGAGCAGCGCGACCGAGTCGGCGACAAAGCCGAACGCTGCCTCGGTGACGACGAAACCCAGATTGAGTGCGATACCGATCGCAAAGGCGCGGTCATGGCCCGAAGCGGGCGCATGGGAATGGCCATGATGCCCATGACCATGACTGTGGCCCTGTCCATGGGAGTGCCCGTGCGAATGGCCGTGATGATGGCTATGATCGGCCACGCGATTCTCCGTCTATTGTCAGGGGCGTACCATCGCTTGCCCGCGATATGCTAGGACATCGAGAATGAGCGACGAGATCGAGACAGTCACCTTGTGGCGCCCTGTCGGGCCGCATGAGCTCGCCCTGATCGAGGAAACGGGTTTCAGCGCTTTTCCTCCGCGCCTGCCCGAACAGCCGATCTTCTATCCGGTGCTGACCGAAGCCTATGCCGTGAAGATCGCGCGCGACTGGAACGTCAAGGCGAGCGGATCGGGCTATGTCACGCGTTTCGAGGTGCGGAAGGACTATCTCGACGCGCATGCCGCGCAGGAAGCGGGCGGTCGCGCGCATCTGGAATATTGGATTCCAGCCGAAGATTTGCCCGCGATCGTCGGTGAGATCGTCGTGACGCAGGAATTCCGCTGACTTCCCTCCCGATCCACGCCGTACTGCCCGACCTGCTCGCCGCGTTGCAGGTCGGGTCGAACGCCGTGCTCGTCGCGCCCCCCGGCGCGGGCAAGACGACGGCGGTGGCGCCTGCGTTGCTCGGCGAGGACTGGTGCACCGGCGAGGTCCTGCTGTTGTCGCCGCGGCGCCTGGCCGCGCGGGCGGCGGGCGAGCGGATGGCGGCGCTGGCGGGCGAGCCGATCGGCAAGACCTTCGGCTACGCCACCCGGATGGATTCGAAACGATCGGTCGAGACGCGCGTTACGGTCGTCACCGAGGGAATCTTCGTCAACCGAATCCAGGCCGATCCCGAACTCGCGGGCGTCTCGGCGGTGCTGTTCGACGAAGTGCATGAGCGCAGCCTCGACAGCGATTTCGGCCTGGCGCTGGCGCTCGACGCGCAAAGCGCGCTCCGACCCGACCTGCGCATCGTCGCCATGTCGGCGACGCTCGACGGCGCACGCTTCTCCGTATTGATGGGCGGCGCGCCGGTGATCGAGAGCGAAGGGCGCAGCCATCCCCTCACGCTCCGCCATATCGGCCGCGCGGCCGAAGCGCGGATCGAGGATTCGGTCGCGGGCGCGATCAGGCTGGCGTTACGCGAGGAGACGGGCGGCATCCTCGCCTTCCTGCCCGGCGTGGCCGAGATCGAGCGCACCGCCGAACGGATCGAGGGACTCGGCGGCGATATCGTCCTGCACCGGCTGCACGGCAGTCTCGACCCAGCCGCCCAGCGTGCCGCGATCGCGCCCGATCCGCAGGGACGGCGCAAGATCGTGCTCGCCACTTCGATCGCCGAGACCAGCCTGACGCTCGACGGCATCTCCGTGGTGGTCGATTCAGGGCTCGCCCGCCGCCCGCGCTACGACCGCGCGGCGGGCATGACGCGACTCGTCACCGAGCGCGCAAGCCAGGCCGCCGTGACTCAGCGCGCCGGCCGCGCCGCGCGGCAGATGCCGGGCGTGGCCTATCGGCTGTGGGAGGAAGCGGCGACCGCCGGCCTGCCGCGCTTCGATCCACCCGAGATATTGGAGGCCGATCTGTCGGCGCTGACGCTCGACTGCGCGCTGTGGGGCGTGGCCGATCCGCGCACCCTCGCCTGGCTCGATCCGCCACCCGCCGCCGCGATCGACGAGGCGCGCAGCCGCCTGACCGTGCTGGAGGCGATCGATCCGGACGGCAGGCCGACGCCGCACGGCAAGGCGATCGCCCGGCTGCCGCTGCCGCCAAGGCTCGGCCACATGCTGGTGCGCGCGGGCGAGATTGGGCTGGCGGCAACCGCCGCTGATGTCGCGGTGCTGCTCGGCGAGCGTGGACTCGGCGGGAACGATGTGGACCTGGAGAGCCGCCTCAGGCGCTGGCGAACGGAACGTGGGCCACGGGCGGAGGGCGGACGCAAACTGGCAAAACGCTGGGCCTCTCTTGCTCCCCTCCCGCTTGCGGGAGGGGATGGGGGTGGGCACCCGACCTCCACGACCGCACCGCTGCCGGATCGCGGTACGGGAGACGAAGTCGCAGTCGCCATCGCCCTCGCCTTCCCCGATCGCATCGCCAAGCGCCGCGACGCCAGCGGCGAGACCTGGGCCTCGGCCGGGGGTCGCGGGTTCAAGCTCGACCCCACCTCCTCGCTCGCCCGCAACGAATGGCTCGCCGTCGCCGAGACCCAGGGCATGGCCTCGGGGGCGCGTATCCTCTCCGCCGCGCCGATCGACCTCGCCACAGTCGAATCGCTGTTCGGCAAGCGCATCGAAACAAGGCGCAGCGTGCGCTTCGATGCGGCGACCGGCGGCGTGCAGGCGCTGCGTGAGCGCCGGCTCGGCGCCATCCGCCTGTCGAGCGGGCCCGACGCCAACGCCGATCCGGAAGAAATCGCCACAGCCCTGCTGGAAGGCGTACGGACTGTCGGCCTGTCGCTCCTGCCCTGGAGTGAAGCGGCGCAGGCCCTGCTCGACCGCATCGCCTTCATCCGAGAGGCGGGCGCCCCGGTGGACGAGATTGACGAAGCGCATCTGCTCGCCCGCGCCGACGAGTGGCTCACGCCATTGCTCGTCGGGAAACGCCGCCTCGACGCGCTCGACGCTGGCGCGCTGGCCGAATCGCTGCGCGCGGTGATCGGCTGGGATACGCTCCGCACCCTCGACTCCTTGGCGCCGACGCATTTCCATTCGCCCGCCGGCACCAGCCACCCGATCGACTATGCCGCTGAGGGCGGCCCCCGGGTCGAGCTCCGCCCTCAGCAATTGTTCGGCCTCGCCACTCACCCGACCGTGGCGGGCGGCCGCGTGCCGCTGGTGCTGAGCCTCACATCGCCCGCCGGTCGGCCGATCCAGACGACGCGCGACCTGCCCGGCTTCTGGTCCGGAAGCTGGGCCGCGGTCGCCAGGGAGATGCGCGGGCGCTACCCCCGCCATCCCTGGCCCGACGATCCTGCCGGGGCCGCCCCCACCACGCGGACGAAAAATGCGGATGCACGCCGCGCGCAACCGCGATAGAGGGCGCAGGAGAGTTTCGAGGACAAGACCATGGCCACCGCCCGCATCTACCAGCGCCCCAAGAACGCGATGCAGTCGGGCCGCGCGCGCACTGACGCGTGGCTGCTCGAATTCGCGCCCGCCGAGGCGAAGCGTCCCGACCCGCTGACGGGCTGGGCCGGTTCCGGCGACACGCGCGAACAGGTGCGGCTCGGCTTCCCGACTCAGGAAGCGGCGATCGCCTATGCCGAGCGGGAGGGCCTGGCCTTCACCCTGATCGCGGCACCCGAGCGCAAGCTCAAGCTTCAGGCCTATGCCGACAATTTTCGGTGACGCCCAAATCGGTGGTGCGGCGCTGGATCGCCGCCTTCAATAATGCCGATGTCGACGCGCTGGCCGCCCTTTACCGGCCGGATGCGACCAACCACCAGGTGGCGCTGGAGCCCGTCCATGGCCGCGACGCGATACGCGCGATGTTCGACCGCGAATTCGCCACCGCGACGATGGAATGCATCCCCGAGAATCTGTTCGAGGATGGCGAATGGGCGATCCTCGAATGGCGCGACCCGAACGGCCTGCGCGGCTGCGGCTTCTTCCATGTGATCGACGGCCATATAGCGCTCCAGCGCGGCTATTGGGATCGGCTGAGCTTCGAGGCGGCGCAGAGGAAGGGCTGACACCCCTCCTTCCCGGCACGCTCACCCCAGGATCGACGGACTCAGCAGCAGCAGCAGGCGCACGTCGATCGCCACGCCCTCGGCACGTTTGGCCGCGACGAAATCAACTATACCGTCAAGCGGCAC
Source organism: Sphingomonas sp. P2_B6 (assembly GCF_056404755.1). NCBI lineage: Bacteria > Pseudomonadati > Pseudomonadota > Alphaproteobacteria > Sphingomonadales > Sphingomonadaceae > Sphingomonas > Sphingomonas sp. P2_B6. The sequence goes on from NZ_JBFUDK010000027.1 coordinate 22,473, forward strand.
GCGGTGGACGGTGATGTCCTCGTCGGCCTGGCCGCCGCCGTCGCTCACCCTGGTCAGATCGGTGGCCCGCACCAGGGTAAAGCCTTCCGAGACCATGCCGGGCGAGGACTGGAAATAGCCGATCGTCTCGACTTGGGCCGGACGATAGCCGGTTTCCTCCTCCAGCTCGCGCGCGGCAGACGCCTCGGGCGCTTCGCCTTCCTCCTCGTCGCCGACCAGACCGGCGGGGAGCTCCAGGCTGCGCCTGCCGAGCGGCACGCGGTATTGCTCGACCAGGATCACCTCGCCGTCATCGATCGCCAGGATCACCGCCGCCTGGATACCACGCGCCCGGGAAACATATTCCCAGGTGCCCTCCTTCTTCACGACGATATATTTGCCTGCCCAGACCGTTTCGGCGGGTTCCGTCATAGTTCGATCAGCCTGTCCGGGAGTTCGTTGCGGTCGGTTTCGGTCTTGGGGAAATTCTCGGACAGGATCACGCCGATCTGCGCGACCGCCGCCGCCATGCCCAGGGCCGGTCGCCCGAGCCGCACTTCGTCGACCAGCGCCGCCATCGCGTCGCCCCAGCGTTCGGCCGGGACGGCATGGTGGATCGCCTCGTCAGCGACGATCTCGGCCATGCGCTCGTCGAGCGACAGATAGAGCAGGATACCGACTCGCGCCTGCGTGCGGCGTTCCGCACCGACCTTGAAATACTGGATCGCCCGCCGCCGCACCCGCCGCGCGCGCGTCGCACGCGGCGTGAGCGCGAGGCGGAGCGGGACCCAGGCCAGCGCGAAACGGAAGACCAGGAAGGCGATCGTCTGGGCGATCAGCACCGCGAAGAGCAGGCCGCGCGGGTCGGACTCGGCGCCCCAGCCGTTCGACGACCAGCCGAGCTTCGCCTCCAGCGCGACGGGGTTGATCGCGGCGAGCGCGACCACGAACAGCGTCGCCGCGATGGCATAATGCAGCGCGACGTCGTGATACTGGTCGGACCGTTCGCTGACGATCGTCACGATCTCGCCATCGGTGCCATCCTCCGCGCGCGACACCGCTTCGCCGACGAGCGCGTGATCCGCCGCGCTGAGTTGCGTGACCCGCGCCATCACCAGCCCCCCGAGGCGCCACCGCCCCCAAAGGAGCCGCCACCGCCGGAAAAGCCGCCACCGCCGCCACCGCCGCCCCAGCTGGAGCCGCCGCCGCTGCTCCATCCACTGCCCCAACTACTTCCCGATCCGCCGCCAAGGCCGGGGCCCCACAGAATGACCGGCGCGTGACCGCGGCGATACCGCTTGCCGCCCGCCCCGCGCCGAAGGCGGGACAGGACGATGAAGGCAACGACGATGATCCAGAAGATCACCACGAAGGGAATGCCGACATCCTTCGACGGCTTGGGCTTGGTAGTGACCAGCGACGCGCCTCGTGCCTCCGCGGCTTCGAGCGGGAGCTTCATCTGCTCGGCGATGGCATCCGCCCCGGCGATGATGCCGCCCGGCATGTCGCCCGCCTTGAACTTCGGCAGGATCGTGTCGTTGATGATCAGGCTCGACAGCGCGTCGGTCATGATCGGCTCCAGGCCGTACCCGACCTCGATCCGCACCTTGCGCTCCTGGGGCGCGACCAGCAGGATGATGCCGTTATTGGCCCCTCCCTGCCCGATCTTCCAGGCACGGCCGAGCCGATAGCCGAAATCCTCGATCGGATAGCCCTGGAGATCGGGAACGGTCGCCACGACGAACTGTCGCGACGACGTTTTTTCGATCCCTTCGGCCAATTGCGTGAGCTGGGCCTCCTGCTCCGGCGAGAGCAGGTCGGCGGCATCGACCACCCGGCCCGACAGCGGCGGGAAGGTCTGGGCCTGGGCGGCCTGAACGCCGCACAGCATCAGCCCCATGACGAGCATCAAACGAAGGAAATTCACGCTGCCAACCTTTCAGGAGGCGAGATTTCGCGGATCACGCCGTCGACTCCGCCGGCGATGCCGCGCGGATAATCGCCGGCACGAAAGGCCGGCAGGATGGCGGTGCCGATGATCGCCTTCGCTTCCTCGTCGCGCAGCGCCTTTTCGAGGCCGTAGCCGACCTCGATCCGTACCCTGCGCTCCGTGGGCGCGACGATCAGCAACACGCCGTCATTGATGTTCTTGCGCCCGATGCCCCATGTCCGCCCGAGCGTGACGCCATAATCCTCAATCGGATGACCGCCGAGGTCAGGGACGGTCACGACCACGAACTGATGGTGAGTCCGTGTCTCGAGCGCCACCAGCTTCTCGTTGATCGCCGTACGCGACGCCGGCGGCAGCAGATGCGCCGCATCGACGACGCGACCGGACAGCGCCGGAAAATCATATCCGGCTGGGGCGACCTGACTGGCCGGAGCGGCGGCACCGCACCCGGCCAGCATCAGCAACGGGGCGACGGGTCTGATCAGTTGGTGTTGCCGAAATTAACCGAGGGCGCGGTCTCCGCCCCTGGGCTGGTCGCCTGGAAGGGGGCCATCGGCTTGGAGCCGTAGAACACCTTCGCGCCGATCGCGTCGGGGAAGGTGCGAATGCGTGTGTTATAGGCCTGCACCGCGTCGTTATAATCCTTGCGCGCGATGGTAATGCGGTTCTCGGTGCCTTCCAGCTGGCTCATCAGCGTGGTGTAATTGCCCTGGCTCTTCAGCTCGGGATAGGCCTCCTGCAGACGCTGGAGATTCAGCGTCACGCCGGCTTGCGCCCGCTCATAGGCCGCGACCTTGGCCGGATCGGTGAGATCGTCGCCCGTAACCTTGACCTGGGATGCCGCGGCACGGGCCTGGGTCACCTGGACCAGAATGTCCTTTTCCTGCGCGCCGGCGGCCTTCACCGTGGCGACGAGATTGGGGATGAGATCGGCCCGGCGCTGATAGTTGTTCTGCACATCGGCCCAACGCGCCTTGGCGTTCTCCTCGGCCGTGGGGACGCTGTTCAGGCCGCAGGCGGACAGCGCGATGGCGGACATCAGCGCGAAGACGGCACGGTATTTCATAGACAATCCCTCCAACCCTTGCATGCGCATGATAGGCGAGTAGCGTGGGCACGCGGAAGCGAAATCGGATGGAGAGGTTCCATGTTCAAGGAGTTCAAGGCATTCATCGCCCGGGGCAACGTGCTCGATCTCGCGGTTGCGGTGATCATCGGCGCGGCTTTCGGCAAGATCGTGACCTCGCTGACGGACGATGTGCTGATGCCCGTGATCGGCAAGATCTTTGGCGGGCTCGACTTCTCCAGCTATTTCGTGGTGCTGGGCAAGGTGCCCGAGGCGCTGGCCGGATCGACCGATTATGCGGCGCTGAAAAAGGCCGGCGTGCCGGTGTTCGGCTATGGCGCCTTCATCACCCAGGCCGTCAATTTCGTGATCCTGGCCTTTATCATCTTCCTGATCGTGCGCGCCGCGAACAGGTTGATCGCGAAGCCGGAAGAAGCGCCCGCGGCCGAACCCGCCGATGTCACGCTGCTGCGCGAAATCCGGGACGAGCTGAAGAAACGCTGAGACAATCCCTCTCCCTCTCGGGGGAGGGAAGGATTCAGGCCGCAGCCAGATCCTCGGCGCGGGAATCGGCCAGGCTGGTCCCGTCGAGGATTCGCGCGGTCTCGTCGCGCACGCGCGCCATGGCGTGGCGGATCGCGCAGCTCGCCTCGTCCTTGCAGTCGCGGCACGGGCGATAGGCGGTGCGGCTGACGCAAGGGACCAGCGCCAGCGGTCCCTCGATCACCCGAATGATCTCGCCGAGCGAGATCAGGTGAGTCGGGCGCGACAGGCAATAGCCGCCCATCTTGCCGCGGTGGCTGTGCAGGAAGCCGGCCTCGCGCAGATCGGCCAGGATCAGCTCCAGGAACTTGCGCGGCACATTGGCCTCTGCGGCGATCCTGTTCATCGGGATGGGGGGGCCGCCCGCGGGCGCCTCAGCCAGGAAGATCATCGCGCGGAGCGCGTAACGGGAACGCTGTGTCAACATAGCATGACCGATATGGACTCATATTGTGGCGAGCGAAAGGCGGGCTTTTCATTAAGTTCGCAATCCCTATATTGGGGACGCCGCCGGTTCGCCGTCGGCTATGGTGATAAATTGCGGCGTACAATAGATGCAGCGGACCCGGGGGCAGTACCCGGCGACTCCACCACAACCGGCCCTTCGGGACCGGTCATGACGGGGTCGAACCAGGATCGACGTGTATTGAAAAGCGCTGTTTTTGCCCGGGCTGAGTAACCTGTAAAAGGCTCAAAACCACAAGTGCTAACGATAACGAAGCACTCGCGATTGCCGCGTAAACCGGACCTAACGGTCTAGTTTACTAAGGACGAAAGCGCGGTCCGGGCCGCACCGGGCAACAGAAGCGGACACCGGCGGTCCGGGGAGCACCGAGCAACAGAAGCTCCCCACTTTCTTTTACTGACCGCCACCCCGGTTCCGGGATCCATCGCGGCCAGCGAAGCGCTTATTTTCAGCACGTTGCGCCTGCAGCCCGATGATGCCGGAACGAGTCCGGCATGACGGAGGGGCTTATAGCCGCTCCCTCACTGCCTTCAAATCCGCCACGAATCGCTCGAACTCCAGCTCCGCCGCGTCGCGATCCGGCAGCCGCAGCAGAAAGCTCGGATGCACCGTGATCCATCCCTCGCTCCCATCGGGCAGCGCGTGCGGCCGGCCGCGCTCCTTGACGATCGTCATGACCTTGCCGAACAGCGATCGGGCCGCGGTCGCGCCGAGCGCCACCGTCACCTTCGGCTTCACCAGCAGCCTTTCCTGCTCGATCCACCAGCGGCACGCCGTAATCTCACCCGCATCGGGCTTCTGATGGATGCGGCGCTTGCCGCGCTGCTCGAACTTGAAATGCTTCACCGCATTGGTGACGTACACGCCCGAGCGATCGATCCCCGCCGCTGCGACGGCGCGGTCGAACACCTGGCCCGCCGGCCCGACAAAGGGCCTGCCCGCCAGGTCCTCCTGATCGCCCGGCTGCTCGCCAACAAACATCAGCGCCGCGTCCACCGGCCCTTCCCCGAACACCGTCTGAGTCGCGTGCCTGTGGAGATGGCAGCGCGTGCACCCCATGGCCTCGTCGCGCAGCGCCTCCCACGCGCCTTCGATATTGCCGTTGGGCCGTTCCTTCGCCCGTGCGATCATGCCGCTCTCCCGCGCCTGCGCGCTTGCGATCAGTCCAGGCACCAACGCGGTCTCGGGCATGTTTTTCCAATATTTGCGCGGCATTTCCTTCAGCATCGCGCCGACCTTCATCCGGGCCGGATTGAAGATCGAAGCGTAATAGGTCTTCCACACCGCCTCGATCGGGTCGCCGGAGGGCGCATCGCCCCGCGCCGCGCCGGGGCCTTCGCTCAGAATCTTGCCGTCCCAGTGCAGCGACACCTCCGGCGTCAGGATCGACCAGCGCATGCTGGCGAAGCGATCAACGAAGAAACCGGCATTGGCGCGCACGATATGATGATCGGGCTCGAACCAGGCGACGAAGCGCGCGCCCGCCCCATCCTCGACTTCACGGAAGCGTAGGAAAGCCCGCATCTTGTGGATGTCGCGGCGCACTTCCCTCGCCAGGCCCTCCAGCCGCCGGACGAGAGGATCGGCGGCATCCTCCGTCAGCGTCGGCTCGGCCCGCAGCCGAGTGAGCAGCGCGTAGAGCAGGGCAAAACGTTCGGGCTCGCGGTGCAGGATCGCCTTGCGCGCAAGATCGATAAAGGCGCGCGGTACGGCAAATCCCGGCGCGGGCGGCGGCGGCGGCGCGGCATCCAGCGCGAACAGGTCAGTCGCAGCATCGCCGACCTGCCACACCACCTCGCTCGCGGGCACATCCTCGCCGATCAGGCCCCGCGCCGCATTCCGCCAGCTGTCAAAATCGTCCGGCGTGCTCAGGCGGACGACACGCGCTCTCACTCCCGCTCGTCGCCTCCCGCAGGTGTCGCTTCGGCGCGCGCGAGCTCCTTCGGCTTGCGCCGCTCGAACACCTGGGCCAGCCGCGCCTCCTCCTCGCTCGACAGCTTTTCGCTGGCGGCGGGAAACATCTCTTCCTCTTCCTCGTCGATATGATGCTCATAACGATGGCGCAGCTTGCCGAAGGTCTCGGTCCATTCGGCCGACGCCGAATCAAGGTCGGCCAGGTCGCCGAGGAAATCGTCGATTTCCTTGTGCTCCGACACTGAATGGCGCGCATCGTCGCGCAGATCCGGATTGGCCAGCATGGTCGCGTAGAGCGATTCCTCCTCGGCCGCCGCATGCGCCGTCACCTCGACCCGGAACGCCTCGAACAAGTCGCGCCGCTCCGAACCGTCGGCCGGGGCATTGCCGATCTTTTCCAGCAACTTGCGATGGCGGTCATGATCGGCCTTGAGATCGGCGAAAATTCGGGCGTCGGCCATATGAATACTCCTGTGGTTCCCTGCCTGAACCAGCCAGAGCGGCGCTTGTTTCTCTTGCGAATCGCTCTCAGCACCATCGCCTGCCGGACACCCAGCAGTTTGGCTCAACCGGCCGTCATTCTGGCGCAAGCCTATTGCCCACCGGCACAGTAGGAATAGCGTCGTGCATGGGGGCGCAGTCGAGTCGGCACGCTCAAAAAGGCGGCCGCGGCTACGCCCGACAACGGGAGAGCTGTCATGGACCTCGATTCGTCTGCCGACCGTCCGCTTCCAATCCTGATCGTGGCGCGCGGCGATCCTGTGCTTGCCCTGCCCGTTCAGACGGTCGAACTCGACCTCACGAAATTCCATAGCGGCCGCTGGGCGCAGCAGCTCGACACGGCGATGACCCGCTCGCGCGAGCCGATCGTCCTGCTGGCCCAGGGCGTGGCGTGCCTGGCCGTGGCATGGTGGGCGCAGCTCTCGCCGCGCAGCTATCTCGAACATATCCGTGGCGCGGTGTTCCTGTCCCCGCTCAGCATCGGCTTCGGCCAGGCGGCGATCGCGGCCAAGGCGCGGGTGAGCCCCGCGACCAAATTGCCCTTCCCCTCGGTCGTCGCGAGCGACCCTTCGCCAATGATCGAGCAGGTCCTGGCCCTGGCGGACCATTGGGGCAGCCGCTTCGTCGATGCCGGCGCGGTCCAGGGATCGCACCCGAGCAACCGCCGCGGCGGCGGAACGGCGGCCGAGGACCGGCTGTTGCAGCTGCTCGGCCTGTTCGACGCCGGGGAGATCGGCGGCGGCAAGGCGCCCGATATGGCGGTGGTGGCCCGGCTCGAAAGCATCCGCTAGCCGAACAGTTCGAGCTGCTCGCGTTTCGGCGCGACCAGAGGACGTAGGTTCGCCCGGTCGCTCAGCGCGACCGGGCGCCAGTCCTCGGCGATCAGAAATGGCCGCACCTTGGCGATCGACGCGGTCAGCCGCCCGACATCGGCAAGATGCAACCGCCGCCAGCGCCGCGCGGCGAGGATCGCGCCGACCGCCTTCACGCCCAGCCCCGGCACACGCAGCAGCATCTCGCGCGGCGAGCGGTTGACGTCGACCGGAAAGCGGTCGCGGAACTTCAGCGCCCAGGCGAGCTTCGGGTCGATGTCGAGCGGCAACATACCGGTCGCGTCATCTGCTGCGGCAACGACCTCGCCCGGCGTATAATCGTAGAAGCGCATCAGCCAATCCGACTGATAGAGCCGGTGCTCGCGCATCAGCGGCGGGCGCTGCAGCGGCAGCACCGTGCTCGCATCCGGGATCGGGCTGAAGGCGGAATAATAGACGCGGCGCAGGCCGAAGCGGCCATAGAGCGACGAGGCCTTGCGCACGATATCGCCGTCCGTCGCGGCATCGGCCCCGACGATCATCTGAGTCGACTGGCCGGCCGGCGCGAACTTGGGGGCTGACTTGAAGCGTTTCGTCGCATCGCCGGTGTCGAGGATCGCCGTCTTCATGCCCTTCATCGCGCCTTCGATACGCGATTCGGACTTTTCCGGCGCCAGCCGTTTCAGGCCACTCGCCGTGGGCAGCTCGACATTGATCGAGATGCGGTCGGCATACAGCCCCGCCTGGTGCACCAGCTCCGGGTCGGCATCGGGAATGGTCTTCAGATGGATATAGCCGCGGAAATGATGATCTTCGCGCAAGCTCCGCGCGACCTCGACGATCTGCTCCATCGTGTAGTTGGACGAGCGGATGATGCCGGAGGAGAGGAACAGCCCCTCGATATAGTTGCGCCGGTAGAAGGCGAGCGTCAGCTTCACCACTTCCTGCGCGGTGAAGCGGGCGCGACGGACGTTCGAGCTCTTGCGGTTGATGCAATAATGGCAGTCGAAGATGCAGCTGTTGGTCAGCAGGATCTTGAGCAGCGAGATGCAGCGCCCGTCAGGCGCATAGGCATGGCAGATGCCCATGCCGCCATCGGTCGAGCCGAGCCCCTTGCCGTCGCGCGACGTGCGCTTGACGCTGCCCGACGACGCGCAGGACGCGTCGTATTTGGCCGCATCCGCGAGGATTTCGAGCTTTTGCTGAACGTCGAGCTGCGCCATATGTTCTTCATATGTTCACGTCGCTCAGCAGTAAATAGCTGATTTTAAAGGATCGGTTTGGACCTCATTTGCCCTCGCCGACGCCCTGATGCATGCCGAGCAGTTCATCCATCGCGCGCGCGACATTCTCAAGCGTATAGGGCTTCTGCACCACCGTTCGCCCGCGATGGTCCTCGGGAAGCTGGGCCTGCTCGCCATAGCCGGTCGCGAACAGGAAGGGCACGCCCAGGTCCATCAGCCGGTCGGCGATGGCGAAGCTGGTGCGGTCGCCCAGGTTGATGTCGAGCATCGCGACACTCGGCCGGCTGGCCTCGATACTGTCGAGCGCCGCCTCGACCGTCGCCGCCGTCGCAACACTCTGCGCGCCGAGCCGGCCTGCGATATCCTCCGCATCGAGCGCGATGATCAGGCTGTCTTCGACCAGCAACAGGTCCTGCCCGGCGAGCACGCGGTGCGGCGGCACCTGCGGATGGCCGACCGCCGGGCGCGGGAATTTGATCGCGGGGCCGGCAAAGGTCTTGGGCTCCGACACGTGGCGCGCCGGGATACGAAAAACCGCCTCCACGCCGTCCGGCCGGTAATCGATCTTCGCCGCGCCACCGAGATCGTACGGCACCGACCTGTCGATGATCGTCGTGCCGAACCCCCTGCGCGTCGGCGCCTGGACCCGGGGCCCACCGGATTCGGACCATGTGAGGATGAGATCGCCCGCCTTGTTGCGGTCCCAGCTGATCTTCACTTCGCCGCCCGGCACGGAGAGGCTGCCATATTTGGTCGAGTTGGTGACGAGCTCGTGCACCACCAGCGCCATGGTCGAATACGCCTGGGGATTGAGCAGCACCGGGTCGCCTTCCGACACAACCCGCTCGCGCTCGTCGACGAAGGCGGCGGCCTCGGCGTCGATCAGCGCCTGCATCGGCGCGGGCCCCCAATGGTCGTCGGTGATCTGGTTGTGCGCGCGGGCCAGCGCATGGATGCGCCCGTCGACCACGCCGACAAAATCCTTCACGGCGGCGTCGGTCGGCTGGGACTGGCGGATCAGCCCGCGAATCACGCCCAGGATGTTGCGCACGCGGTGGTTGAGCTCGGCGATCAGCAATTCCTGCCGCGCGCCGGCCTGCTGGCGCTCGGCCGAGGCTTCGTCGGCGAGACGCAGCACCACTTCGATAAGGGTCGCGCGCAACGTCTCCGCCACACGCAATTCCGACGCAGTGAAGGGCTGCGAGCGACCCTCGACCAGTTCCTTCCACTCGGCGAAGCTTTCGCGCGGCGTCAGGCGTGGCCCATTGGGGCCATAGTCGACCGGCTTGTGCGGATCGCCCGCCCAGCGCACCGAGCGGACCAGTTCCGACCGGAACAGCACGACATAATCGCGCGGCGCACGCGAAATCGGGATCGCCAGCATGCCGGCCGCAGCGGACGCGAACTCCTCGGCGCCCGGCACGATCGAGGCAATGCGATCGGTCGCATAGACCTTGCCCGCGGCGGTGCCGTTCAGCGCGCGGATGATCTTGCGGAACGCCTCGGTCGGCGGTGTCGTGCCGGAAAAGGCGTAGTTGCCGGAGATCCACACGCCCACGCCGTCCGCCGGGATGGCGTTGGTCAGGATGTCGCCGAGCCAGTCCGGGTCCTTGAGCAGGGTCTCGTCCGAGGCGACCGCGCCGAGCAGCTGGTCTGAGATGTCGCGCGCACGGCGCTCGAACTCGACCGTCTCCTGCCGCTCGCGGCTTTCCAGGCGCATCGAGAACATCTGGGCGAACAGCTCGCTGACCGATCGCCGCTCGAAACTCGGACAGCGCGCCGAATAATGATGACAGGCGAACAGGCCCCAGAGCCGCCCCTCGACGATGATCGAGATCGACATCGAGGCGCCGACGCCCATGTTCTTCAAATATTCGATATGGATCGGCGAGACCGATCGCAGCACCGACAGCGACAGGTCGAGCGGCCTGCCCGCTTCGTCGAGCGCCGGGACGATCGGCACCGGCACCGCGTTCACGTCGGTGATCACGCGCAGCAGGTTGCGCTTGTACAACGCCCGCGCCTGCACCGGGATGTCGCTCGCCGGATAGCGCAGGCCGAGGAACTTACCGATACCGGGCTTGCACGCCTCGGCCACCACTTCGCCCGAATCGTCGGGGGCGAAGCGATAAACCATGACCCGGTCGAATCCGATCAGCGCGCGCACCTGCCGCGCGCCTTCGCGGAAGAAGCTCATCGAATCCGGCGTCTGGTCGAGCCGGGTGATCATCGACCGGACCATGCCGGTGGCATCGCCATGCTCGCCTGACGCAGGCTCCGCCTCGACCACGATCTGGCCGCCGGACAGGTGCACCGCGAAGTCGAAGCGCTGGGCGCCGGGCACGATGGTGCAATCGAACAGCCGCTCGACCGCGTCGGGGCCGCGCAGCATCGCGGTGCGGTTGCGCAGCTCGTGCACGGTTTCGGCCGGGAAGAGGTCGCGCAATGGCCTGCCGATCACGTCGTCCGGAGTCCGGCCGATAAAGTCGGCGGTGTTGGCGGAGGCGCGCGCGACCATCCAGTCGGCGGTCAGCGCGAGCAGGAAACCGATGGGCTGGATCGCGCCCAGGATGTGGATGGGTTCCCGATCGCAATTGGTGAGATCGACCCGTTCGACGCCGTCAGCCAAATCAGCTCACCTTCATAAAATGCTGCCCACTGCGTTCGAACTGCCCGAAGACGGCGCGGGCCGCATTGATCGCGATCTGGATTTCACCCTTATCACGAAGCCGGGTACCCAGCAGTTCCAGCAGGCCGCGCCACGCGCGGGAATCATTCGCCCCGAGAAAGCTGGCGGGAAAGCGCGACGGCACCGACTTGCGCAGCATCGCGCCGCCCAGCCGCGACCCCTCCAGCACATAGACCGCGCCGAGAATGGCGGCTTCGCCGACGAATTCGGGTTCGGTGCCGGTAGCAGGCTCCGCCACACCCATCGCGGCCAGATCGTCGAGCAGCAGATGCGCCCGCCGCCGATCCGCCCAGTCGTGCAGCACCTCGGCGGCGCCGCCCCGGTCGAGCGCCCGCTCGACCGGAATATGCGCCGCCGCCTGGGCGGAAAGGAAGCGGCGATAGTCGCCGTCTTCCGCCAGATTCATCGCCGAAAAGATCGAATCGACTCGCTGGTGATGGTCCGCCGTCGCTGCGCGCAGGGCGGTCCTGATGTCGTTATGGCCAGTCATTGGGGGAAAGAATGCCGCAGCGGCGACAAAGTTCAATCGTGACGTTCGCGCATCGAAAACCGCCTGCTCAAATCGAGGACTCCTTTTCGCCGCAAGCGGCGCGGGACGACATCGCGACGACCGGATGGTTCAAAACCCGATCGTCGCCATGCCGCCCGGCTTCACCGCCAGTTCCGCCTCGAGCCGCGCGAGCAAGTCGCCGGCGGGAAGCGGCCCGGTCACCTTCAGCTGCCGCGCGACGACCGCGAAGTCGCCCGGCGTCAGCGTGCGCAGACGAGCGAGCCCGGCCGGCGCAGCGCAGCCGAAGAAGCGCTCGAACGCGCGCGCCGCCGATGCCGCCGACAGAGGCTGCAACGCCAGCTTGAAGGTGAAGCGCCGGAGCGCCGCCGGATCGAGCCGCGCCTGGTCGTTGGTGGCGGCGAACACCGGCAGCGGGTGGCGATCGAGCCAGGTGAGCAGCTCGTTGACCTGAGTCACCTCCCAGCTTGCCCGCGCCGTCTGCCGGTCGAACAGCAGCGAATCCGCTTCGTCGAAGAACAGCACGCTGCCCTCCGCCGCCGCCTCGCGAAAGGCCGCCGCGATATTCGCCTCGGTCTCGCCGACCCATTTCGACAGCAGGTCGGATGCGCGCCGCGTAGCGAGCGGGCGACCAAGCCGTTCCGCCACGTCGCCGGCAAGCTGGGTCTTGCCCGTGCCTGGCGGCCCCGCCAGCAGCACCGAAAAGGCGAGCGCCGCACCCGGCCGGGTCAGCTGCTCGACCAGCCCCGCAACCGGCGTGTCGCATTCGAACAGCGACAGATCGACTTTCCCGGGCGCTTCGGCCACCGTCACCGCCTGACCGCGCAGCGAGCCGACCAGCGCCCGCGCCACGCGCTCCTCGTCGCCCGACGCGGCCCCGGCGATCCGGGCGGCCCGCATCGCGACCCGCGCCACGCTGGGCGTCTCCGGCGCCTGCCGCGCGAGCATGGCGAAGTCATCGCCGATCGCGCACGCCTCCATCGCCGCCATGCGCGCCAGCACCCGGTCGCGCTCGGCGCCGCGTGGATGATCGAGCTTCAGCACGAAGCTCATCCGGCGCAGATAGGCCGAATCGACATTGTCGATCGCATTGCTGGTCCAGATGACCGGCACGCTGTTCGTCTCCAGCATGCGGTTGACGAAGATCTTCGACCCCGCCCGGTTGGCGAAGCGCGTGCCGCCATCGACCTTGTTCGCGTCGCCGATCAGATCCTCCAGCTCGTCGAACAGCAGCAATACGCGTTCGTCGCGCTGAAGCGCCCGCTGCGCGCGAAGCAACGCCGCGACGCGCTCGTGCCGGCGCGGCTCGGTGCCGTCGCTATCGGCCTCACCGACCGCGAACAAAGCCGCGCCGACATGCGCCGCGAGCGCACGCGCCAGCTCGGTCTTGCCGACGCCGGGCGGACCATGGAGCAATATGTTGATGCCTGGCGCCCGCGACTCCACCGCGCCGGCGAGCAGCCGCGCGACGAACGCCACATCGCCCTGCATCGCGGGGAAATCGGCGAGCGCGAGCGCCGCCTGTTGGCGCTTGCCCGCCAGTGCCTCGATCAGCCGTTCGGGATCGTGCCCGCCGCGCGCGAGCAGCGTCTCGAACCACCAGCTCACATCGAACGACACCCCGCCGCCCCGCGACATGTCGATCTCGAACAGGCCGAGCTCGACCACCAGGCTGGTACGCGCGACCGTGCCGGCACGGATCGCATCGGCGCCCGCCAGCATGCCGACGATTCGCGCCATGTCCTCATGCGCCCCCTCCAGCGACCAGCGCAGCCGCGCGATCCGGGGGTGGAAGGAGAGCGCGAGCCCAGCCTCCAGCACCGCGCGGTCCTGATCGGTCAGGCTCAGCACCGTCGCGATATTCTCCGCGGCCTCGGCCAGCTCGGGCGGCAACGGGTCCTCCGCCATGTCGCCGAGCATTGTCGCCAGCTTCGCCCAGCTGATCTTGCGCACCGCTTGCTTCGCCGCCGCATTCCTGACGCGCGGCTTCGGCCCCGGCCAGAAGACCGATCTGTTCTCTTCCACCCATGCGAGCAGCGCCTGACCGGCCCGCCCATCCTTCGTCAAAGTCGCGCGCAGCATCGTTGCCAGGCGCCGCGACGTCACCGTCGTGCCCATGTGTCTCATCCATGTGCCGCAAACGTACGCATGGCGCCGGCTTGCGAGCTTTAAGTTCTGGGATTGAACATGCCGGGTCCAACGACCCGGCCGGGCGCGACTAGCGCTTCGGCGAGGTCCGGACGGCGGCGGGCTCAAGCCCGAATATGATTGCCGTGGCGAACATGTCAGCCTTCCTGCACCCCGATATTGGGGCGGGTGGCGCACTAGGCGCGCGCGCGGGTTTCGTCAAGATCGTAACGGATGCGACCAGTTACGCGACCTCAATCGGGCTCGCGCTTCGCCCCGTCCAGGGTGCGGTCGATGCGCGCCTGTTCCTCGCGTGCGACACGCTTCTCGTCCTTGGTCTGCCCGAACGAACGACGATTGGCGGACGCCGCCGCTTCCTTGTCGGCGCGGGCGCGGGCCTTGCGGGCGGTGCGCAGGTTGATGATCTCGGCCATGGCGGGAGCCTATCAGTCAGGCAGCTGGTGCCAAGAGGGCGCGGCTTTACTCGGCCGCCAGCAGCGATTCCGCCCCGCCCAGATCGACCGATACCAGACGGCTCACCCCCTGTTCGATCATCGTCACGCCGAACAGCCGGTGCATGCGGCTCATCGTCACCGCATTGTGCGTGACGATCAGATAGCGGGTCGCGGTTTCCTGCGTCATCGCGTCGAGCAGGTCGCAGAAGCGCTCGATATTGGCGTCGTCAAGCGGGGCGTCGACTTCGTCTAGCACGCAGATCGGCGCGGGGTTGGTCAGGAACAGGCCGAAGATCAGCGCGACTGCGGTCAGCGCCTGCTCGCCGCCCGAGAGCAGGGTGAGCGACTGGAGCTTCTTGCCCGGCGGCTGCGCCATGATCTCGAGCCCCGCCTCGAGCGGATCGTCCGAATCGACCAGTTCGAGATGCGCCTGCCCGCCATTGAACAGCGTCGTGAACAGCCGGCGGAAATGCCCGTCGACTGCCTCGAACGCGGCGAGCAGGCGCTGGCGCCCCTCGCGGTTCAGCGTGCCGATCGAGCCGCGCAGCCGGTTGACCGCGAGGCCCAGTTCCTCGCGCTCGGCGGCATTGCCGACACTGGCGGCCTCCAGCTCGGCCAGCTCGGTTTCCGCGACGAGATTGACCGGGCCGATCCGCTCGCGATCGATCAGCAGCTTGTCGTGCGCGGTCGATTCATCCTGGGGCTCGCCGACCTTCTCCGCCTCGAAGCCGATCCGTTCCGGCAACAGCACCGACGGACAATGGAAACGCTCGCCCGACAGGCGGTTCATCTCGAGTCGCCGGGCTTCCTGATTGTCCGCGCGCGCCGCGGCGCCGGCCCGGGCCTCGCGCGCTTCGGCCAGGGT
>NZ_JBFUDK010000028.1:0-33821 GCF_056404755.1 Sphingomonas sp. P2_B6
TCGCCGCCCGTCCTTCGCCGCCCGTCCTGGCATGGTGACCTATGAGCTGCAGACGCCGTTGTTCAGCGACTATGCGCAGAAATGGCGGACGATCTGGATGCCCAAGGGCGTGCATGCGAGCTATGATCCCGATCGCTGGTTCGACTTTCCGGTCGGCACCATCGTCACCAAGACCTTTTATTTCTCCACGCCCGCCGGCGCCGCCGCGCCGCAGACCAGCGGCGAGGTGCTGAAGGTGACGCCCGCGACCTATCAGACGGGGGTGGACGGGCTCGATCTGGGGCATGTCCGGCTGATCGAGACGCGGCTGCTGGTGCGGCGCGAAAGCGGCTGGGTGGCGCTGCCCTATGTGTGGAATGCCGAGGGCACCGATGCGACGCTGGAGCGGACTGGCGCCGATGTGCCGCTCACTTTGGTCGATGGCGCGACGCGCACGCCGTTCGATTACAGCGTGCCCAACCAGAATCAGTGCGGCGGCTGCCATGTGCAGGATTTCCGCACGCGGGCGATCGACCCGATCGGGCTGAAAGCGCGTCATCTCGACCGGACCTTTCCGGGCGAGGGCGGCGAGATCAACCAGCTCAAGCGGCTGGTGGCGAAGGGCTATCTGACCGGCGTGCCAGGTGCCGTTCCGCAGAATGCCAACTGGCAGGACGAGACGGCAAGCGTGGATGCGCGGGGGCGGGCCTATCTCGATATCAATTGCAGCCATTGCCACAATCGCGTCGGCGCGGCGCGGACCTCGGGGCTGTGGCTCGACGCCGCGACGAGCGATGCGCGGCTGCTCGGCATGTGCAAGCCGCCGGTCGCGGCCGGTCGCGGCACGGGCGACCGTCCGTTCGACGTGGTGCCGGGCAAGCCCGATGACTCGATCCTGCCCTTCCGCCTCGCCAGTACCGATCCGGGCGTGATGATGCCTGAGCTGGGCCGGAGCCTGTCGCACAAGGAGGGGGTCGATCTCGTGACGCGCTACATCACGGCGCTGAAGGGCGACTGCACCGAAGATACCGGCCCCAAGGAGGGCGCAAGATGAGCTGGGCGAACTGGTCCGGCAGCGTCACGGCGAGCGCGCCGGTGCTGCGCCCGAAGACCGAGACCGAATTGGCGGTCGCGGTGCGCGGCGCGCGCACCGTGCGGGCGGTTGGGGCAGGGCATTCGTTCATGCCGCTCGTCCAGTCTGACGGGGTGATCCTGTGCCTGGAGGACATGGCGGGCACGATGACCGTCGCGCCCGATCGCAGGACGGTGCGCATTCCCGCCGGATGGAGCATCAAGCGGCTGACCGCGGCCTTGTGGGACGAAGGGCTGGCACTCGCCAATCAGGGCGATGTGAACCCGCAATCGCTGGCCGGGGCGATGGGCACCGGCACGCATGGCACGGGCCGCGACCTCGGCAATCTCTCGACCTTCGCGCGCGGTTTCCGGCTGATCGGCGCGGACGGCGAAGCCGTGTGGTGCGATGCGACGACCAGCCCGGACCTGTTCCAGGCGCAGCGCCTCTCGCTCGGCCTGTTCGGCATCGCGACGGAGATCGAGGTCGGGGTGGTGCCCACCTTCCACCTTGCCGAGCGGATCGCGAAACGGCCCTGGGGCGAGATCCGCGAGCGTTTCGACGAGCTGGTCGAGCAGGAGCGGCATGTCGAGTTCTGGCTGTTCCCGCACGCCGACAGCGTGATCCTGAAGACGCTCCGGCCCTGCGACCCGTGCGATCCGCCTGTCTCGACGAGCGACATCGAGGAAGCGACCTTCCGGCGCCTGCTCGATCTTGGCGCCTGGGTGCCGCGGCTGATTCCGACGCTGCAGCGGGTGATGATGAGGACCAACATGGACGGCGGCCGGCGTGGGCCGGCGCATGCCATCTTCCCGTCCGACCGCACGATCCGGTTCGAGGAGATGGAATATGAGATGCCCCGCGCGGTCGGGCTCGAGACGCTCGACGAGGTCGTGGGGTGGATCCGCCGCAAGAAGCTGCCCGTGGCCTTCCCGTTCGAGTTCCGGGTCGTCGCGGCCGACGATATCTGGATGAGCCCGATGAACCAGGGCCCGGTCGCGGCGATCTCGATGCATCAATATGCGAAGATGCCGTGGCGCGGCCTGTTCGCCGATGCGGAGGCGATCTTCCGCGATCATGGCGGCCGGCCGCACTGGGCCAAGCGCCACACGCTGACGCGCGCCGACGTGGACCTGCTCTATCCGATGGCCGAGCGGTATCGCGAGGTGCGACGTTCAGTCGATCCGGCGGGCAAGTTCCTGAACGCGCATTTGACGGAGCTGTTTTCCTGATGGACGATCTCGCCCTTCACGCGCATCTGATCGGCCAGCAGGGCTCGCGCAGCGCGCTTAACACGCCGGTGCTGGTGCTCGATATCGAGAAGCTCGACCGCAATATCGCGACGATGCAGGCCTTTGCCGACGCGAAGGGCGTGGCGCTCCGGCCGCACGCCAAGACTCACAAGAGCGTCGATATCGGCCGGCGCCAGATCACGGCAGGCGCGGTCGGCCTGTGCTGTGCCAAGATCGGCGAGGCGGAGGTGCTGGCCGATGGCGGGATCACCGGGCTGCTCATCACCTCGCCGATCAGCGCGCCGGCCGCGATCGAGCGGCTGTCGGCACTGGCGAAGCGCGGGATCGGCCTGATGGCGGCGATCGACAATCCCGAGATGGTGAAAAGGTGGGACGATGCGCTGACCTCGGTCGGGGCGATGCTGGAGGTGGTGATCGATGTCGACCCCGGCATCAGGCGCACCGGCGTCGCCTCGCCCGAGGCAGCGGTCGCGGTGGCCGAAGCCATCGCGCGATCCTCGAACATGACCTTTCGCGGCGTCCAATATTATTGCGGCATGCAGCAGCATATCGAGGACTATGCCGCGCGGCGCGCCGCGATCGTCGACCGCACCGATTATCTGCAGAGCGTGATCGCCGCGCTGACCGAGGCGGGATATCAGCCCGAGATCGTCACCGGATCGGGCACCGGCACGCATCATATCGATCTCGAGCTCGGCCTGTTCACCGAGCTTCAGACCGGGTCCTATGTCTTCATGGACAAGCAATATCTCGATTGCGATCTGGCCGATGGGCCGTTGCCGCCGTTCGAGACGTCGCTCTCGGTCGATGCGCGGGTGGTGAGCGCGAACCATGACGCGCTGGTCACCATCGATGCCGGCTTCAAGTCGCTGTCGACCGATGGGGGCGCGGCGCAGGTTCAGCGCGGGGCGGCGCCCGAGGCGATGTTCCTGTTCATGGGCGACGAACATGCCGCACTGATCGCGCCCGATATCGGCACGCGGCTGCGCCCGGGCGACCCGGTGAGCCTGACCGTGCCGCATTGCGACCCGACGGTGAACCTTTACGATTATTACCATGTCGTCCGGGGGGACACGCTGGTCGAGATGTGGCCGGTCAGCGCAAGAGGCCGGGCGCGTTGACCCTCTCCACCGATCGCGTGCTGGCGGTGTTCGTCGTCGGCGTGATCGGTGTGCTGATCCCGGGGCTGCAGCCGCAGCTGCTCGGTGCGCTGGCGGCGGAGGGTCGGTTGTCGGTAGCGGCGCTTGGCATCCTCGCCACGGTCGAACTGCTGGCAATGGGGATCGCGGCCGGTGCCGCCGGCTTTATCCTTTCCGTGACCCGGCTGCGTGCGATAGCGGCGATGGCCTTGCTTGTGATCGCCGCCGCGGATCTGCTGACTCCGTTGCTCGGCACCGGGCCCCTGTTCGCGGCGCGGATCGTGGCGGGGCTGGGGGAGGGAGTGCTGATCTGGATCGTGATCGGCTTCATCATCCGTACCGACCGGCCCGAGCGCTGGTCGGGCATCTATCTCGCGGTGCAGACGCTGGCGCAGTTCGCGCTGGCCAGCGCGATCGGCTATGTCGCGGCCACCAGTGCAGGCGGGTTTACCGCCCTGGGGACGGTCACCCTGGCCGGGCTGCTGGCATTGCCCTGGCTGCCGGGTGCCTATCCGCCGCTGACGGCCAGCGACGACACCGGCGGCCTCCCGCCGGCGCGTGGGCTTGTCGCGCTGGGCGGCGTCGTCCTCTATCTCGCCTTCATCGTCGCGGTCTGGGTCTATGTCGAGCCGCTCGGGCTCGAGCGGGGGATATCCCAGGCGACGATCCATCTTGTCGCGCCGCTGTCGCTTGGCATGCAGGTGCTGGGCGCGGGCGCGGCGACGCTTCTTGCCGGGCGGTTGCCGGCGCGCGGAACGATCGTGACCGTGGGCCTGATCAATCTCGGCCTGCTGGCGATCATGGGCGCGCCGCCCTCGGCTACTGCATTCGTCGTCTCTACGGCAGCGTTCGGTTTCCTGTGGTTGTTCGCCCTGCCGTTCCAGATCCCGATCGTCATTGCCGCCGACCCCAGCCGGCGCGCGGCCTTGCTGATCGGCGGGGCGCAATTGACGGGATCGAGCCTGGGGCCGTTGCTTGCGGGCGTGTTGATCGGCGACAGGGATGTGGCGCATGTGTTGTGGTTCGGCGCGGTTTGCGCGATTGCGGGAATAACGGCGCTGATCGGCGCCGTCGCAATGCAGAGGAAAACGGGAGAGGCGTGACGATATCGGGGCTTGCCACTGACAAGCGCCCGCTCCCCAAACAGGAGCGGGCCCAGCAGACCTATGAGCTGCTGCTGGACGTTGCCGGGAATCTGCTTGCCGAAGTCGGCATCGACCGCATCTCGACCAACATGATCTGTTCGCGCGCCGGGCTCACGCCGCCCGCGCTGTACCGGTACTTCAAGGACAAATATGATGTGCTGGAGGCGCTTGGTCTGCGCCTGATGGCGCGCCAGAACATCGTGCTCGAGCAATGGATCGCGCGCCACGCCGACGAGGGGATCGACGCGCTGCGCGGCGGCATCGAAGAATTGCTGCGCGATACCGCCGCCGTGACGCAGAGCGAGCCGGGCGCGGTGTGGATCCTGCGCGCGCTGCACGCCTCGCCGCGGCTGGTGCATGTCCGCCTGGAATCGCACCGCTACGTCACCGACAAGCTGGTCGAGGCCTATATGCGGTGGCTACCCGATGCCGATCGCGAAGCTTTGTGGCAGGAAGTGCGGCTGTCGGTCGAACTCGGCTTCGCGGCGGACGAGATGCTGCAGGAGGAGACGCGCGTTTCAGCCGACGCGGTGTTCAGCCGGGTCGCCCGTATCCTGCAGGCCGATAGCGCGGTCCGGCCCGCGGAGTAGACATTTCTCTCCGTTCGTTTCGAGCGAAGTCGAGAAACATTGATCGGGCGCCAAGCACGGTTTCTCGACTTCGCTCGAAACGAACGGATGGGGTGGCTCTGATTTTACGCTCGATGCGCTAGCGCGACCTCAACGCATAAAGAAAAACCGCCGCCCGGGTGGCCCGGACGGCGGTGATTCATGTGAGCACTGAACCAGTGGATTACTTGTTCAGATACTCGCCGGCATCCGCGTCGGTGCCGGTGCCCGAGGTCGTGACGGACGCCAGGGCATCGCTGCCCGTATCGTCAGCAACGTCGCGCAGCTTCTCGGCCGCACGCTCTTCCGCCGCCGAATTAGGGGCGATGAGCACTTCCTGCAGGCGACGCTGCTGGACGCGAAGAGCTGCGTCACGGCTGGAGGCCGCCACGCGCAGGCGGTTCATGCCCGCGCCGGTACCCGCCGGGATGAGCCGGCCGACGATGACGTTCTCCTTGAGGCCGATCAGCGTGTCCTGCTTGCCCTGGACTGCCGCCTCGGTGAGGACGCGCGTGGTCTCCTGGAACGACGCCGCCGAGATGAAGCTGCGGGTCTGCAGCGACGCCTTGGTGATGCCGAGCAGGACGGGCTTGCCCTGTGCCGGGGTCTGCTTCTTGTCGATCTTCGAGTTGATGTCGTCCATCTCGTCGCGATCGACCTGCTCGCCGGCGAGCAGCGTGGTGTCGCCGCCGTCAGTGATCTCGACCTTCTGCAGCATCTGGCGAACGATCACCTCGATGTGCTTGTCGTTGATCTTCACGCCCTGGAGACGATAGACCTCCTGGATTTCCGACACGAGATATTCAGCGAGCGGCTCGATGCCGAGCACCTCCAGAATGTCGTGCGGATCGGGCGAGCCGCCGATCAGATTGTCGCCGCGCTTGACGTAGTCGCCTTCCTGGACGTCGATCACCTTCGACTTCGGCACCAGATACTCCACGACCTCGCTGCCGTCCTCGGGCTGGATGCCGATCTTGCGCTTGGCCTTGTAGTCCTTGCCGAACACGACGCGGCCCGAGACCTTCGCGATGATCGCGTTTTCCTTGGGCTTGCGTGCTTCGAACAGCTCCGCAACGCGGGGCAGACCGCCGGTGATGTCACGCGTCTTCGCGGCTTCGCGGGAGACACGCGCCAGAACGTCGCCGCCCTGGACCTGCGCACCGTCCTCGACCGAGAGCGTGGCGCCCGGTGCGAGCATGTAACGGCCGGCCTCGCCCGAACCTTCGTCGAGCAGGGTCAGGCGCGGACGCAGATCCTCCTTCGACTTGGTCGCGGCACGATATTCGGTGACGACGCGCTGAGAGATACCGGTCGCTTCGTCGGCCTGCTCGGTGAGCGTCTTGCCCTCGATCAGATCGACATATTTCACGATACCGGGGTTCTCGGTGATCACCGGCATGGTGAACGGATCCCATTCCGCCATGCGGTCGCCCTTGGTGACGATATGGCCGTCGTCGAACAGGACATAGGCACCGTAGGGGATGCGATGCACCGCCCGCTCGCGCCCGTCCATGTCGACGATCGCGACTTCGCCCGAGCGGCTCAGCACGACGCGACGGCCGCGCTGGTCCAGGATGATGCGAAGGTCGCGATATTCCATCGTCCCGTCGGCAACTGCCTCGAGGTTCGACTGCTCGTTGAGCTGCGCCGCGCCGCCGATGTGGAAGGTCCGCATCGTCAGCTGGGTGCCCGGCTCACCGATCGACTGAGCGGCGATGACGCCGACTGCCTCGCCGATGTTCACCGGCGTACCCCGGGCGAGATCGCGCCCGTAGCACTTGCCGCAAACGCCGATCTTGGTCTCGCAGACCAGCGGGCTGCGGATCTTGCAGGACTGAGTGCCGATCGCCTCGATCTGCACGATCATCGGCTCGTCGAGCAGCGTGCCCGACGGGATGATGACCTCACCGGTCTTGGTGTCGATGATGTCCTCCGCGGTCGTGCGACCGAGGATGCGCTCGCCGAGCGACGCGATGGTCGAACCGCCCTGGACGATCGCACGCATTTCCAGCGCACGCTCGGTGCCGCAATCATTCTCGATGATGACGCAATCCTGCGACACATCGACCAGACGGCGGGTCAGGTAACCCGAGTTCGCGGTCTTCAACGCCGTGTCCGCGAGACCCTTGCGGGCGCCGTGGGTGGAGTTGAAATACTCGAGGACGGTCAGGCCTTCCTTGAAGTTCGAGATAATCGGCGTTTCGATGATCTCGCCCGACGGCTTGGCCATGAGGCCGCGCATACCGGCAAGCTGCTTGATCTGCGCCTGCGAACCGCGGGCGCCGGAGTGGGCCATCATGTAGATCGAGTTGATCGGGGCTTCGCGGCCGTTCGGCAGCTTTTTCACCGACTTGATCTCGTCCATCATGGCGTTCGCTACCTGGTCGCCGCAACGGCTCCAGGCGTCGATCACCTTGTTGTACTTCTCCTGCTGCGTGATCAGGCCGTCCTGATATTGCTGCTCGAAGTCCTTCACCAGGGCGCGGGTCTCATCGACCAGCGGAACCTTGGCGTCAGGAATGATCATGTCGTCCTTGCCGAACGAGATGCCCGCCTTGAACGCGTGCTTGAAGCCCAATGCCATGATCGCGTCGGCGAACAGCACGGTCTCCTTCTGGCCGGTGTGACGATAGACCTCGTCGATCACGTCGCCCACGTCCTTCTTGGTGAGGAGGCGGTTGACGGTGTCGAACGGCACCTTCGAGCTCTTCGGGAGGCACTCGCCGAGCAGCATGCGGCCCGGGGTGGTCTCGTAGCGCTTGAGATACTGGTTGCCCGCTTCGTCGGTCTGCGGAACGCGGCTGATGATCTTGGTGTGGAGCGTCACCGCGCCGGCCTCGATCGCCTGATGGACCTCCTGCATGTCGGAGATCATCATGCCCTGGCCGGGCTCGTCCTCCTTCATCATCGACAGATAATAGAGACCGAGCACCATGTCCTGCGACGGCACGATGATCGGCTTGCCGTTCGCGGGCGACAGGATGTTGTTGGTCGACATCATCAGCACGCGCGCTTCCAGCTGGGCCTCGAGGCTCAGCGGGACGTGCACGGCCATCTGGTCACCGTCGAAGTCGGCGTTGAAGGCCGAGCAGACCAGCGGGTGAAGCTGGATCGCCTTGCCCTCGATCAGCACGGGCTCGAATGCCTGAATGCCGAGACGGTGAAGCGTCGGCGCGCGGTTGAGCATGACCGGGTGCTCGCGAATGACTTCGTCGAGGATGTCCCAGACTTCCTTGCGCTCCTTCTCGACCCACTTCTTGGCCTGCTTCAGGGTCATGGAAAGACCCTTGGCGTCCAGACGGGCGTAGATGAAGGGCTTGAACAGCTCGAGCGCCATCTTCTTCGGCAGGCCGCACTGGTGCAGCTTGAGCTCCGGACCGGTCACGATGACCGAACGGCCCGAATAGTCGACGCGCTTGCCGAGCAGGTTCTGACGGAAGCGGCCCTGCTTGCCCTTGAGCATGTCGGACAGCGACTTCAGCGGACGCTTGTTGGCGCCGGTGATCGTGCGGCCGCGGCGGCCGTTGTCGAACAGGGCGTCGACGGCTTCCTGCAGCATGCGCTTTTCGTTGCGGACGATGATGTCCGGCGCACGCAGCTCCATCAGGCGCTTCAGGCGGTTGTTGCGGTTGATCACGCGGCGATACAGATCGTTCAGATCCGACGTCGCGAAGCGACCGCCGTCCAGCGGCACCAGCGGGCGCAGCTCGGGCGGGATGACCGGCACGACTTCGAGGATCATCCATTCCGGGCGGTTGCCCGAATCGATGAAGCTCTCGACGACCTTCAGGCGCTTGATGATCTTCTTCGGCTTCAGCTCGGACTTGGTGACTGCCAGTTCTTCCAGCAGGTCCTTGCGCTCGCCCTCGAGGTCCAGGCTCTCGAGCATGATGCGGACTGCCTCGGCGCCGATGCCGGCCGAGAACGCGTCCTCGCCATATTCATCCTGCGCGTCGAGCAGCTCGTCCTCGGTGAGGAGCTGATACTTCTCGAGCGGGGTGAGGCCCGGCTCGATCACGATGTACGCCTCGAAGTACAGCACGCGCTCGAGCTGCTTGAGCTGCATGTCGAGCAGCAGGCCGATGCGCGACGGCAGCGACTTCAGGAACCAGATGTGCGCGACCGGGGCGGCCAGCTCGATATGGCCCATGCGCTCGCGGCGGACCTTCGAGACGGTGACCTCGACGCCGCACTTCTCGCAGACGATGCCCTTGTACTTCATGCGCTTGTACTTGCCGCACAGGCACTCGTAGTCCTTGATCGGACCGAAGATGCGCGCGCAGAACAGGCCGTCACGCTCGGGCTTGAATGTGCGATAGTTGATGGTTTCCGGCTTCTTGATCTCGCCGAACGACCAGGACCGGATGCGCTCTGGCGAGGCGATCCCGATCTGGATCTGGTCGAAGGTTTCCGGCTTGGCCACCGGATTGGCGAAGTTGGTCAGTTCGTTCATGTCTCAATTCCCTCCAGGGAAAAATTCTGTGCGGACGGGGAGGGAGCGCTGCCTTCGGAGGGCAGCGCTCTATCCACTATGCCGCCGCGATCGCGACGCCGTCCGAGTCGAACTGCTCGACGCTCTTCAGCTCGACGTTCAGACCCAGCGACCGCATTTCCTTGACCAGCACGTTGAAGCTCTCCGGAATGCCGGCCTCGAACGTGTCGTCACCCTTGACGATCGCCTCATAGACCTTGGTGCGGCCGACCACGTCGTCGGACTTCACCGTGAGCATTTCCTGCAGCGTATAGGCGGCGCCATACGCCTGGAGTGCCCAGACCTCCATCTCACCGAAGCGCTGRCCGCCGAACTGSGCCTTGCCGCCCAGCGGCTGCTGGGTGACGAGGCTGTACGGGCCGATCGACCGCGCGTGGATCTTGTCGTCCACGAGATGGTGCAGCTTCAGCATGTAGATRTAGCCCAYCGTCACCTTGCGATCGAACKGCTCGCCGGTGCGKCCGTCGAACAGGTCCGACTGACCCGAGGTGTCGAGCCCGGCGAGCGTGAGCATCGCCGAAACGTCCGCCTCACGGGCACCGTCGAACACCGGCGTCGCCATCGGCACGCCGCCGCGCAGGTTCTGCGCCAGTTCGATGATCTCGGCGCTCGAACGGGCGTCGATCTCGGCATGATATTGCTCGCCATAGACGGTCTTGAGGCGATCCTTGACCACTTCGGGCATGGCGCCTGCGGTGGGGTTCGGATTGGCCTCGCGCCAGTCTTCCAGAGCCTGCGAGATCTGCCCGCCCAAGCCGCGCGCGGCCCAGCCGAGATGAGTCTCGAAGATCTGACCGACGTTCATGCGCGACGGCACGCCCAGCGGGTTCAGCACGAGATCGACCGGCGTACCGTCGGCGAGGAACGGCATGTCCTCCGCCGGCAGGATACGGCTGATCACGCCCTTGTTGCCGTGACGGCCGGCCATCTTGTCGCCCGGCTGCAGCTTGCGCTTCACCGCGACGAAGACCTTGACCATCTTGAGCACGCCCGGGGGCAGCTCGTCGCCGCGCTCCAGCTTCTCGCGACGATCATGGAACTTGTCCGTGATCAGCTTCACTGCATCGTCATACTGCGCCTTGACCGCTTCCAGATCGCTCTGGGTCTTGTCGTCGGCGACGGCGAACTTCCACCACTCGTGGCGATCGACGCTGTCGAGCAGGTCGGCGTCGATCTCGGCGCCCTTCTTCAGGCCCTTCGGCGTGGCGGTGGCGGTCTGGCCGAGCAGCATCTCGCGAAGGCGCGACCAGGTCGCGCGGTTCACGATGGAGCGTTCGTCGTCCGAGTCCTTCTTCAGGCGCTCGATTTCCTCGCGCTCGATCGCCATCGCGCGCTCGTCCTTGTCGATGCCGTGGCGGTTGAACACCCGGACTTCGACGACGGTACCGGCAACGCCTGGCGGCAGGCGGAGCGAAGTATCGCGCACGTCCGATGCCTTTTCACCGAAGATGGCGCGGAGGAGCTTTTCCTCCGGCGTCATCGGCGATTCACCCTTGGGGGTGATCTTGCCGGCCAGGATGTCGCCCGGCTCCACTTCGGCGCCGATATAGACGATGCCCGCTTCGTCGAGGTTGCGGAGCGCTTCCTCGCCGACGTTCGGGATGTCGCGCGTGATGTCTTCCGGCCCGAGCTTGGTGTCGCGCGCCATGACTTCGAATTCCTCGATATGGATCGAGGTGAAGACGTCGTCCTTCACGATACGCTCGGAGATGAGGATCGAATCCTCATAATTATAGCCGTTCCAGGGCATGAACGCGACGAGCGCGTTGCGGCCCAGCGCCAGCTCGCCGAACTCGGTCGACGGGCCGTCGGCGATCACGTCGCCGACATTGACCACGTCGCCCACTTTCACCAGCGGACGCTGGTTGATGCAGGTGTTCTGGTTSGARCGCTGGAACTTCATCAGCSKGTAGATGTCGACGCCCGACTKGCCGGCTTCGACTTCGCCCGTGGCGCGAACCACGATACGGGCCGCGTCGACCTGGTCGACGATGCCCGAGCGCTTGGCCGAGATCGCGGCGCCCGAATCGCGCGCCACGGTCTCTTCCATGCCGGTGCCGACGAACGGCGCCTCGGCGCGCACCAGCGGCACGGCCTGGCGCTGCATGTTGGAGCCCATCAGCGCGCGGTTGGCGTCATCGTTTTCCAGGAACGGAATGAGCGATGCGGCGACCGAGACGAGCTGCTTCGGCGATACGTCCATCAGGGTGATGTTGTCCGGGATCGCCATCAGGAATTCGCCTGCCTGACGCGACGACACCAGGTCCTCGACGAAGCCCTTGGTCGAATCGAGCTCGGCGTTGGCCTGCGCGATCGTGTGCTTGGCTTCTTCCATCGCCGACAGATAGACGACATCGTCGGTGACCTTGTGGTCGACGACCTTGCGGTACGGCGTCTCGATGAARCCGTACTTGTTGACGCGSSYGAAGSTSGCSAGCGAGTTGATCAGRCCGATRTTCGGGCCTTCCGGCGTCTCGATCGGGCAGATGCGGCCRTAATGCGTCGGRTGMACGTCGCGSACTTCGAARCCGGCRCGCTCRCGGGTSAGACCRCCCGGYCCAAGTGCCGAAACACGACGCTTGTGCGTCACTTCGGAGAGCGGGTTGGTCTGATCCATGAACTGCGACAGCTGCGACGAGCCGAAGAACTCGCGCACCGCGGCGACCGCGGGCTTGGCGTTGATCAGGTCGTTCGGCATGACGGTCGACACATCGACCGAGGACATGCGCTCCTTCACGGCGCGCTCCATGCGGAGCAGGCCGACGCGGTACTGGTTCTCGAGCAGCTCGCCGACCGAACGCACGCGGCGGTTGCCGAGATTGTCGATGTCGTCGATTTCGCCCTTGCCGTCCTTCAGGTCGACCAGCGTCTTCACGACCGCGAGAATGTCTTCGGTACGCAGCGTGGTGACCGTGTCCTCGGCGTCGAGGTCGAGGCGCATGTTSAKCTTSACGCGGCCGACGGCCGACAGGTCGTAGCGGTCCGGATCGAAGAACAGGCCGCTGAACAACGACTCAGCGGTTTCGAGCGTCGGCGGCTCGCCGGGGCGCATGACGCGGTAGATGTCGGACAGCGCCTGCTCGCGCTCCTCGGCCTTGTCGGCCTTGAGCGTGTTGCGGATCCACGGGCCGGTGGCGACATGGTCGATGTCGAGCAGCTCGATCCGGTCGATGCCGGCCTTGTCGAGCAGTTCGAGATTCTCGGCGGTCACTTCGTCGCCGGCTTCGATGTAGATCTCGCCGGTCGCTTCGTTGATCAGGTCATAGGCCGAATAGCGGCCGAAGATCTCTTCGGTCGGGATCAGCAGGTCGACGAGACCGTCCTTGGCGGCCTTGTTGGCAGCGCGCGGGGAAATCTTCTGGCCCGAGGCAAACACGACTTCGCCGGTCTTCGCATCGATGATGTCGAACATCGGCTTCTGGCCGCGCCAGTTCTCGGCCTGGAACGGGATGATCCAGCCGCCCTGGCCGCGAACGAAGGTCACGCGGTTGTAGAAATAGTTGAGGATTTCCTCGGAGTTCAGGCCGAGCGCATACAGCAGCGCCGTGACCGGCAGCTTGCGCTTGCGGTCGATACGGACGTTGACGATGTCCTTCGCGTCGAACTCGAAATCGAGCCACGAACCGCGATACGGAATCACGCGCGCGGCGAACAGATACTTGCCCGAGGCGTGAGTCTTGCCGCGGTCATGATCGAACAGGACGCCCGGCGAGCGGTGCATCTGACTGACGATCACGCGCTCGGTGCCGTTGAYGATGAAAGTGCCGTTCTATGTCATGAGCGGCATGTCGCCCATGTASACGTCCTGCTCCTTGATATCGAGGACCGACCGGGCCTCGGTATCGGCGTCCACCTCGAACACGATCAGGCGCAGGGTAACGCGCATCGGCGCCGCATAGGTGATGCCGCGCTGGCGGCACTCGTCGGTGTCGAACTTGGGGGGCTCGAGCTCGTAGTTCACGAAGTCGAGTTCGGCGGTGCCGGCGAAATCGCGGATCGGGAAGACCGACCGCAGGGTCTTTTCCAGGCCCGACACATAGCCGATCGAGGGATCCGACCGCAGGAACTGTTCGTAGGATTCGCGCTGAACCTCGATCAGGTTCGGCATCTGCACCACTTCGTGGATGTTGCCGAACACCTTGCGGATGCGGCGCTTGAGCGTGCCGCCCTCGATTGCTTTGGTCGCCATGGAGTTTTTTGCCCTACCAGCCAGAATGTCATGCCCGGAATCCACCGGGCGGGCACGCATGAAGACGCAAAAAGCCGCTCGTTTTCGAAATGTCGAAAACAGCAGCTCCTGGCGTCTTATGAACCCATAGCCTCCAATTCGATCGACATGCTGCGCGACGGCACGTCATTTCCCGAAAGCTGTGGTGAGGAGCGCGATATAGGGACCGTGTTGGAAACTGTCAAACGCCGCGCAAAAAACGCTTCGTCGGCAGCCGGGAACGGCTCGGCGCGATTTCGGTATTGTGGCGGGTCCGACTGCGGGTTCCCTTCATTGACTATGCGTCATGAAACACAAACCCGCAACCCGCCGCGCGTTCGCCGCGCTTGTCCCCGCCACCTTTTTGCTGGCCGTTCCGGGCTATGCACAAGAGGTCCAACCCGTAACGCCACCGGCCCCGCCGGTGCAGCAGATGGTGGCGCCGCCGCCGGTGGTCCCGACGATCGCGCCGCCCGCCGCTACGGTCGCACCGCCGCTCGTCACCGCCGCGCCGACCGTGACCGCTGAACCGGAAGCGCCGGCGCAGGCCGCGACTGCCCGCACCACGCGGACCGTCACCCGCTCGACTCGTGTGGTCCGTGCCCCGGCGCCCGCGCCGGTTCGCGCGGCTCCCGCACCGGTCGCGGCAGCGCCCGTTTCGACGCCGGCGGAAGTCACGCCGGCACCGGTAACGCCGGCGCCGGTCGAAGCGGCCGCCCCGGCACCTGCGCCCACGCAGGAGGCCGTCACGCAGAGCACCATCGCGACTCAGGGCGCCCCGATCTGGCCGTGGCTCGTCGCGGGCCTGGTCGCACTGATCGCCGTGGCCGGTTTCCTCGTCATGCGCCGCCGCCGGGTCGAGGATGATGAATTCTATTACGAAGAACCGTATGTCGAGGAGCATGCAATCGAGGCCGCGCCGATCCGCAGCGAGCCTGCGCCGTTTGCGCCCGACACCGAGCCGCAGTTCCTGCGTACCGCGCCGCTGGCCGCAGCCGCCGTACTGAGCGACGAACCGGCGCCGGTCGCGGCGGAGGACGCGACGCTGGTCGAGCCCGAGGCAGGGGAAGTCGCCTCGCTGACAGAGGGCGAGGCGCCGGTTGCCGATCGCCCATGGCTCGAAATGTCGCTGCGCCCGGTGCGGGCCGGCACCAATGTCGATGAGGCGCTGGTAGAGATCGAGCTGACCGTCGGCAATTCGGGCTCGGTCGCGGCCGAGCACGTCCGTATCTCGACCTTCATGTTCGCGTCGCAGCCGGCCAATGGCAGCGATATGGAGCGTATGCTGATCGAGCGCGGCAACGACGGCGTACCGCCGGTGACGATCCGTCCAGGCGAGGGCACCCGCGTCGATGCGACCTTGGCGCTGTCCAAGGCCGAGTTGATCGAGAGCACCAATGGCTCGATCCTGCCGATCATCGTTGCCGATGCACGCTACACGCTGCCGGACGGTAGCGAAGGACGCACCTCCGCCTCGTTCACCATCGGCGTGAGCGAAGAGGGTGGCCCGGAAATGGCGCCGATCCAGCTGACCGAGCGTGCGATGCACGACGATGTCGAGGCCAGGTTGCACGGGGTTCCCGAACACGCCTGACACCCGAGCGATGAGAATGCCGGGCCTGCCTTCCGATCCGGAGGGCAGGCCCGGTCGCATTCGCTGAACGATTTGCCGCAGGGGAAGAAGCTGTCGTATCGCGTTCAGAAATGCCGGGCTAAGGCAGTGACGTGGGGATAATGTTCAAGTTCGCCGCCCGCCATGTTCGGGCCATGACGCTTCCGTTGACGATGTCGGCTGGTGTGATCACGCCGGCCTTTGCGCAGAGCGCGCCCGCTCCGACACCGGCGCCGACGCCCAACCTCATTCCGGGACTGGAGAAGTTCAGCCTGACGCCGAGCCCCGGCTCGACGGTGACTCAGCCGGCGACGCCGCCGCCTGTCGTCCGGACGCTGCCGACGCCCGTGCCGTCGCCGACACCGGCTCGGCCCGTAACGGCGTCGGAGGCCCAGGCGAGCGGGACTCCGCTGCGTCGGCTTCCGCCGAAGTCCGTGCCCCTCCCGACGGCGCAGCGCCCTCCGGTCGCCACACCGACATCAGCCCCGCTTCCGGCAACCACGGCGGCGCCCCTCCCCGAAGGGGCAGAGACCGCCGCGGCAGTGACTCCTGCCCCGGTCGCAAGCGTGACGGCGGCGCCAGCGCCCGTTGTCGCGGCAGGAGAGGATGGCCCTTCGTGGCCGCTCCTGGGTGGAGCGGGAGCGATCGTCCTGCTTATCGGCGGGCTGGGTTTCTGGCTCCTGCAGCGGCGGGAGCGATTCGAGGACGATGACGCGCCTGCGTCCGAGAATGGGAAACACGCGCATTTCGACCTGATCGCGGACAGGCCGGACTCGCCACCCGCAACCGCACCACGCGCTCGCGATGTGGCGGCGGCCGCCTTTGCTCCTCCGCCGGTCGCCCTCGATATCGGCACGCCGCCAAAGCGAGGGGCACACGCGATATTCGATCTTGGAGCCGTCGCGCCCGAGCCGGCCACGCCAGAAGCCTCCCGGATCGCGGAAGATGAGGCTCACGCGGAAGCGGAGGACCCCGTGCCGAAGCCGGCGCCGGTTGAGGCGGTGCCGTCGCCGGTCGCGCCGCCTGCAACCGTCACGGCGCCCGTCCGTGCCAGGCTCGACATCGAACTTTATGCGAAGCGCGCCGGTACCAATTTATTGAGCGCCGCGGTCGAGTACGACATTGTCATCAGCAATATCGGCGAAGCGATCGCGCGGGCGATCCAGGTCGATGTGCGGTTGCTGAGCGCCGGGACCGAACAGGATGGCTGGATCGGGACGCTGTTCTCCAGCCCGATCGAGCGCCCGACCACGGCACCCTTCGATTTGCCGCCACGCGGCTCGATCGAGCTGACTGGCATGGCGATGATGCCGAAGGAGATGGTCAGCGTGATGGCGGTGCAGGATCGCCAGCTGTTCGTGCCGGTGCTGACGATCAACCTGCTGTACGATTGGGACGGCGGCACGGGTCAGACCGCGACATCCTATGTGGTCGGGGTTGATCGGGGCGAGGGGACCAAGCTGGCGCCGTTCAGGCTCGATGGCACGCCGCGCATGCATGAGGGCGTCAGTACCTTGCCCTACACCATTTCAGTGCGGCGCTAGCGCCGCCCTGTCGGGCCGTCCATTCCGAACGGCGAGTCAATCAAGGGAAGCCCGGCCGGATCTGCTACACCATTCCGGCCGGGCTCCGCGATTACTTCAGGGTAACGGTCGAGGTCGGCAGGCCCGGGCTCGCCGTATCCGGGCCGAGCCGATTGTTGCCGAACGACTGGACGGTTGCGACACCGGTCGTCTTGATGCCGAACAGGTTGTCGTAAAGCCCGACGTTCGACAGGCGGATTGTCGTTCCGTTGGTCGCAAATACGCCCGCATCCAGGCTGCCGGCGATCGTCACAGTGTCCAGAGACGCCGTCGCTGCGCCCGAAGCGGTCCACACGCCGCGGCCGTTGTTCGACAGGTTGCTGTTGGCGATGGTCGCGACACCGCCGGCTTCGACCTTGACGGCGATTGCGGCTTGCGAAACCGTGACGTTGTTCAGGAATGCGGCAACCGCGACGCCGTTGACCGATTTCACGCTAACGCCAATGTGGATGACGTTGATGATGTCCACATCCGTCATATGGAGCGTTGCGCCGACGCTGCCTGCTTGCGGTTCGAAGCTGATCGCCGGGACCGATCCGGTGCCCTGGTTCGAGATGCTGACATTTTGCAGCGTGAGCGATTTGCCGCCCAGGAAGCGAACGGCATAGGTGCCGACAGTCACGCCCGCACCGTTGATCGTGAGGTTGCGCAGAACGACCTTGATGGTCGGCGCGGTCCCGCCGTTCGGGTCGTTGATGATGACGCCGGGAACGCCCGAGTTCAGGATACCGCCGGCCCCGCCGTCAGTGCCCTCGGCACAATCGAGCGTGATCGACTTGGTGATGGTGACCGAGCCAAACCCGCCCGGATCGAGGCAATCGATCTCGCCGCCGCTGGCGGTCTTGGAGATCGCGCCGGCCCAGGTCTTGCACGGTGCAGTGCGGCTGCACGGATTGGCATCGTCGCCGACACCTGAAATCCAGGTACGGGTGGCCTGGGCGCTGGCCGGCGCGGCGAAGCACAGGCCAAACAGCATCGCCGTTACGGCGAGACCGATCGTCTTGATCAAACGAGTCATGGAACCCCTCCCCAAATGCGCATCATGCGCGACTTAGCCGGCGCGACGTCGCTGACCGGTCCGGCGTGAAGAACGACGGCGCGAGCGGCGCTTAACGGCCTGTCACGGAGCGCTTTACCCCAATTCCGCCTGCAAAAGCTATTGGAAAGGATTCGACCTTCTTCAGTACCTTCCCAGCATTACGTGCTTGAGAAGCGCAGGTTTTCGTCATGTGTTGGGATCAAAAAAAGGGCGGCCCCTTGCGGAGCCGCCCTTCTTTTGTCTCTGATTCCGGATTGATCCGGAATGACTTACGCCGAAGCGAAAGATTACTTGACTTCGACGGTCGCGCCAGCGGCTTCGAGCTGGGCCTTGATCTTCGCGGCCTCGTCCTTCGAAACGCCTTCCTTGACGGCCTTGGGAGCCGACTCGACCAGCGTCTTGGCTTCGGTCAGGCCGAGCGAGGTGATCGCGCGGACTTCCTTGATGACGTTGATCTTCTTGCCACCGTCGCCGGTGAGGATCACGTCGAACTCGGTCTGCTCTTCAGCAGCCGGGGCGGCGCCGGCGCCACCAGCGGCCGGGCCGGCAACGGCAACGGCAGCGGCGGCGGAAACGCCCCACTTCTCTTCGAGCAGCTTCGAAAGCTCAGCGGCTTCGAGGACGGTCAGTTCGCTCAGCTGGTCAACCAGCGCGTTCAGGTCTGCCATGTTCATTCTCCGTATCGGGGCAGGTGCCCCATTGGGTTCAGTTCAAAAAGTATCGGTGCCTTTTCAGGCAGCTTCCTTGTCCTTGTCGGCGTAAGCCGCGAACACGCGTGCGAGCTGCGCCGCAGGAGCCTGGGTGACGGTCGCGAGCTTGGTTGCGGGTGCAACCAGGAGGCCCACGATCTTGGCACGCAGTTCATCCAGCGAGGGCAGCGTTGCGAGCGCCTTCACGCCTTCGACGTCGAGGACGGTCGCGCCCATCGATCCACCCACGATTTCGAACTTGTCGTTCGTCTTCGCGAAATCGACCGCAACCTTGGCTGCGGCGACGGGATCGATCGAGGTGGCAAGGCCTACCGGCCCGGTGAGCATGTCGCCCAGCGAGAGATAGTCGGTGCCGTCGAGCGCGATCTTGGCAAGCTTGTTCTTCGAGACCTTGTAGGTCGCGCCGGCATCACGCATCTTGTTGCGCAGCACCGTCGACTGAGCGACGGTGAGGCCGAGATTGCGGGTGACGACCACCACGCCGACCTCGGAAAAGGTGCGGTTCAGTTCGGCGACGAGCTCGGTCT
This sequence comes from Sphingomonas sp. P2_B6, assembly GCF_056404755.1. NCBI lineage: Bacteria > Pseudomonadati > Pseudomonadota > Alphaproteobacteria > Sphingomonadales > Sphingomonadaceae > Sphingomonas > Sphingomonas sp. P2_B6. Next base: position 19,367 of record NZ_JBFUDK010000028.1, read on the forward strand.
TTTGAGCACGATCCATGCCATTCTCCACGTGTCTGACCCGCTGGCCGAAGCCACCGGGCCGGTTGAACCGGAGACGCGGAAAACCCGCGCTTCCGGGGTGTCCGTCGATTGGGGCATGGGAACTGACCGCAAATGCGGCAGCAGACCGGCCGCGCTGACGCGCGAGCGGAAAAATTCCATTCCCCGTCTAGGCGGGAAATTAAGGCCGGAGGATTCCGGCCACCCACTGTCTCGGACGGTAGCTTGCCGGGTGCGAACACCTGGCGAGCGAGCGCGGGTCCTTAGCGACATCTCCGCGGAAGTCAACAAATGCGTGGACCATTGTCGCTGTCCCTGAATGGACGCCGATCTGTCACGGAATCGTCAAGGAATATCCATCACGCCGTCAGGTGGGCCGCACAAGAGGAACCGGACAGCGAATCCGAACCGGATCGCGATCCACCGGGGGTATCCTTATGACTGACTCGACCACCGTCACGTTCGGCTATGACGACGGCGACATCGACACCAATCGCAGCGGCGGCGTTTCGCTGAACGACATGGTCGAGCGTCGCTATTCGCGGCGCGACGCCCTGCGCGGTGGTGTGTCGGCGGCGGCGTTCGCGGTGTTCGGCGGCGCCGTGCTGGCGGCATGCAGCGACAAGGATGCGGCGGCCGACCCCGCCCCCACGGTGACCGCGGGCTCGTCGGGCACGACCAGCTCGGGCCGGGTCGTGACCCTGACCGGCATCGCCGCCGATAATGGCGGGATCGCGTCGCAGAGCTTCACCCAGGTTTCGGGGCCTGCCGTCACGCTGACCAACGCGGGCAGCGGCGCTGCGACCTTCGTCGCGCCCAGCGTGAGCGCCAGCACGCCGCTCGTCTTCCGTTATGCCGCGGTCGACTCGACGGGCCAGACCTCGTCGGTCGAGACCACCGTGACCGTGACGCCGGCGACCCTGGGCTTCACCCCGGTCGCCAAGAACCGGCTCGACAAGGTCAGCGTGCCCGACGGCTACAGTGTGTCGATCCTGTATCGCCTGGGCGATCCGATCGCCTCGGGCACTGCGGCCTACAAGAATGACGGCACCGACACCGATTTCGCCAATCGCGCGGGCGACCATGGCGACGCACTCTACTGGTTCGGCCTCGCTGCCGCAGGCAACGCCCGCGAGGACACCAGCAGCACGCGCGGCCTGCTCGTCATGAACCATGAGAACATCAACCAGCCCTATCTCCACGTCGCCGGCGCCACCACCGTGGCAGGCGCGCGGCCCGAAGCCGAAGCCCTCAAGGAAATGGAGTGCCACGGGCTCAGCATCGTCGAAGTGTCGAAGGCCGGTGCCGCCTGGAGCTACAATCAGGCCGGCGCGCTCAATCGCCGCATCACGCCGCTGACGCCGACCGTGTTCAACGGCCCGGTGCGCGGCGCCGCTCAGCTCCGCACGGTCTTCTCGCCGACCGGCGTCGCCGGTCGCGGCACGATCAACAATTGCGCCAACGGCTATACGCCCTGGGGCACCGACCTGACCTGCGAAGAGAATTGGGCCGGCTATTTCCGCCGCCCGACCGCCGCCGACAATCCCCGCCGCACCCCGAAGGAAGTGGTTGCGCTCACCCGCTATGCCGTCACCAGCGCGACCGGCAATTTCGGCTGGGCGACCGTCGTTCCGGCAGATCCGGCGAGCACCATCTACCGCCGCTGGGACGCGCAGGCGACCGGCGCCGACGCACTCTCCGACTTCCGCAACGAAGCCAACCAGTTCGGCTGGGTCGTCGAGATCGACCCGTACGACAAGACCGCCGCGCCGCGGAAGCGCACCGCGCTTGGCCGCATGAACCATGAGGGCTGCTGGCCGTCCAACTTCGTCCCCGGCCGCAAGCCCGCCTTCTACATGGGCGACGATGCGGTGAACGAATATCTCTACAAGTTCGTCTCGGCGAACGCATGGTCGGCCGCCGATGCGAGCTCGGCGGACCGCCTCGCCATCGGCGACAAATATCTCGACAATGGCACGCTCTATGTCGCCAAGTTCAACGCCTCGGGCAGCGGCGAGTGGCTGCCGCTGATTTTCGGCACCGGGCCGCTCACATCGGGCAACGCGACCTATGCCTATGCCGACCAGGCGGACGTGCTGACTCACGCCCGTCTCGCCGCCGACGCGCTCGGGGCGACCAGAATGGATCGTCCGGAGTGGACCGCGGTCAACCCGGTGACTGGCGAAGTCTATCTGACCCTGACCAACAACTCGACGCGCACCCCGGCCAACACCGACGCGGCCAACCCGCGCGCCTATATCGATCCGCCGAGCACCTCGGTCTCCAATCGCAACGGCCATATCATCCGCCTGCGCGAGACGGGCGACACCTCGGAAGCGCTCAACTTCTCCTGGGACATCTATCTGTTCGGCGCCGGATCGGATCTCGACGCGACCAACATCAACGTGTCGGGCCTGGATGCGACCAATGATTTCTCCAGTCCGGACGGCCTGTGGTTCGGCCGCCCGTCCAACGCCTCGGGCCTGGTCAAGCCGGTGCTCTGGATCCAGACCGACGATAGCGCCTATACCGACGTCACCAACTGCATGATGCTTGCGGCGATGCCGGGCAGCGTCAACGATGGCGGGGTCAAGACGATCACCAATACCCCGACCGGCGGCGCCGGCATCGCCCAGGCCACGCGCGTCGGCGCGGCGCCGGGCACCTTGCTGCGGCGTTTCCTCGTCGGTCCGCTGGAAGCGGAAATCACCGGCGTCGACTCGACGCCGGACGGCAAGACGCTGTTCGTCAACATCCAGCACCCGGGCGAGAACGGCAACACCGGCAACATCACCAGCAACTGGCCGGCGAGCCAGGCCGCTCCGGCCCCGGGCAACCGCCCACGCTCGGCCACGGTGGTGATTACCAAGAACGACGGCGGCGTGGTCGCGCTGTAAGCGACTATTGGGCAAAAGAAGGAAAGGGCCGGGGTCATTCCCGGCCCTCTTTGTCAGGCGAGCAGCGCAACCAGAGCGGCGCGCAGCGCCTGCGGATCGTCGGGCGCGACGAAGGTCAGACCTGGTTGCGGCGGCAGACCGCAGGCCCGGGTCGCGATCACTGGCAGGCCAGCTGCCAGCGCGCGAAGCAGCGTGTGCGGGCGATGCTCGACAATGGCCGGGAGCACCACGGCTGCCAGCGTCGGGCGTTCGCCCGGCGCCAGGTGCCTGACGTTCAGCCCGCGCCAGAAGTCCGGGCCTTCTGCCGCGCTGCGTTCGATGAGCAGTTCGATCTCCAGACCCGCCATGGCCTCCCGCATGGCATGAGTGCCCTTGCGCGCGAGGCCAGGGCCGGCGAACAGGACGCTGCGGCCCCCGCGCATCGCTCCGAGTGGCGGGGCAGGGGCCCAGTCGAGCAGATCGACCCGGCCAGCGGGGAAAAGCTCGGCGACGGCATGATGCGCGGTGACGAGACGGGTTGCCGCACCCAGCGCCTCGCGCTCTGCAGCGACGATCGATGGCGGCGCCCGGAAATCGCCCAGCGTGGAGTTGTCCGGGTGACGGGTGAATGCCACGTCGAGAATGCGATGGAGCGCCTCCAGGGGAAGCCGCTCCATCAGTACCTCGAAGCTCCGGCCTTGCAGAGCGCCCAGCCGCCAGAGATGGGGGAGCAGCGACTGAGCCACGACGAGATGGGTGTGGTCCGGTGACAGGCGGCGGGCATGGGCGGCAGCGAACCGCGCGTCTGCGGCCAGCATCACGCGCGCCAGTGGCATGGTCGCCCGCGCCCTGAGCGCAACGGCACGGTAGAGAGCGGTGATATCGGCGGTTCGCTCCTGGCCGAGGCCAGGCCAGGCATGTGCCGCCTTGCCGAAGCGGCGCGTCGAAAGATGCAGCATGTCGCCCGGAGTCGCGCGCGCCGTGTACAGGGCGGTGAATTCGGGCGTCGCCGCATCGACCAGCCAGGCGGTGGGTAGCGACGCCGCCTCTCCATCGGGATCGTGCCGGTGACAGGCGATCTGGCCGCAGCGCAGACAGTCATGCGCCGCGATGCCGGGGACAAAGGCGAGCATCGCTGGTCCGACCTCGGCGCCTTGGCCGCGGATGGTCAACTCGAGTTGGTCGGCAGTCAGCCGGGCTTCGATCCGGAACGGATGACGGCCGCGCAATCGGAGGTCGAGATAGTTCCAGAACACCGTGGCGTCACGCCCGGCCGCCGCGCGCGATCCGGGCACGATGCGCGTGTGCGCATGACGCTCGACGATCTCGAGCCCGGCCTGCAGGCCCGCGTCATACAGCGCGTTCGACAGCTGGCAGAGTCCGCCGCCGATCGTCGCGATCATGCAGCCCTCACGCAGTTCTCGCCCGGCGACGTAACCGCGCTGGCGGATCGGGCGGCCGACCTGCCGCCAGAAGCTCAGGGTTCGTCCCGCTTCGACTTCGATCCCGTCCAGGCCACGCAGCGCGCAACGCAGATTCTGGATCTTGCCGGCATTGAGGGCGCGATCCTTTTCGCCGCCCGCATTGGTCCAGAGTGGCGTGCGGACGGTCGCCAGGATTGGCGCCTCGATCAGTGCGGTACCATGGCGGTGACGCGTCGGCCCGAGGCCGGGCATGACGTCCTGGGCGGTACGACGGGCGCGGAGCAGGCTGGCCTTGGCGGCGAAGACAAGCGTGCTGGCACGGGTCGGCACACCCGAACGGGGCATCGCCGCTGCCGCCATGAGCCGGTCGTTCATCCTGCGTCTTCCTCGAAGAAGCGCAGGATTCCCGTTCCCGGGCTCGCCGTCAATCATGCGGTGCCGGTGTTGAACGCAAGAAGCGGGATGCCGCTCGACGCACCGGCGCTAGCCTCGACAGCCTTGACCCCGTTCAGGAGAGATGAACCATGGCGACGTCACCCATCGGCCCACGCGAGGCCGTCATGGCCTTTTATCAATCCTATGCGACGCGCGATGCGGATCGGATCGCGGCGTGCTTCACCGAAGACGTCGTCTGGGTCGCGCCGCCGGGCAACGCGACTCAGGTTGCACTGGGGCTGGGCCATCCGGACGAGGCCGGGCCGCCGGATGGATCGAACAACCTCGATCGCGATGCGATCGTCGATTTCATCGCGCATGATTTCGGCCGGCTGTTCGTCAGCGACATCGCCAACGACTTCAAAGGCCTTCACGTGGCGGGCGATCATGTCATCGCCGAGCACCGCATGTCCGCGGCGCTCGCCAATGGCCGTTCCTATGTGAACGACTATTGCTTCGTCTTCCATGTGGTCGACGGCAGGATCGCGGCCGTCCGGGAATATATGGATACGCGCGGCGGCTGGGTTCAGATGTTCGGCGATGCCGAGCCGGGCGCGATCGTACCGCCACGCCGGCCATGATGGCCGCATAAGAAAAGGGCCGGGGTTTCCCCCGACCCTTCGCTTCAGTTCTCAGACCCGGATCAGACCGCGGTGACGTCCGCAGTGTCGACCTTGATGCCGGCGCCCATGGTCGAGCTGATCGCGACCTTGCGGACATATTTGCCCTTGGCGCCCGACGGCTTGGCCTTGACGATCGCATCGACCAGTGCGTCGAAATTGGCGCGCAGGTCTTCGGCCGGGAAGCTCGCCTTGCCGATGCCGGAATGGATGATGCCGGCCTTCTCGACGCGGTACTCGATCTGGCCGCCCTTGGCTGCCTTCACGGCTTCAGCGACGTTCATCGTGACCGTGCCCAGCTTCGGGTTCGGCATCATGCCCTTCGGGCCCAGGATCTTGCCCAGGCGGCCGACGACACCCATCATGTCCGGGGTCGCGATGCAGCGATCGAAATCGATCGTGCCGCCCTGGACGATCTCCATGAGATCCTCGGCACCAACGACGTCGGCGCCAGCCTCACGGGCTTCGTCAGCCTTGGCGCCCTTGGCGAACACGCCGACGCGGACAGTCTTGCCGGTGCCCTTGGGCAGGGTGACGACGCCGCGGACCATCTGGTCGGCATGGCGCGGGTCAACGCCCAGGTTCAGCGCGACTTCGATCGTCTCGTCGAACTTGGAGGTCGCATTGGCACGGGCCAGCGCGATCGCTTCGTCAATGCCGTGCAGCTTCTCGCGATCGATCGCGGTGGCGAGGGTCTTCGCCTTCTTGGTCAGCTTTGCCATTGTATCAGCCCTCCACCACTTCGAGGCCCATCGCGCGGGCGGAGCCTTCGATGATGCGGGTTGCCGCGTCGATATCGTTGGCGTTCAGGTCCTTCATCTTCGTCTCGGCGATCTGGCTCAGCACGGAGCGCTTGATCTTGCCCGCGGTCAGCTTGCCCGGCTCCTTTGAGCCTGACTTCAGGCCAGCCGCCTTCTTGATGAGATAGGACGCCGGCGGCGTCTTCGTCTCGAACGAGAAGGAACGATCCGCATAGACGGTGATGACCGTGGGAAGCGGCGTGCCGACTTCCTGGTCACCGGTCTGCGCGTTGAACGCCTTGCAGAATTCCATGATGTTCACGCCGCGCTGACCCAGGGCTGGGCCGATCGGCGGGCTGGGGTTGGCCTTGCCGGCCGGCACCTGCAGCTTGATGTAACCTGTAATCTTTTTTGCCATGACTCACTCTCTTTCAAGTTTAGCGGTCCAAGCGGCTTTTGACGGCCTCCCGCACTTCACAGTGTCCCCGCGACGGCGGGGACCCAGACTGGGCTCCCGCCTTCGCAGGAGCACAATTTCTTCTTACTTCGCGCGCTCGACCTGTTCGAACTCGAGCTCGACCGGGGTGGCGCGACCGAAGATCGACACCGACACCTTGACGCGGCTGCGATCGAAATCGAGCTCTTCGACGATGCCGTTGAAGCTCGCGAACGGGCCGTCGAGCACCTTCACCGAATCGCCGATCTCGTAATCGACCTTCATCTTCTGCTTCGGCGCGGCGGCTGCTTCCTCCTTCGAGTTGAGCATCCGGGCCGCTTCGGCTTCGCTGATCGGCTGGGGCTTGCCCATCGATCCGAGGAAGCCTGTCACCTTCGGCGTGTTCTTCACCAGGTGATACACGTCGTCGTTCATGTTCAGCTTGGCGAGCACATAGCCCGGCATGAACTTGCGCTCGACCGCGATCTTCTTGCCACGACGGGCTTCGGTGACGGTCTCGGTCGGGACCTCGATCTGCTCGACGAGCGCGTCGAGGCCCATGCGGGTCGCCTCCGCCATGATCGAGTCGCGCACCTTGCCCTCGAACCCGGAATAAGCGTGAATGATGTACCAGCGCGCCATGTTTCTATCCAAAAATCAGTTCGCGAGGCTTAGCAGCAGCTTGACGATCGCCTCGAAGATCGTGTCGATCCCGAAGAAGAAGATCGCCAGCAGCGTCGTCATGATCATGACCATCACGCCGGTCATGATCGTTTCGCGCCGCGTCGGCCAGACGACCTTCTTGGTCTCTGCCTGCACCTGCTTGATGAACTCTAACGGTGTCGTCTTCGCCACGCTGCTCAGCTCGCTTTTCAAAACGCACGAGATCGAGGCATGGAGCCGCTGCCCGGTCCCAAGGAACCGGCGCCGTCCAATCCTCGATTTCGGATTGACCGCGCAGATAACCCCGGCGCGCCGGGAAAGCAAGAGAGGCGGGGTCGTTTGCGGACGTGTCCCGCTATCGGTCTCCTTCCTCGGGCAGGCCCTTGATCTTCCGGCCGAGCACAGAGTCGCCGATCTTCTCCGGCACGCCGAACACTTCGTCCTCGGGGTGGGCGGCCCAATACGCTCTGCCGTTCATGTTGATCACCGTGACCCGACCCAGATTGAGCGGAATGAGCGACTGGGTGAAACTGCGCGGTTTCTTCATCAGCTTTTTGTCCTCGACCACCACGAGGCCTGCCCGCCGTGCTGCCTCGGCGACGAAATGCACGCAGTTCCGGTTATTGAGATTCCAGCGCGACTTTGGTCCGTTCCATTCCGCTATCATCGCCTTGACGGACTCATATTGCGCATCCGTGAGACGAACGGAGAATTGCGCTTCGCTAGCGCGGATGTAGCTTTTGGGAGTAATGTCTACATGAGCCTTCACCGACGCAAATAGCGCCATCGGTGTGGTAGAATTGACCGTAAAGCCATAGCTCGTGTCGACCACCTCGCCACTCGAATCGGCCACACCCTTCAGGGTGACGAAGGCGTGCGGGAAATAGGTGGTGGTATCGTGCGACCAAAAGATCATGCGAACGTCAGCTCGCGCCTCTCCCGAGACGATCGCCAGTACCAGCACCAGCCCGGCAAGGCTCCGCCGCAAGCCCGTGGTCAGCTTTTCCAGCATGGTGCCCCCTTTTTTGTGTCGGCTCCTCATTCGCAGAGCCGCGACCGGGGGAGCAAGGGGAAACTGCGGTTGTCCACATCCCGAGCGACGTGACTGGCAAACGCGGGAGGATGGGGAAGTGGCAGGGGAGCTCGGACTCGAACCGAGGGCCTTCGGTTTTGGAGACCGACGCTCTAACCAACTGAGCTACACCCCTGTGCGGCTCGCGCATCTAGCGTGGTGGGCCGGACGGGGCAAGAGCGAACCCAGTGCGTCACACGCTGGGATCGTATAGGCATCTGAAGTACAACGAGAAATTGTCGACATCCGAACTTTATCGCCGCTCTAACCGAGCGGCTTCGGAGGTACGGCCATTGCGCACAAGCTACGCGTCTCGACCCAGAGCTTGTGACACAACAGGACATTTTCGGACCAGCAAGGACGCTTCTTGTGCCCGAATTGTGCCCGTGAAATTGGACGTGATCTCGCTTCGAGAGAGCGCACAATGGGAACGAAGATCAGCTTTAACCCCAGTACGTTAGACAAATTGCAGGCGGGCCGATTGGCAGACCCCCAGACGCCGGGATTGTACCTTGAAGTCCATACGGGTCACGACCGCACCACGAAGGTTTGGAAGTATCGTCGACGGGTGGCCGGACGAAAACCGGCGCGGTCACTAAAGGCGACGCTCGGGGGATACCCAATCCACAGCATCGCCGATGCTCGCGCCTGGGCCGTCAATCTGAATGTCTCGGTAGAGCAGGGGGTCGACCCGGCCGATGCTGCACGCGCCGAGCGCGCGGCGCACACCAAGGTGGCTGATGCTCACGCGCTCTACATGGTATCCGTAAAAAGCGGCCTTCGTCGCAAGCTCAAGCCGCGGTCGATCCGCGGCAAGGAGCAAATCTGGTCATGTGACATGGAGCGCCAGATCGGAAAGCGAATCCTTCAGGAGCTCACTGATGACGATCTTTGGTCGCTCGTCCTTAAGAAAGGCAAGACGGCCCCTATCCGGGCGAACAGGCTCGCGGCGGAACTGAAGGTATTCATGAAGTGGTGTGCGGGACGGCCGGGCAAGGAAGCCGGGGTCATCCTGAAGGCGAATCCAGCCACTACACTCGAGGCCAACTATTTTCCCTCCGCCCCCCGTTCCAGGCACCTGAACCATCAAGAACTGTGTTGGCTCCTTCAGGCGCTCGCGTTGGAGAAGCGCCTCTATCAGCGCGCCGTTCTGCTCCTCTTGCTGACCGGATGCCGGAAGGAAGAGGTCTTGGGTGCCGAGGCGAGCGAGATTGCTGGTGACGTGTGGTCGATCCCTCCCGAGCGGACAAAGAACAGTCTTTTGCACCGCATCCCCCTGGCGCCGTGGGGCAGGTCGCTGACGGCGACCAACCGCGTCTGGCTGATCCCTTCCTCTCGGAAAGAGGGGCCGATGATGGCGGGTTGGTACAAGGTTCTGGCGCGAATCCATCGCAGGATGGAGGAAATCGCTGGAAGAACGATCGCCCACTTCACCTTTCACGATCTGCGCCGGACAATGCGCTCCAACACGAAGAGGCTGAAAATCGATTTCGAGACGGCCGAAGCGATGCTGAACCACAAGAAGAAGGACCTGGAGGAAGTCTATGATGGCTATGATCTCTTTGACGAGAAGCGCGACGGGTTTGCGCGGTGGGAGTCTTTCCTGATCGGTCTCGCCCTAGGCGCTAACGTGTTTGAGGCGCTTTCCATTCCGGGTGAATCCAGACCGTCTTTCGATGGATAGCACGGCTTTCCAGCCAGTCTTCGACTTCGATCCTTTTGAAAATCGGAGAGCCGCCAGGACGCATCTCAGTGGGAAAAGATGCGTCCCGCCTCGCGCGCAGCCTGTAGAGTTGCCGGACAGACATGCAGGCCAGGTCCGCAAACTCCTCGAGATTGATCGTCGGGCGATCCCAATAGCGTTCGCGTAGCACCTGCGGATTGTCCCGATGTCTTTCGCGCACATCATTCGGGAGTGGCCATTTCAGCAATATGGCAGGCAACGAAGTGCCTCATTTCGTGCAAATTGGCCAACTCTGCTCGGTTTGCGCACACCCTTCCGGGCAGCGACGAGTTGGCCGGCCATGTCTGGTGATGACGACGAGAAATCCTGCCGTCGCGATTGGTCGCACTCACTCGCGCCGCCAAGGGCAGGCCCCGGAACGACCGACGGGTCAACCGCAGAGCGTGAGTCCGCCAATGAGCGTCGTCGTATAATAGAAATTTCTCATCCATGAAAAAATAAAAGACATTTGTGAAAACAGATTGTCTTGCGACACGCGCGAAGCTATTCGGCGTGCGAAGCCTACATAGCCCGGGACGCGCTCATCGCGCTGATCGGGTTCAAAAATAGGCGACTCATTCCGAGATAGGGAGGTACAATGAAGGGCCATCAGCCGGTACGAGTTCGCGGCCACATTTTCGCGCGCCGAGCGCTTTCGTCGACATCTGTAATCGCCCATTCCGCGATGTTTCTGACAGCTGGATTGGCACTATGCGGCGCAACTCCGGCTGCCGCGCGAGACCAGGTGACTGCTGCGCCGATTGCCGCACCTGCGAACCAGGCTCCCCCGACAGAGCAGGGCAATTCGGCTGATGGCCAGATACAGGACATCATCGTCACAGCGCAGAAGCGAGAGGAGCCGCTCCAAAAAGTCCCTGTGTCGGTTCAGGTGGTCTCCGGCGCTACGCTGCAGAATCAAAACCTCAACAGTCTGACGGACCTGTCCCAGGTCGTCCCCCAGTTGCACATCGTGTCTGCGGGCAACCAGCAGGGTCAGACCATCGCCATTCGTGGTATCTCCTCCGGCGCACGTAACTCATCCTATGATCAGTCGGTCCCTGTCTTCGTCGATGGCCTTTATTACGGCCGGTCGGTGGCAACGCAGGCGGCATTCCTGGATATCGACCACATCGAGCTTCTTGCCGGACCGCAAAGCACCTATTTCGGCAACAATGCAGTCGGCGGAGCGCTGAGCTTGCAGACCAAGAGGCCCGACGACCATTTCGATGGCTATGCACGTGCGCTTTATGGCTCCTACGGCGCATATGCGGTCGAGGGAGCGACCAGTGTACCGGTGAGCGAAACCCTGGCCGTGCGTCTCGCGGGCACCGCCAACGGGCAGACTGGCTGGATCTACAACGTGAATACGCGAGAGAAAGCGCCGGGCATGCGGAATTACGCGGGTCGCGGCACGGTGGTCTGGAAGCCGACGAGTGATTTCGATGCCATCCTGAAGGTCGAGGGTAGCTCGAACAAAATCACCGGCGCCTTCAATCAGACTCCCTCGCAGTGGACGTTGTGCCCGCCGCCGGTCGGCGTGCCCAAAGTCAGTAATTTCTGCTCGTATGTCGTTGCCGCCAACGCCGCGAGCCCGGGGTCGGCCCCGACTGGCTTGGACAATAACCTGAACTCAGGTTTGGCTGGCCAATTCGCGCTGTTGAAAACCAACACCGATGAACTGACCATGGATTATCATGCCGGTGACCTGACCTTCACATCAGTCACCGGTTACCTGATCCTCGACTCTCATGCGGATGAGGACAATCCCTCGGTTGGAAACCAGTGGTTGACGACGCAGGTTGTTCAACAGAAGTATCGGCAGTTCAGTCAGGAAGTACGCATAGCGTCATCTACCGACAAACCAGTAGACTTCATCATCGGTGGTTATTATCAGAGAGATACCCTTGATTCGTCCGTAGAGGGGCTGACGCCATACTTTAACCCGACTCTGGCGACTCTTCATTTTACCGGGCCGACACCTGCTGGATACTTGTTCACATATACGCAGAAGGAGTCCATCCTGTCGGGCTTTGCCGCGGTGAACTGGCACATCACGAAGCAACTGACGTTGAACCTCGGCTTTCGGGCGAGCCGCGTTCACAAAGACTTTGTCGGCAATGTCTCCTTTGGACAGGCGACGGGTCCGTTTGCGCCGCTCGATGATGTGTACACGCCCGCGCAACAGGTGTTTCTGGGCCAGTTTCTCGGCGCGCCGGGCACCTTTCCTTATGCGCGCACTGACAAGGCCGCGCTGCCATCGATCGGGTTGCAATATCAGGTGCAGCCTCAGGTCATGCTGTACGCCAAATATACCCGCGGCTTCCTGGCGGGCGGCTTCTCTTCGACGACATTTGCTCCTTTGACGAGCATTTCAGGGGCGACCGTCGAACCGACCTTCAAGCCCGAGTTTGTGAACGCCTACGAGGCTGGCGTAAAAGCCAAATTGTTCGGGAACCGCCTTCTCATCAACCTCGATTATTTCCGGCAGGATTTTAAGGATATTCAGGTCAGCGCGCAGATCCAGCTGCTGGCGGGAATCTATACCAGCGCTGCGGTAAATGCGGGCGGTAGTCGGTCACAAGGCGTGGAACTGCACGCGCAGTGGGCGCCGACATCGCGCCTCCGTATCACCGGAGATGTGACCTATCTGGATGCGCACTATACCGATTTTCCCAATGCGCCGATCACGTACGGACAAAATGCGTTGGTGCCAAAGCCGGCATTTCAGAGCCTGAACGGCAAGCCGCTCGACTTTGCGCCCAAGTGGAGCGGGTCATTCACCGGTGAGTATAGTGTTCCGATAAGAGGCTTTCGTCTGACGGGCGCACTCAGCCCGATCTTTACGACATCCTATTATAACAGCGTGGGCACTGACGACCCGTTGTTCCTAATTCCGGGAAGTGTCCGGCTGGATGGCAAGATTACCCTGGAAGATCCTTCGCACCGTTGGGCGCTTGACCTGATCGGAAAGAACCTGACCGACAGGATCATACCCCTGTCCTTCGGCAGCAACACCACCTCGGGCGGTAAGGAAGAACCCAGGAATGTCGCTATTCAGGTCCGCTATCGCTGGTGAGATCGCGGGCCGCAGGACTGGTGGGTGGTGCTCATATCTCGCTTCGCACCGCAAGCCCACCAGTCGGCCTGGTTCGGACGGGAGGACGATCGCCACCCACCTGTTTTTTCAGCCAGCAAGATTGAAGATTGCTGCCCGGAGTTCGAGGGAGTTTTGCCCGTTGTCGGGGTGTGGTGAGCGTGGGTGTGCCGGGGTGTTTGCGAGAAGGCGAACGGGGTGCCGGCGGGCCGGGGAGTGAGTGGCGGACAGGGCGGCGCCTGAACAAGGGATCGAGATTGGCCTTCGCAAATGCGGCGCAATCCTTACAATGAGGACCATGATGGTTCCTGAATCGAGCGAGGGCGCAGCGAGCGTCAAGTCGGCGCAACGTGTCTTGTCGATCTTCCGCTATTTCGAAAAGGGTCGCGAGCCGCGCACCCTGTCGGAGATATCGCAGGACCTTGGCTATCCGGTGTCGAGCACGCTCGCGCTGCTGCGCAGCATCCACAAGCTGGGATATCTGACCTATAATATCGAGACGAAGAGCTATTTCCCGAGCCTGCGTTTTGCGCTGCTCGGGCAGTGGATTCCCGAACGGCTGTTCGAGGGCGGCGGTGTCGTCAAGATGATGGAAAGCCTGGCGATGGCGACCCAGGAAACCATTTTGCTTGCGGTTCAGAGCGGCCTCTACATGCAACAGGTTCATGCCGTCGAGACGATGCAGCCCTTGAGCTATCGCCCGCCCAACGGGACACTGCGCCCGCTGCTCAAATCCGTGCCGGGAAAGGCCCTTCTCAGCCGGCAGTCCGAAGCCCAGGTGCTGAAGGTGGTGGAGCGGTCCAATGCCACGCAGCATGGGGGAAGAGAGGAGTACAAGGCCGCGACGGTGCTGAAGGAACTGGCCCAGGTTCGTCGTGATGGCTATGCCTTTGCCGCCAGCGTGTTCACCCCCGGGGTGTCGAACCTGGCGGTCGCGCTCCCGGTCCGGGACGGTGATCCGCCCATGGCGATCTCGATCGCCGGCCCGTCGAGCCGCATGAGCCGGGCCGCCATCCCGGGCTTGCTGAAGCATATTCACGAAGCGCTGGAGGCGATGGAGCTTCCCGAGGTGACGGAGCCCGCAGAGGAGCCGGTCTGGCCGGACTGATCGGACGCCGGCTAATATTGATCTGAGGGCAGGTGCACGACGAGACCGTCGAGCTCTTCTGTGAGGACGATCTGGCACGCAAGGCGGCTATGGGCGTTCGGCTCGAACGCAAAGCGCAATGTGTTGCGCTCACGCGAGGACGCCGTGCCGGTCACAGCAGCCCAGGCCTCATCGACATAGACCTGGCAGGTCGCGCAACCGCCGTCCCCGCCGCACGCCGCCAGGATCCCCGGCACACCGTTCACG
>NZ_JBFUDK010000029.1:0-29799 GCF_056404755.1 Sphingomonas sp. P2_B6
CTCTCCTTCAGTGCGCCGCGCGGTGCTCGAGCACGGCGTCGATCCCTCGACGGTCAAGGGCACCGGCAAGGACGGCCGCATCACCAAGGACGATGTCGTCGCCGCCGCTTCGGCCGCGCCGGCGCCCGCTCCGGTCGCCCCGGCGGTCCCGGCCGAGCCGCAGGTCGCGCCCTCGGTCGCCGCCTCGACCGGCCGCAAGGAAGAGCGCGTGCGCATGACGCGCCTGCGCCAGACGATCGCGAAGCGCCTCAAGGAAGCGCAGAACACCGCGGCGATGCTCACCACCTTCAACGACGTCGACATGACGGCGGTGATCGAGGCGCGCACCAGGTACAAGGACCTGTTCGAGAAGAAGCACGGCGTCCGCCTCGGCTTCATGGGCTTCTTCGCCAAGGCCGCCTGCCTCGCGCTGAAGGACGTGCCCAGCGTCAATGCCTCGATCGAGGGCGATGAGATCGTCTATCACGACTATGTCGATATCTCGGTCGCCGTGTCGGGCCCGGGCGGCCTGGTCGTCCCCGTGGTGCGCGATGCCGACCAGCTTTCGGTCGCCGGGATCGAGCGCACCATCGGCGACTTCGGCAAGCGCGCCAAGGACGGCACCCTGAAGATGGAAGAGATGAAGGGCGGCACCTTCACCATCTCCAATGGCGGCGTGTTCGGCTCGCTGATGTCGACCCCGATCATCAACCCGCCCCAGGCGGCGGTGCTTGGCCTTCACCGCATCGAGGACCGCCCGGTCGTCCGCGACGGCCAGGTCGTGGTCCGCCCGATGATGTACCTCGCGCTCAGCTACGATCATCGCCTGATCGACGGCCGCGAGGCCGTGACCTTCCTCGTCGCGCTGAAGAACGCGATCGAGGACCCGACGCGGATTTTGATCGACCTTTGAACCCGCCGCCGTTCGTCCTGAGTAGCCATTGAGCTTGTCGAAATGGCGTATCGCAGGGCAGGCCTCACGCCATGTCCTTCGATACGGGTCTTCGACAAGCTCAGCCCCTACTCAGGACGAACGGGAGTGCTTACGTGTCGTTACGCACCATGCGATTGAGATAGACAATGGCTGACTATGATTTCGACGTCCTGGTAATCGGCTCCGGCCCGGGCGGCTATGTCGCCGCGATCCGTGCGGCGCAGCTTGGGCTGAAGACTGGCTGCGTCGAGAGCCGCGAGACGCTGGGCGGGACCTGCCTCAATGTCGGCTGCATCCCGTCCAAGGCGATGCTGCACGCGTCCGAGCTGTATGACGAGGCGGTCTCGGGCCGGCTCGCCAAGCTGGGCGTGAAGGTCGAGACCAGCCTCGATCTCGACACGATGCACGGCCAGCGCAGGGATGCGGTCAAGCAGCTCACCGGCGGCGTCGAATATCTGTTCAAGAAGAACAAGGTCGAGTGGCTGAAAGGCTATGCCAGCTTCACCGGCAAGGACAGCGTCAAGGTCGGCGACCGCGAGGTTCGCGCGAAGAACATCGTCATCGCGACGGGCTCCTCGGTCACCCCGCTGCCCGGCGTGACGATCGACCAGAAAATCGTGGTGGATTCGACCGGCGCGCTCGAACTGCCGTCGGTGCCGAAGCACCTGGTGGTGATCGGCGGCGGCGTGATCGGCCTCGAGCTCGGCTCGGTCTGGCGGCGCCTCGGCGCGAAGGTGACGGTCGTCGAATTCCTCGACCAGATCCTGCCGGGCTTCGACGGCGACGTGCGCAAGGAAGCCAACAAGATCATGAAGAAGCAGGGGCTGGAATTCCGCCTCTCGACCAAGGTCACCGGGGTTGCCGTCAATGGCGACACCGCGACGCTCACGCTCGAGCCCGCCGCCGGCGGCGAGGCCACGACGCTCGAGGCCGATGCGGTGCTCGTCTCGATCGGCCGCCGTCCCAACACCGAAGGCCTCGGCCTCGACAAGGCTGGCCTTGCCACCAACCAGCGCGGCCAGGTCGAGACCGACCATCGCTTCCAGACCTCGGTCCCCGGCATCTGGGCGATCGGCGACGTGATCCCCGGCCCGATGCTCGCGCACAAGGCCGAGGACGAGGGCATTGCGGTCGCGGAGAATATCGCCGGCCTCACCGGCATCGTGAACCATGATGTCATTCCGAGCGTGGTCTACACCAGCCCCGAGATCGCCGGCGTCGGCCTGACCGAGGAAGCGGCGAAGGAGCGTGGTGAAGTGAAAGTCGGCAAGTTCCCGATGCTCGCCAATTCGCGCGCCAAGACCAATCACGAGCCCGATGGTTTCGTGAAGGTCATCGCCGATGCCAAGACCGACCGGGTGCTCGGCGTCTGGGTCATCGCCTCGGTCGGCGGTACGATGATCGCCCAGGCCGCGCAGGCGATGGAGTTCGGCGCGACGTCCGAGGACATCGCCTACACCTGCCACGCCCATCCGACGCATTCGGAAGCGATCAAGGAAGCCGCGATGGCGGTGCTCGGCAAGCCGATCCACATCTAAGCTCGGGGGCCGGGAATGGACCGGATCGAATTCGAGCCGCCGACCCGGTCGATCTGCACGTGCTGTGGCGATGCCACCACGCATCTGGTCCGCTTCGTCAGTCGCGACGAAGCGGCTTTTGCGGTCTATTTTGCCGATTTCTCCGAAGGGCATGATTTTGTCAGCGTGTTGGTGGGGCTGGGTGAGTGGTCAGATGATTCGACGTCATCCGATCGGCTCGCCTTCGCCCTTCGAATATGGACCGCCGAGAACAGCTATCAGGTCGGCTTGGTAAATGCAGCGGACACGATGTACGCGACATCCTATCTCGGTCGCATCCTTGATCGGGATGAAGCACTGGCCCATCCTCTCAAGCCCGAGGTGTTCGCGCTGAGCGACCATATCGTCGCGTGTGACGAGCCGGTGATTGAGTTCCTCAATCGCGAGGCAGCCGTCTAAACGGCTCGGGCACCCCATGGCCCCGCCGGCTCCGCGCCGCGGGCCATCACCGCGACCACCACCGTCAGCAACGCCGCCGCGCCGGTCGCCAGCCACAGCGCGTCGTTGTCGAACGCGCCATAGCAGCGTGCCCCCATCACCACGCCGCTGGCAAAGCCGAGCCACAGCAGCAGATAGCGTATCCAGGTCCAGCGGTCGGCATCGCCCATCAGCGCGCCGGCCAGCCGTTGCGCCATGCGCACCAGCGATCCGGTCATATAGGTCAGGCCGATGCTCACCTCGCCGTCGCGCAGGAACAGGCCATTCTCCGCGCCCATCGCCGCGGCGAGCAGCAGCAGCGCCTGGGTGTTCGGCTCGAAATGCATGATCGTCGCGGCAAGGCCGAGCAGCAAGGTCACCGCGATCATCACCGCTGCCTGGGCATGCTTGGCCCAGCGCCGCGCGATCACCGTCGCGATCATCACGCCGCTGACGAAGCTCAGCAGCAGCGCGCCGGCCATGCGCACCTCGTCGTAGCGTTCGGTCGCGATGGCGACGCCCAGACGGGTGGTGTTGCCGCTCATGAACGAGGCGAAGAAACCGCCAAGGCTTGAATAGGCGAGGGCATCGACGAAACCGGCAAGCGCGGCAAGGCAGATGGCAAGGGCGATCATCGACGGGCGATAGCGTTGCATGGCACCGCTATGTCGCAGCACGCGGCGAGTTTCCAGCCGCCTTTGCGCCGAACCGTCGACGGCGATAGAACGCGCCATGCTTCCCCATGCGCCCTGGCAATTCGGATCGATCCTTCCCTGGCTCGACCTGTTCGGCATCGCGGTGTTCGCGACCACCGGGGCGCTCGCCGCGACCCGGCGCGGCCAGACCCTGGTCACCGCCGCTTTCTTCGCGCTGATCACCGGCGTCGGCGGCGGATCGGTCCGCGATCTGCTGATCGGGGCGCCGGTCTTCTGGGTCCATGATCCGCTGGTCGCCGCGATCTGCCTCGCGGTCGCCGGGCTGGTCTGGATCGCACCGCAGATCTGGTGGCAGGACAAGGCGCTCGACTGGCTCGATGCCGTCGGCCTCGCCGCCTATGCCGTGTTCGGCGCGGCCAAGGCGCTGGCGTTCGGCATCCCGCCGGTGCCGGCCGCGCTGATGGGGGTGATGACCGCCTGTGTCGGCGGCATCATCCGCGACGTGCTGGCGGGCGAGCCGTCGATCCTGATGCGCCCCGAACTGTACGTGACCGCCGCCGCGCTCGCCGCGGGTCTGCACGTTGTCTTGGTGTCCGCGGGTGTCCCCGCCTTTGCCGCGGCGGTGGTGGCGGCCGCCGCCGGCTTCAGCCTGCGTGCCGCCGCGATCCACTGGAGGCTCGCGCTCCCCAGTTATCGCGGGCGGCGCTAAATCAACCCTTGGGATCGCCCGGCAGATACTGCCCGGTCACCAGCTTGTAGGCGTCCGACGTGCCCCGCCCGCACCAGCCATCGACCTTGACGACGACGCCCTTGAAGCTGCCCAGCCAGGTCTGCAGGGTCATGCCGGCGGCGATCACCGCCGGATCGGTCGGCTTGGCGGTGGCGAAGCGCGAGACCAGCGGCCCGGTGACCACGGACGGCAGGGGCTCGTCGGTGAAACCGATCAGCTGTTTCTCCGCCATCCGCCGCAACAGCACCGCCGCCCCGCATTGCGCGGAGGTCGCCGTATCGGACCAGGTCCCGTCGGCGACATATTTGCCCTTGGTATAATGGTTGGAGAAGCTCCACAGATAGGGCGACTTCACCTGCGGATGGTATAGCCGGTAACCCGAGCCATTATAGCGTTCCAGCTTGAACAGCGCCCCCGCCACCGACCAGTCGGTCCATGTGTTGAAGCCCTCCAGCGTCAGCGCGTCGGTCGCGCTGGCTTCCCAGGTAAAGGGCGGCGATCCCGTCTTCGGCCGGCCGGCGGGCACCTGTTTCGTGCGCGCGGTCAGCGGATCGCCATTGTGCAGGTGTTTCGCGAAGTTCTGGCTCGCTTCCATATTGTGGATCACGGCGACGAAATGCCAGGGAATGCCGAGCGGCCCGCCGACCGCCTCATAGCGGGCCCGGTTCGCGACGAGCTTGGCCACCAGCGCTTCGACCTCCGCTGCGCGTGCGGGGTTGACGGTGCAGCTGTCGAACAATGCCTTATATTCGACGCGGAGCGCATCGGTCAGCGAAAAGGTCGCCATCTCGTCTCTCCCGGAGGACCAGCGAGCGCGGAGTGTGGTGCGTTGCCGTACCGAGTCCAGCGGGAATAGAACCGAAAAGGGGCAATCTTGCCTAGGCGACCAGTGCTTCGCGCCGCATCAGGCTTGCTTCAGGCCAAAGCGCCGCGCGTTCGTAATAGATCTCCACCGCCGGCACCTCCTCGGGGAGCGCGACCCAGGGCAGCTTCGACCGGGTGAAGATATGGACGTCGGGCGGCACCGCGCCTGGCGCGTCGAGCGTACCCACGCGCACGAACGCCAGCTTGCGCCCGAGCGTGGCATAGTGGCTCCACAACGCGACATGACAGTCGGGGCAGCGCATGATCTCCTGACCCGCGCCGCTTTCCGACGGAGTCATCACGGCTTTCGGCGCGCCGGCAAGGAGGTCGATACGATCCCCCTCGATCAGCGCATTGATCACGAAGGCCGATCCGGTTTCGGTCTGGCAGCTCGTACAGTGGCAGCAATGCACGAACATCGGCGCGTCGTTCAGCCGGTAGCGCACCACGCCGCAGGTGCACCCGCCCTCAAGGCTCATCGCTTCAGCCCCTTCAGCACATTGCCTTCGGTCGACAGATAATTGTCGCGATAGTCGAAGCGCGGACAGTCGCTGAAGATCAGCCAGTAATATTTCATCTGCTCGGACCACCAGTAACCGGGGCAAGCATCGTTCCATGCCCCGGCCACGGTCACGTCGCGCAGGCCGGAATAGCCATGGGCGACCTTGCTCGTGCGTTTCATGGCAAGGAAGTGCGTCCGCGCGACCTGCCGCCAATGCTCCTCACGATCGTGCAGCCAGAGCGTGAAGGCTGAATCGGCCAGCTCGGGGCGCAGTGCATTGCCCCTGGACGTGATCGACCAGTTGGTGGGGTCGAACGCCTCGGGCAGTACGCCGAACCTGTCCTGCGCCTTTTCCCAGCCGCGCATCGCCGCTCTGGCCTCGCCGGGCTTGCCGCCCTCGCGGAGCAACCCGGGATAGAAAGCGGACAGCTCGCTCTGCACCAGGTCGAGCTTCTCGCCGGTCTCGAAATCCACATTGGCGAACCACAGGTCGCCGGTCGTGCGGTCGGTGAGATGCGCCAGGATCGCGGCGGTGCAGCTGGTGTACGCGTCGCGCAGGCGCGGATCTCCGGTCAGCGCCCATATATCCCACAGATATTCGAAATAGCTGTCGGTCGGCGGCCCGATCGTGGCGATGCGCGTGGTCCAGGCACCGGTGGTCACGTCGATCGTATCGGCGAGCAGCCCGAGCGTCGACCGCTTCCCATACAATGTGAGCATCGCGTCGACCGCCGCTTCGCCGAAGCGCTTCTCGCCGGTCAGTTTCGACAGGGTGACGAATTCCGGCGCGAGCCCGCCGCCGATCTCGGCGGGGAAGCTCAGCGGATCGCGGGTCTTGCCGGTGCGGAGATTGACGTAGCGCATCGGCATGCCGGTCGGCGTATCGAAGGCGGGCATCATCCGCGTCGCGAGATCATGCGCCAGTTCGAGCAGCTTGGCCTCGCCGGTCGCGAGATGGCCGGAGAGCAGCCCGCCGACCAGCCGGATCGTCGCCTCGAACACCTGCGCATCGCCGTCGAGATCGAAGCGCAGCGACTGCTTGATCCAGCGCACCCCGTCCTCGAGCTCGGCGTCCAGCCCCATGAGCCACAGCGTGTCGAGTGCTTCGACGATCGACAGCCCGACCGTCTGGCCGGGAATCAGGAAGGACTTGCTGGTGCCCGAGACAGGCCTGATCTCGTCCTGGCCCCAGGCCCGTTGGCGATATTCGGCCCAGGCCCAGGCCATCTCCGCGCGGACATCCCGTGCCAGGGCATGCCAGTCGGTGCGCCCGGTCCGGGCAAGAGCGGGGGAGGCCGCCAGCGCCGCCGAGGCGGCGGCGCTGGCCAGGACATGGCGACGATCGATCAAGGCGCACCCCATGAAGAACGAGCCGCCAACTCTACACCGTCACAGGCTCCCTTCAACCGCGCAGCGTGTCAGCGATTGTGGTCCCTGCCGTTCCCCGGGCCAGGCTGTGGGCGTTGCGCGGCGGCGCGTTGCTGCGCCTGTTGGGCCTGTTGCGCGGCGCGCTGCTGTTGCTGGGCCGCCTGTTGCTGGGCCTGTTGCGCCGCGCGTTGCTGCGCCGCTTGCTGCTGCGCCTGTTGGCGTTGCTGCACCTGCTGCTGCTGGGCGGCGCGCTGTTGCGCCCGCTGCTGGTCGGCCTGCTGGCGCTGTGCCGCGCGTTGCTGCGCCGCTTGCTGCTGCGCCTGTTGGCGTTGCTGCACCTGTTGCTGCTGGGCGGCGCGTTGTTGCGCCCGCTGCTGGTCGGCCTGTTGGCGCTGTGCCGCGCGTTGCTGCTGCATCTGCTGGCCGCGCTGTTCGGCGGCGCGCTGGGCTTGTTGCTGCTGGGCGGCGCGTTGGACGCGTTGCTGCTCGGCCTGCTGGCGCTGCGCCGCGCGTTGCTGCTGCATTTGCTGACCACGCTGCTCGGCGGCGCGCTGCTGAGCCTGCTGCGTGCGTTGCTGCGCCGCTTGCTGTTGGGCCTGCTGGCGCTGCTGCGCGGCGCGCTGTTGTTCGACCTGCTGGCGTTGCGCGTCGCGCTGCTGGCGCATCTGCTGACCGCGCTGCTCGGTGGCGCGTTGAGCCTCGAGGACATGCTCGCGCCGGGCCTGATCGCGTCGCGCGGCCTGTAGCTGCAGTTGCTGCTGCGCCGCCGTCTGCTGCCCGGCGGCATCGCGCCGGGCATCGGCCTGCGCGCGCTGGGCGTCGCGTATCTGCTGCTGCGCCGCCTGTTGCTGCTGGCGCTCCTGGACCGCGCGCTGCTGCCCCATCTGGCGCTGTGCCTGCTGCTGGAGGTCGGCCGCGCGTTGCGCCTGCTGGCGCGCCTGCTCGATCTGCCGGGCGCCCCCGCCGCGATCGGCCGGCACATAGAGCTGCGGCGGCGGCCCGGTCCGGCCCTCGCGCTGCCAGGAGGCGAAGCGCTCCGCCGCCCGTTCGCGGACGATCCGCTCGGGCTGGAGTCGCCGGCTTTCCTCGGCCGCATTGCGCTGGCGATAGGCCTGCCAGTCCGGCACCCGCTGCCGCGCGTCGCGCCAGTCGGTACGGGCCGCCGCGATCACCGGGCGGCGTGCCGCCCATTGCGCCGCGGCCACGCCGCGACGGTCGCGGTCCCGCGCCGCCGCGCGCAACGCCTGTGCCCGGGCATAATAGCGCGACGCCGCCTCGGCCTGGCGCTGCGCCTCGGCCGCCGCGAGATAGCGGCCCTGCCGGTCATAGACGCTGGCGATCCGACCGTCGCGATAACCATAGGTGTAGGAAGGATCGCGCACGAGATACGGATAGTCGGCGCCCGGCTCGTAATAATAATAGCGATAGCCGTCATCGATCGGCTCGGCATAGGTCACGTAATCGCCGCTGGTTTCCCACGCCCAGGGCTCGACACCGTCATAGTCGAAATAATAATCGGGCGGGGCGTCGCCGATCGTGTCGCTGATCCAGTCGGCACGGTCGATCCAGGCGTAGCGATCGTCATGGGGCGCGTCGGCATAGCCGAGCCGCTGTACCGCCGGCAGCGCGGCGGCGCGCGGGGCGGAACGGATCGGTGTCGCCGGTCCCTCGGCCAGCGGCTGGACGACGGGCAGCGGCGGCAGCGCCGCTGCGGCTTGCGTGTTGGTGGGCGCGTCGACGCTCGCCTGTCGGGCCTGCTGCCCGCACGCGGCAAGCACGAGGGCAAGCGCGGTGGCGCTGGCGAGCCTCAGCGTGAGATGGGTCTTTCCGGCCATGGCTTATGCTCCTCTGGCTGTGAATCTGGCCAAGAGGTGGCACAACGCATCTGAACCCGCTCTGGACCCGCGGTTCATCGGAGGTTGTGGGGATCGGGAAAGGGGCTCAGGCCAGCTTGCTGCTCGTCATCCGGTCCGCGACCATGCGCGTATGGAGCAGGCTCATCGCTTCGTGCGCGGACAGTGCGGCGCCTTCCTGCCACGCGCCGATATAGCTCAGATGCTCGCCCGCGAAGAAGATACGGTCCTCCGGCCGGCACAATTCGGCATAGTCGGTCTTGCGCTGCTCCGGCGTCCAGCGCGCGGCGATGCCTTCGCTCCACGGCGTCTCGTTCCACGCGACCGTCACGCCCTTGGTCAGCAAGGCCGATTTGCCCGGATGCATCCGCTCGATCACCTCGCGCGAGACCTGCAGCCGCTGCGCATGCGGCATGCCGGAAAAGCCTGACGCATTGCCCAGGCCGCCCGCGGCATAGGCGCCGATCAGGATGCCCTTGGGCGCATTCCACCCGCCGCTCGGATACCAGATGAGCTGGCTCGGCGCGTCAGTGAAGGCGAGGCCGCCATAGATCCCTTCCTGCTCCCAGAAGCGCGGCGCTTCCCAGGCGACCTTGGCGGAAGGCGCATAGACGGTATTGGCCAGCGCCGCCTTCTTCGCCGGCGACAGCGGCATGTCGAGCTTCCTCACCATGGTGGCGGGCAGGGTGCAGAGGCAATAATCCGCTTCGACCGCGCCGCCGTCCGCCAACAGCACGCGCACGCCGCGCGCCATCGGCCGCACTGCCTTGACCGGCGTGTTGAGCCGCACATCGTCCTTCACCCGCGCATAGATCGCATAGGCGATGCGGTCCATGCCGCCGACCGGCTGGAACATCGGCGCCTGCTGGTCGAACGTCTCCTCGAAGGTCAGCCCGCCGCCCCAGAAACCGTCGGCGACGATCTGGTCGAGCGTCAGCGGGTCCATCGGAACGCCGGGATTGGCATAGCCGCCGGGATTGTCGCGAAAGCCCGCCCGGTCCGATCCGCGATAGACGCCCTTGGGGTCGAGCGCGCCCCATTGCTGGAGATAGGCGCGCAGCTTCTCGCGGTCCGCCTGAGTCACCTGCGCATCGAGCGCGCCCTGGTCCAGCGCCTTGGCGATCAGCTCGGCGAAGCGGCCCTTGGTGTCGTTGACCGCCTGGCGCTCCGTGATCGAGCGGCCGCCGAAATCGAGCCGGGCGGCGCGGTTGACGTTGACCATCACTTCGATCGGCACGTCGAATTCCCGGGCATAGCCCAGGATCGCGGTATGCGCGGTCGGCAGTCGCGCCGCGCCCGCATTGAAATAGAATCCATTGTCGAAGGTGCAGATCTGGTCCTCGCGCCCGGTCTGCTCGATCCGGTCGCCGCCACGGATCGACCAGACCCGCCCGCCGACTCGCCCGCGCGCCTCGAGCACGGTGACCTTGTACCCGGCCTTGCCCAGCTCATAGGCGGCGACCAGCCCGGCGATGCCCGCCCCCAGGATCGCGACGGAGCGCCCGGTGCCCGATCCCGCCGGCAGGTCGACGATCCGCGTCGCGCCCATCGCCGGCATGGCCAGCAGGCCCATCGCCTGCATCGACAGATAGACCGCGCTATAGCCGCCGGCCCTTCCCATCGCCTGCAGGAAGGCCCGGCGCGTCGTCACTTGGCGGGGACCTTGGCCGCGGTCACCTCGACCTCGACGAGATAGTGCGGCGCGACCAGAGCAGCGACCTGCACCGTCACCCTTGCCGGCTTGAGCGGCTGGTCCGGGGTGCCCCACACTTCCTTGTACGCGGTCATCATCCCCGCGAAATCCATCGCTGGCGCGCCGGGCGGGGCGGCCAGATAGACGCGCATCATCACCACATCGCCCGGCCCCATGCCCTTCGCCGCGAGCGCCGCCTTGATCTTGGCGAACACCGAACGCGCCTGGGTCTCGGTATTGCCCCAGCGGCCCGGGTCGGTTTCCGCCGTGCCGGGGACGGGATCGGGCAGCAACCCGCTGACATAAAGCGTGGTCGCACCCGCCGGCACCGTCACCGAACCGGCGATCGCCGCGGTGGGCGCGCCGTCATGAACCACCTGCGCGGAAACGGGGTAGGCACCGAACGCCGCCGCCAGGCTGCCGGCGATCACGCACTTGAACGGTCGGACCATCTCTCTCCCCCTTGAGTCGAGCGTGCAGTCTATGCTGCGGCGCAGCACCCGCAAGGGGAGGGCGAAGATTGCAGGATCGCGCGCATGGGCGGCGATTTCGTGGGGAAAAACGTCAATCCGGAGGGGTGGAAATGCCTTGGCCGCCGGAATTCGCATTCCGGCGGCCGTCGGCGGCCAGCACCCGGGGAGGGGATGCCGGTGCTAGCGCAGTTCGATCCGTGCCGAACTGAAGCGGACATTGGCCTTCGGGCTGATCTGCCGTGCGGCGAGATTGGGGGTGGTGCCCGTCACGCCGGTGCTTGGCTCGATCACCAGGGAGGTGTCGTCGCTACCCAGCGCCTTCAGTGCCTCGGTCGCGTCGAAGCTCTTTTCGTCCGGCGCGTTCGCGGTCATGCCGGCCATGTCGCCATGGTCGCCATGCGGCGCGGTGAGGTTGAAGAAGTTGATCACGCCCAGCAGCACGCGCTTGCCCCCGGCGCCCTGGATATAGACTTCGTAGAGCACGCCCGGCGCTTCGTCATAGGTGAAGCCGTCGATCACCACCACCGATCGCGGCGCCTCGCCATTCTTCTGCGGCGTCGCGGTCAGCATCGATGCCTTCATCTCGGGCGCGATCTTCAGCGGCAGCACGGTGGTGCCGCGCTGCAACGGGGTCGGGCCGACCAGGGGATAGACGCGTAACGGTTTCTCCTGGAGCACCGCAGTCGGCAGGTTGATCTTCAGCGTCGCCGGACAGCCGCCGCCGCCGGCGTAGCTGTAGCCGAGCTGGGCGGTAGTGAGCATGTCCTTCACCGTGCGCGTCACCAGTGCCCCGCTGCCGTCGATGAAGTTGAAATTGGTGCCCAGCTGGTTCGGGTTGTCCGGCAGCCGCGCCGCCTGGTTCACCTGCAGCCAGCACTCGTAGAGCCGGTCGATATTGGTGTGGTGAGTGTAGAAGATCGGGTCGTTCCCCGCCGCCGGCACTGCGCCCATATAGCCGGTCGGGCAGTTCGCCACGCCGACCGCGCAGTGCACCGCCCCGTGYGGCGTCTGCTCGATCGCGCCGTTGAAGGGGCTGTAGCTGGTCTGCTGCATCGCATTGGTGGTCGAGACGACCGACGGGGCGAGGTTGCTCGTGCCCGCGTTCAGCTGCGCCTGGCGGTTGGGGATGTAGAGCGGATTGGCCACGGTCTGGCCGCCCGAATTCACATAGGTCTGGTCGCGATAGGCGGCCGGCATCTGGGCGTTGGACTCATAGTCCCAATAGGGCAGCCGGAGATTGGCGTCGCCCGCCGCGCTCTGCAGCACCTGCTCGAAATAATAGAGGAACATGCGGTGCCAGGTCAGGAACTGGATCGTGCCGTGCTGGCAGGTGCACCAGGTCGCATTCTCGTCGGCATTGCTCTTCGCCTGGGCCGTCAGCCCGCTCATGCCCGCGGCGCTCAGCCCCGAGACATTGGCGCATCCGGTGCCGAAATAGGCATGCATGTTCGCCCAGTAGATCCAGCTGCGGCGGAAATTGGCGCTGCCGCGCGGCTCGCTGTTCCACGCCTTCATCTGCGCGACGCCCTTGCGCAGGCTGGCCAGTTCGGTCGCGCTCAATTGCAGGACCGACTTGCGCTGGGTGGTGACGCGCACCGGCGTGATCCGCACGCTCTGGAACTTGTTCCCGGGAGGGGCGCCGGCGGGATACATGTCGAAGGTCAGGGTCGATCCGGCGCCCGCCTTGAAGGCGAAGCTCGCGCTGCCCGTGCCGCTGGCGTCGGTACGAACCTGGCCCAGCCCGCGCTGGCATTTCCAGTAGAAATCATAGGAGGTGTTGGGCGTGCCGCGGCTGATCTGCACGGCGGCGGTGGTGTCCCCGGCGTCGGTCTGGGTGATCGTCACCTGGCCGCCATTGTTCGCGGGGTTGGATCCGTTGACATTGTTGTTGCCGCAATCGGAGAAATCCTGGCGGACCAGCGGCCCGGACGCCTGCAGGCTGCCCGATTGCGCCGAGGCTGTGGGGACGACAGCCAGCGTGCCCATGACAAGCAACATGGCGACGCTTCCATGGAGGGCCGTAAGCCGCCCTTTTGGTATATAAGACATATCAAGCCTCTCCATCTCGTTTTCTCAGAAAACGCGCAGACGCCGGACGCGCAATCCATTAATGGAATGGCACCATGTCTTGGACGACGACTCGATCGCCTGAACTATATTCTTGAAATGTACGCCTGGTGCGACGCGCAGTCTTGCAGAACTGCCGCCAATATCGACAGCAAAGTCTATCCGGAATCCGTTCTATCCGGATCGATGCTTGACGCCGTTATTTGCCGGTCGCGGGTCGGGTCATTGCGCCTCGGAAAAGCTCGTGACGCCCGGCACTTCCACGCTGCTTGTCGCGTTCGGGCCGACAATCCGGCAACGGCCCGTACCTCGAACGAAACGTCAGTCCGGAAAGAACAGCTCTTCGATCGTCATCCCGAATACCTTGGAAATATCGAAGGCGAGCGGCAGGCTCGGGTCGTATCGGCCATTCTCGATCGCGTTGACCGTCTGCCGCGAGACCTTGAGCAGCGCCCCCAGATCGACCTGGGACCAGCCCCGCTCCGCCCTCAATGCCTTTAGCCGGTTCCTCACCGGTAACGGAACCACTGAGTCCAGATGCACCCGGTCCAGATCAGGCTGAGCAGGATCAGCGGCACGTACATCGGCAGCCGGGGCCAGCCGACCACTTCGAGCAGGGCATAGGCGACCATCAGGAACAGCGCCGCGCCAAACGCCCAGGCCACGGCTTCGAGCTGCTTGCGCACCAGCATCTCGTCCATCCTTCGGAATTGCCGGACGGTGGCGCGCAGCAGCCCCGCGGCGGGGATCAGCGGAACCAGCATGACGGCACTACGCCACGCATCGAGTCCGTCGACCTTGAACGCGAGCAGCACGGCCGCCAGCAGGACGGCGATATAGGCCAGCGTCCAGCCGAGCTGCGCCGCCAGCGCGACGCGGATCACGCGCCACTGTTCCGAAGTCATTTTGGGGCCTCCTATGGAAAGCTTCTTTTCCATATCCGAGTCGTTCGGCAATGACAAGCTTCTTTTCCATCGGCGCCGGGCCCGCGGCGCAATCGCGTCTATCCCGCGTCGCGCCGATCGGGCATGAAACGGGCATGATCGCGCCAGTCACAGGACAGCCAGCCAGGGGAAACGCGCTCGTCCGGTTCGCCGGCATCTGGGCGATCTGGCTCGTCATCGCGCTGATCACCTCGGTCCAGGGCTATGTCGCCGGGCTCACCGCCGGAACGCCGCAACCCTGGCTGCCCGCCTTCGGCAATGGCGTCGCCTGGTATTCGGCCTGGGCGGTGCTGACGCCGCTGGTGGTGGCGGTGGCGCGCCGCTTCGCCGGGGAGCGGCGCATCGCACGGCTGCTCGCGATCCATCTCGGTGCGGGCGTTGGCGTCGCGGTGCTGCACTCGGCGCTTTACGCGTCGCTCAACGCGATGGTGTACGGCAAGGCGGCCTGGGCGCCGTGGAGCAAGGACCTGTTGCTGCTCAAGCTCACCAGCAGCATCCATGTGCAGCTGATGATCTATTCGATCATCGTCGGGATCGTGCTCGGCGCGCGCGCCTATCGCACCCTGCGCGACCGCGAGGTCGCCGCCGCCCGGCTGGAGACCAGGCTCGCCGAGGCCGAGACGGCGGCGCTCCGGGCGCAGCTTCAGCCGCATTTCCTGTTCAACACGCTCAACGCCATCTCCGCGCTGGTGCCGGACGATCCGGTCACCGCGCAGCGGCTGATCGCGCGGCTGGGCGATCTGTTGCGGCTGTCGATCGACCAGCACCGGTCGCAGCGTGCCGCGCTCGCTGACGAGCTCGACTTCACCGACGCCTATCTGGCGATCGAGGAGGCGCGGCTGGGCTCGCGGTTGCGTATCGTCCGGCGCATCGCGCCCGAGGCGCTGGTCGTGCCGGTGCCGGCCCTGCTGCTCCAGCCGCTGGTGGAAAATGCGGTGCGGCACGGCATCGCGCCGGTCGTGGCGGGCGGCACGCTGACGATCGAGGCGGCACTTCAGGACGGGCAGCTGCGGCTGATCGTGGCCGACGACGGCAAGGGCGCCGCCGAGATCGTCGAAGGCGTCGGGCTCGGCAATGCCCGGCTGCGCCTGCGCCAGCTTTATGGCGACCGCCAGTCGCTCGCCATCGACACCGCGCCGGGCGGCGGTTTCCGCGTGACCGTCGTGATGCCGCGATGATCCGCACCCTGATCGTCGACGACGAGCCGCTCGCTCGCCGCGCGGTACGCGCGCCGATCGAGGCGCATGGCGGGTTCGCAGTGGTGGGCGAGGCGGATCATGGCCGCGCCGCGGTCGAGGCGATCGGTGCGCTGCGACCGGATCTCGTGTTCCTCGACGTCCAGATGCCGGAAATGACCGGTTTCGACGTGATCGAGGCAGTCGGCGTGGAGACCATGCCGCTCACCGTCTTCGTCACCGCGTTCGACGAGCATGCGGTCCGGGCGTTCGAGGTGGAGGCGCTCGATTATCTGCTCAAGCCGTTCGACGATCTGCGCATCGGTCGCGTGCTCGAACGGGTCTGCCGCCAGCTCGCGACCGGCGCGCCGCACGGCGCCAGGCTGCGCGGGATGCTGGACGGGCTGGCCGGGCCGCCCGGGCTGGTGGTGCGGTCGCATGGCAGCGTCAGGCTGATCCCGCTCGACCAGATCGACTGGATCGCGGCGGCGGGGGATTATGCCGAGGTCAATGCCGGCGGCCGCGCCGCGC
This sequence comes from Sphingomonas sp. P2_B6, assembly GCF_056404755.1. Taxonomy (NCBI): domain Bacteria; kingdom Pseudomonadati; phylum Pseudomonadota; class Alphaproteobacteria; order Sphingomonadales; family Sphingomonadaceae; genus Sphingomonas; species Sphingomonas sp. P2_B6. The sequence goes on from NZ_JBFUDK010000029.1 coordinate 15,764, forward strand.
TGCTCAATGAATCGCTCGCCTCGCTCGAGGCGCGGCTGCCGGCGGAAGCGTTCGCCCGCGTGCATCGCTCGGCGATCGTCCGTCTCGACCGGCTGGCCGAAATCCGCCCGGCCGCGCATGGAGATGCCGTGCTGCGCCTGACCTGCGGCGCCGATCTGCGTCTCAGCCGGCGCTATCGCGCGGCGGTCGACCGCTATTTAGCCCGCTGATCCCGCCCGGCGAGCCCAGGGTCCCGCCCGGCGAAAGCACCTTGCCGCCCGCCGCCGCCGCATGCCCCGATGCGCGGGCAAGCGGGGAGGGTATCCATGCGCCACATAGGATTGTTTTTCGGCCTGTTGCTGGCGCTGCTCGCGGCGCCCAGCCTGGCGGAGGCGCAGAGCCGGCTGGTGACCAGCCAGCTGCGCTCGGTCAGTTTCGGCGAGAGTCGGATCGGGGTCTCGCCGCTGCGCAACGTCACCGTCTATCTGCCGCCGCATTATGCCGACGGATCGCGGCGTTTCCCGGTGATCTATTACCTCAATCATTTCTTCGAGGATCATCGCGAGCCCTTTGCCAGCCATGATGCGCGCGCGCTGTTCGACAAGGCGATCGGCGCCGGCGTGATCGGCGATGTGATCGTGGTGACGGCGGACTTCTCCACGCCGGCGGGCAGTTCCTGGTACGTCAACTCCTCCGCCACCGGGAATTGGGAGGATTTCATGGTGCGCGAGCTGGTGCCCTGGGTCGATGCGACCTACCGCACGCTCGCCACCCGGGATTCGCGCGGCGTCGCCGGGGACGGAGTGGGTGGCTATGGCGCGGTCCGGTTCGGCATGCGTCATCCCGAAGTCTTCGGCACGGTCTATGCGATGCAGGCAGTGGGCACCGGGCCGGGCGTGCAGACGACCTATAGCCGCCCGAATTTCGATCTGCTCGCTCGTGCCCGCTCGCTCGACGATCTCGGCGACGACAGCTTTTCGCGGATCTTCACCGCTATCTACCAGGCTTTCTCGCCCAATCCCGATCGGCCGCCGCTCTATTTCGATCCGCCCGCGCGCCGGGTGGACGGGCAGCTGCTGGTCGACAGCGCGGTGATGAAGCGATTCCATGAAGACATGGATCTGGCCGGCCTCGTCCCCGACTATGCGGACAATCTGAAATCGCTGCGCGGGCTGAAGATCGACTGGGGCCGGGGCGACACCATTGCGGATCATATCGCCGGCAACCAGGCGCTGTCGCGGCGGCTCGCCGAATTCGGGGTGCCGCACGAGGCAGAGGAGCATGCCGGCGGCTTTCGCGACCGGCATTGGGGGGAGGACGGGCGAGTCTATACCGACGTGCTGCCCTTTTTCGCCCGGCACCTGCTGTTCGGGCCGCCGACCGCGCCGCGCGACCGCGTGACCGCCGCGCATGGCCGGCTCGGCGCGGCGATGATCGCCGGCGACGCGGACGCGCTCGCCGCGCTGTACCTGCCCGACGCGATCAGCATGCCGGAATATCAGCCGGCCCTGTACGGCCGCACCCGGATCGCGGCCTATCAGCGCGCCATGTCCGTCCGCCGCCGCGTGACCGGCTATGTCCCGGTGGCGGCGGAGGTGATCGATCTCGGCAAGGGCGTGCTGGTCGAAACCGGCCTCTTCACCATCGCCTGGCGGCTGTCCGGCGGCGGGATCGAGGAGGAGCGCGGCAAATATGTCAATGTGTGGAGCACCGGACCGGACGGCGCGCTGAAGCTCAAGGCCGATGTCCGTGGCTATCTCCGGCCACTGGCGGACCCGTCGTCCTTCGTCGTCGCACTGCCGGCGCAGGCACCCCCGGCGTCTCCCGCCGGCGGGCCGCTCGCCGCCCGGCTCGATGCCCTGAACCGGGCCAATGCCCGCGCCGTGCAGGATCATGACGTGGCCGCCCAGCTCGCGCTTTATGCCGATGACGGCATGTTCATGCCCTTCGCCAACACCCCAAGGGCGGGGATCGCGGAGCTCCGCCCCTTTCTCACGGCCTATGTCAATGCGGGGCGCGGCGCGACCTTCGATTCGGTGCGGGTCTGGAATACCGGCTTCGAGGATTTCGGCGGCTATGTCCTGGAATATGGGAAGTTCCGCGTCGCCTGGCGGGCGGGCGGGTCGTCCGGGGTCACCCGGGGCGGCGGGCTGCGGCTGTGGCGCCGGGGCGCGGACGGCGCGCTCACAATGCTGCGCCAGATCGGGACGCATGACCATGCCGGCTGACGGTCTCGCGCGGCGCACGGTCCTGTGCGCGCTCCTCGCAGCGCTCCCCGCAACCGCCGCCGCGCAGACCGGTCCGCGCGCGATGATCCGCCTGTTCGACCAGCGCCGGCCGCCGCCGCCGGCGAGGGTCGCCGACATGGCCTGGATCGAGGGCCACTGGATCGGCGCCATGCCGGAGGGGCCGGTCGAACATGTCGTGCTCGGCGCCGCATTCGGCCATATGCCCGGCTTCGTCCGCGCGGTCAGCCCGGAGGGCGTGGTCTTTTACGAGATCAGCGTGTTCGTCGAGACCGGCGATTCGCTCGCGGTGCGGGTCAAGCATTTCACGCCGGCGCTTGCCGGATGGGAGACGCAGCAGGGCTATGTCGATCGCCCGCTGGTCGCGCGCGACGGCGACCTTTTCTATTTCGACGGCATCACTTTCCAGCGCACCGGGCCGGACGGCTTCACCGTCTATTTCCTCGACCGCCCCGGCGGCGTGGAGCGTGCCACCCTGGTCATCCCGTTCCGGCGGAAGGGTAACTAAGCCCGGTCCCAATAAGGCGGGTCGCCGAAGCTGCGCCTGAGGCTCGCGGTCAGCGCGGCGATCTTGGTCGAGGCGCTGCGGTCGCGCAGATAGGCGATGAACAGCTCGGCGCCCTCCGCCTCGATCTCCACATCGACGATCTCCAGCGCCCCGCTCGCCAGCTGCTCGTGCACGAAGAAAGTCGGCAACAGGGTGATGCCCAGCCCGGCCAGCGCCGCATCGCGCATCACCAGGCCGTTATTCACCCGGAGCGCGGCGCGCGGCCGCAGCACCGTCCAGCCGTCCGCCCCGGCGAAGCGCCAGTCGGCGTCGCGATTGGCGTAGAGGATGCCGCAATGCCCCGCCAGCTCGGCCAGGGTGCGGGGCCGGCCCTTCTCCGCCAGATAGCGGGGCGTGGCGACCAGCACCCGCCGGGTCACCGCCAGCCGTTTCGCCACCAGCCGCGTGTCGCCGACCGGGCCGTGGCGGATCACCGCGTCGAATCCGCTCGCCGCCGCGTCGACAAAGCCGTCGTCCAGCTCCAGCGTCAGGTCGATATCGGGATGGTCGCGCAGGAACTGGTTCAGCGCGGGCCCGAGATGCAGGATGCCGAACCCGACCGGCCCCGATACCCGGAGCGGCCCGGCCAAAGTCCCGCGCCGCTGCGCCAGCTCGGCCGCCGCCTCGCGCGCCTGGTACAGGATATGCTGCGCGCGCGGCAGGAAGCTGTGGCCGTCCTCGGTCAGGGTCAGCTTGCGCGTGGTGCGCTGGATCAACCGCGTGCCCAAAGTGCGCTCCAGCTCGGCCAGCCTTTCGCTCACCACCGACTTGGCGAATCCCAGCCGCCGCGCCGCCGCGCTGATCGATCCGGCCTCGGTGATCGCGGCAAAGGCGCTGAGCCCGTCCATCTTCATCATCGTTCGGCTATCCCGGACACAAGTTTCAGCTTTATGCTACTAGTCCGAACAACCGATAGCGATCATTTTCCTCGGCAAGACGGGCGGCCCCGATGGCGCCCAAACAGGGGAAATCCGATGCTTCGTTCGCTGATGCTCGCCGGCGCCGCACTGATCATGGCGGCGCCCGCCGCAGCGCAAGTGCCGCCTTATCCGGCCGCCTTCCATACCGAGGAGATCGCCACCAACGGTGCGACCATCCATGTCCGGGTCGGCGGCAAGGGCCCCGCGGTCGTGCTGCTGCACGGCTATGGCGAGACCGGCGACATGTGGGCGCCGATGGCGGCCGACCTGATGCGCGACCACACCGTGATCGTGCCCGATCTGCGCGGCCTCGGCCTGTCCTCCAAGCCGTCCGGCGGGTTCGACAAGAAGAATCAGGCGGGCGATGTGCTCGGCGTGCTCGACCGGCTGAAGATCGCCAGGGCCGATCTGGTCACGCATGACATCGGCAACATGGTCGGCTTCGCCTTTGCCGCGCTCCACCCCGACCGGGTCGGCCGCTTCGTGCTGATCGATGCGCCGGTGCCCGGCGTCGGCCCATGGGAGGAGATCCTCAAGAACCCGCTGCTCTGGCATTTCCGTTTCGGCGGGCCCGACATGGAGCGGCTGGTGGCGGGGCGCGAGCGCATCTATCTCGATCGCTTCTGGAACGAATTCTCCGCGGTGCCCGCGCATTTCACCGAAGGCTCGCGCGAGCATTATGCAAAACTCTACGCCATGCCCGGCGCGATGCACTCCGGCTTCGCGCAATTCGCCGCCTTCGATCAGGACGCGATCGACAACCGCGCCTGGCTCGCCGCGAACGGCAAGCTCAAGATGCCGGTCCTCGCGCTCGGCGGCGAGAAGAGCTTCGGCCTGACCATGGCGGTGGTGATGCGCGCCGGCGCCGAGAATGTCACCGAAGGCGTGGTCCCCGGTTCCGGCCACTGGATCATGGAAGAGAATCCCGACGCGACCGTGACGCTGGTTCGCGGCTTCCTGGACGCGGGCAAGTGAAGGCGCGGCTCTGGTTGGCGACGGCACTCCTGCCGCTCGCCGCCACCAGCGCCGCCCAAACAGGGGCGGGGCAGTCGGGGGAGGGCGGTCACCTCCGCCTCGCCCCCGCCGACATTGCCGCGCTGCCCATGCTAGGCGCCGGCGCCGGCACCTCGGGCGTGGCGGGCATCCGCACCCGCATTCTCTCCGGCGACCCGACCAAGGCCGGCCTCTACACCATCGCGCTGACCGTCCCCGCCAACACCCGCATCGCCGCCCACCGCCACCGCGACGATCGCACCGCCACCGTCGTCGCCGGCACCTGGTATTTCGGCTATGGCGACAAGGCACCGGACGCCGCGTTCAAGCCCCTCCCGCCCGGCAGCTTCTATGCCGAACCCGGCGACGTCGCCCATTTCGCCCGGACGGGCGCCGATCCGGTGACGCTCTACATCACCGGCATCGGGCCGACCGACACCCGCTATGTCGAGGCCAGCGCGAGCCCTTGATCGAAAGCAACACGGTCGCGGCTCGAAACCGCGCCGCGCGTTCCTATATTGCCCGGTAGCGGCTCTTGCCGAATCCGAACAAATATGGAACATAACGGTCTATGCTGACCCATATCTCCGTGCGCGGCGCGCGCGAGCACAACCTCAAGGATGTCTCGATCGACATCCCGCGCGACACGCTCACGGTGATCACCGGCCTGTCCGGCTCGGGCAAGTCGAGCCTGGCCTTCGACACCATCTATGCCGAGGGGCAGCGGCGCTATGTCGAGTCGCTCTCGGCCTATGCCCGCCAGTTCCTCGAGCTGATGCAGAAGCCCGATGTCGACCATATCGAGGGCCTGTCGCCCGCCATCTCGATCGAGCAGAAGACCACCAGCCGCAACCCGCGTTCGACCGTCGCGACCGTCACCGAGGTCTATGATTACATGCGCCTGCTCTGGGCGCGCGTCGGCATTCCCTATTCGCCCGAGACCGGCCTGCCGATCGCAGCGCAGACCGTCAGCCAGATGGTCGACCGGGTCATGGATCTGCCCGAGGGCACGCGCCTGTACCTGCTCGCCCCCGTCGTGCGCGGCCGCAAGGGCGAATATCGCAAGGAAATGCTCGAGTGGCAGAAAGCGGGCTTCACCCGCGTCCGCATCGACGGCGAACTGTACGAGATCGACGAAGCCCCCGCGCTCGACAAGAAATTCAAGCACGACATCGAGGTGGTGGTCGACCGCCTCGTCGTCGGCCCCGACATGTCCACGCGCCTCGCCGACAGCTTCGAGACCGCGCTGAAGCTGGCCGAGGGGCTGGCCTATGTGGATCTGGTCGATACGACGGTGGCCGAAATATCCCCCTCCCGCTCGCGGGAGGGGCTAGGGGAGGGCCTGTCCGCAAGCAGCGCCGCCCTTGGTGACACGCCCTCCCCCGACCCCTCCCGCAAGCGGGAGGGGAGTAAGGTCAAGGAAGCCCCCCAGACCTTCGTCCCCGAAGGCAAGATGAAGAACACCGGCATCCCCGCCAACCGCATCGTGTTCTCCGAAAAATTCGCCTGCCCGGTCTCCGGCTTCACCATCGCCGAGATCGAGCCACGCCTCTTCTCCTTCAACGCCCCGCAAGGCGCATGCCCCGCATGCGACGGCCTCGGCGAGAAGCTGCTGTTCGACGAGGAACTCGTCGTTCCCAACCATGCGCTCTCCATCAAGAAGGGCGCGATCGTCCCCTGGGCGAAATCCAACCCGCCTTCGCCCTATTACATGCAGGTGCTGGGCAGCCTGGCGCGCGAATTCGGCTTCAGCCTCGACACGCCCTGGGAGGATCTGCCCGGCGAAGTGAAGCTGATCATCCTGCACGGCACCGCCGGCAAGCCCGTCACGCTGACCTTTATCGACGGCAAGAAGTCGTACGACGTGCGCAAGCCCTTCGAGGGCGTCATCGGCAACCTCAACCGCCGCATGCTCCAGACCGAAAGCGCCTGGATGCGCGAGGAGCTGTCGAAGTACCAGAGCAGCGCTGCGTGCGAGGTCTGCCACGGCGCCCGCCTCAAGCCCGAGGCGCTGGCGGTCAAGATCGGCATGCGCGACATCTCCTCGGTCACCCATTTGTCGGTGGTCGATGCGCTCGCCTGGTTCACCGCCATCCCGTCGGATCTGACGACGCAGCAGAACGCCATTGCCGAACGCATCCTCAAGGAGATCCTCGAACGGCTCGGCTTCCTCAACAATGTCGGGCTGGATTATCTCAACCTGGATCGCACCTCGGGCACGCTGTCGGGCGGTGAGAGCCAGCGCATYCGCCTSGCSTCGCAGATCGGCTCGGGCCTCTCGGGCGTGCTYTACGTGCTSGACGAGCCGASSATCGGCCTGCACCAGCGCGACAACGACATGCTCTTGAAGACGCTCCGGCGCCTGCGCGATCTCGGCAATACCGTGCTGGTGGTCGAGCATGACGAGGATGCGATCCGCTCGGCCGATTACATCATCGATATGGGCCCCGGCGCCGGCGTCCATGGCGGCGCGGTCGTGGCCGAGGGAACGCTCGACGACATCCTGACGTCGACGGGCAGCGTCACCGCGGATTATCTCAACGGCACACGCGAGGTCGCGGTGCCCACGACGCGACGCAAGGGCAACGGCAAGAAGCTGACGGTGCACAACGCCACCGCCAACAATCTGCGCGGCGTCACCGCCAGCCTGCCGCTCGGCACCTTCACCTGCATCACCGGTGTGTCGGGCTCGGGCAAGTCGAGCTTCACCATCGACACGCTCTATGCCGCCGCCGCGCGCCAGCTCAACGGCGCGCGCGTGCTCGCCGGCAAGCATGAGAAGATCAGCGGCCTGCAATATCTCGACAAGGTGATCGACATCGATCAGTCGCCGATCGGCCGCACCCCGCGCTCCAACCCCGCGACCTATACCGGCGCTTTCACTCAGATCCGCGACTGGTTCGCCGGCCTGCCCGAAAGCCAGGCGCGCGGCTACAAGCCCGGCCGGTTCAGTTTCAACGTCAAGGGCGGCCGGTGCGRGGCCTGCCAGGGTGACGGCCTGCTCAAGATCGAGATGCACTTCCTGCCCGACGTCTATGTGACGTGCGACGTGTGCCACGGCGCCCGCTACAACCGGGAGACGCTCGAGGTGAAGTTCAAGGGCAAGTCGATCGCCGACGTGCTCGACATGACGGTCGAGGACGCGGTCGAGTTCTTCAAGGCCGTCCCCCCGATCCGCGACAAGATGGCGATGCTGGCGGAGGTCGGTCTCGGTTACGTCAAGGTCGGCCAGCAGGCGACGACTCTGTCGGGCGGCGAAGCGCAACGCGTCAAGCTGGCCAAGGAACTGTCCCGCCGCGCGACCGGCCAGACCCTCTACATCCTCGACGAGCCCACCACCGGCCTGCATTTCGAGGACGTGCGCAAGCTGCTCGAAGTGCTCCACGCGCTGGTCGACCAGGGCAACACGGTGGTGGTCATCGAGCACAATCTGGATGTCATCAAGACCGCCGACTGGGTGCTCGACCTCGGGCCGGAGGGCGGCGTGAAGGGCGGGGAGATCGTCGCCGAGGGCACGCCGGAGAAGGTGGCGAAGACCAAGGGATCGTTCACCGGGCAATATCTCGCGCCGCTCTTGGAGCGCGGGCGGGAGCGGGTGGCGGCGGAATAATTTCTCTCCCTAGTCTCTCTCTCTCTCTCTCTCTCTCTCTCTCTCTCTCAGAAGGAGGGGAGGGAGCCGTGCAGCCGCGGAAGGCTGAGTGTGACACCCGCGAAATCACCGAGTCGCCAGAAGGCAGGGGGCAAGCAAGAGGGTCTGCATCGACCCGAATTCGAAGCTGCCTTCCGCCCTTCGCCCGCGAGTGAGGCCATGAAACGAGCGGCTGGAATCTGAGATCACCTTCTCCGCTCGCCCTGAGCATGTCGAAGGGTTGCTTTTCTCCGAAGGAAAGAAGAGCAAAGTTCGACCAGTCGGTATCACCGTCGCCGCTTCTCTCTTACTACCCCCGCAAACGTCGTCTGCGTTCATCCCACATCCAACTATTCCCGTGACGAGGGATGGCGGAGATGAAAGAATCCTTCGAGAATGCGCTGTTTCGAGATCGTTTTCACATGAGCGTGAGGCGTTGTGAGTGACTTCACGACGCCTCACATCAGGCGAGGGTCAATCCGTCACGATCCGCCGCAGAAATAGTCGAGACTGTAGCTGCTAGAAGCGGTCAGAGCCGCACCGGGATAAAACGTGATGCCAGACGTCGCCGCGACCTTGGCGACAAGGAGGGGCGTGGGCGGTGCTCCATTTCTTTGCAGGCTGATGGCGCAGTTCGGAATACGGCCCCGTCCGATCCCGAAAGTCAGCGTTAGGACAGGGCCGATTGAGAGTGAGCCGCTGCCCGTATTGAGTGTATAAGTCCCGGAGACTTGATCGCAGCTATGGCCTGTTGCGCAGGCGACGGAGGCTCCGGAGCCGACGAAACCAGGTCCGGCAAGTGTGACGGCCGAGTTGTTCGCGGTCCCTGTAAGGGCAACGGCTGCAACCGGCTGAAGGGCCGTAACCTGCGACGCGTTGATCTGAAGCTGACTGGAGCCGGCAACGACGAACTCCCAGCCTTGGATCGTCGCTTCATTGGATATCCAGTCGTTTCCGAGTGCAGTGGGAAAGCGAAGGTTGGGGTCCGAATTGGTTGTGTTGCCGTAAATGCGCTGGCCCCTCGCGATGGTGAGCGCGGCTTGGTCGGTGCCGAACGTCGCACCTGAGAAATCGAGGCCGAACCGATATTTGCCGGTGGCGCTCCACGCGGTGTCGACAGCTCCGATGCCTTGCTGCTGCAGCCTGACGCCTGCCCACATCGTGCCGAGATTCCCGATCGCGCTTGTACGCCGCAGGTTGAACACCGCACCGATGCCAGCAACGTCATTGCCTTGGTCATCGAGATTGATCTCGATGGGATTGAGATACACTCCGTCTTGACCGGCAAAGGCATCGCCCGCGAACAGGCTGCACGCGGGGTTGGCGAGAAAATTGGTGGCGCCGGCTCGTTGCCCCGTCACGAAGCACGTACCACTGAAATTGATCAGATCGCCTTGCCCCGCCTGATAGCTTTGAATGCGATAGCCGACCGCCGCCGTGCGCCCGTCATTGCCTGACGTTGATTGATTCCAGCCGGATGCATTGTAGATCGAAAGATAATGCGGCGATGCCTCGGGCGTGAATTGGTATCCCGTAGAAGGCTGGCCGAGCGTAGCGGCGCCGTAGATGCGGTACTCTTCTCCAGCGGCGTGACGCCAATCACCATTGAATGCGGTGTCGGGCGATGAATATGTTCCCAAAGCTGATGGTGCCTGCCTTATCAGGTCGAATTTTGGCGCCCGCCAATTTCCCGAGGAATCTCCAATCTGGCCAACCCCTTTCAAAGGAGCGGGCATTACTGAAGAGCCGATATTCGTCGGAAAGCGCCCTTCGGGCACATAGGCGACCCCGGCGGCATTGACTATGTTAGTCAAAGCTGTCGCGTTGATGGACGATGATGCCGTCGTCGCCCCGCCGGGCATTCGAATATCCAACAACGTGGTCGATGCAAGCCAGCATTTTCCGTTTGCACTGGGCACCTGGGACACGCCGTCGCCTGCGCCGCTGTTCAGGGCACACGCGCTGGCACTGGCGGTAAAAGTGACAGGTGGAGAATCTCCCGCCGTCGAGAACCCATCGCGTATGATTCGTTGAAGAGTGACAGTGGATAATGTTTGAAGGGCGGTGTTGTTCGAAACATGTTGCAGGGTCGTTTGTGCGCAGGCTGGCCAGCAAATGCCGGAGAGTATTAAGTACAGCCACCGGGGACGAATTTTTAGAATATACATGAATCATATCTCCCGGTTGGTACGAGGGCATTTCATGGCGACGGCATAACTGAGTGCCATCAGCGTCATCCTTAAAGAGTTCGGTGGCCGTCGCATGAGGCCAATTAATCTCTGGTACCGTACATTTTAATCGAGCGTCGAATTGCACAGTCTTTATCCCCGCATCAACCCGTTGACGAATTACATGGGGTGATCGCGGGCGTTGCGCGGCCAGGCCGCTGACCTCAGCCGGCAGCTCGTCGCCACAGCGCGCACCGACGCATCGTGCCGACTGCTGATGTCGATCCTCGGGGTCGGCACGGTCAGTGCGACGTCCTTTGTCACAGCGATCGAGGAGCCGCAGAACGTCAAGAAAAACCGCGCGATGGGGGCGTGGCTGGGGCTAACCACCCGGCGATATCCAATCGGCCGAGGTCGATTATGACGGCCATATCTCGCGGCGCGGCGACCGGCATCTGCGCAGCCTGCTCTAACGAGGCGGCAACCGTGATCCTGACGCGCGCAGTTGCCGAATTACAGTGACGAATTACAGTGACGGTGCACTAATTGGCCGCAACGCCGCCTTCAGCGTCGTTCGGCCTCAACCTCAACCCCACCGATGCCGATCAGCCCCGCTCCACCGCCTCCGCGATATCGGTCGGGCTGGTGTTGAAGCCCAGCCGCGCACCGGCCGTCGCCGCCGCATTGACCAGCGCCTCAAGCATCGGCGTCGATGCCGGGTCCAGCCGGACGCCACCGCCGATCACGACCAGTTCGGCGGGTCTCGCGGCCAGTCGTTCGCGCAAACGCGCAGCCTCGGCTGCGGGGTCGCCGGAATAGGACACCATCACCCATTCCGCATCGTGCCCGGCCGCCGCCACCCGTTCGCGATCCGCATCGATCCCGGCCTGGATCGATTGCGCCGTGATCGGCTTGCCGCGAAAGAAGTCGCTCGTGAAATCGATGCTGGCCGGATCGAAGCCGACCACGATTACCTGCTTGCCCATATCCACCCCCATTTCAAAGTGCGCTGCCAAAGCACGCCACTGCTGCGGCGCCCGCAGCCTGGTCGTCGATGCAATGCTCGATCCAGCGCCTCAAGCGCTTCACGGGTCACACCGCCTGGTCGGCGAGAGTAACGTAGACCAGTGTCGCGCTCGTTACAGCAACAAAACAAATTTGCCGGCATGCGGGAATTACGGTGACAGTTTACTAATTACTACCCCGAGCGCCTACCGCAATGGCGCCCACCGAGGGTATTGCAGAGTGGTTTCGAGGACTCGGCACGAACCAAATCCTCGCCGAGCGAACCGCAAGACAAGCCTGTGTTCCCTGCGCTAGCCTGCGTCCATCATGCCACCCGCACACCCATCTCCAGATAGAACCCTCCTCATCCTCGACCTGGACGAGACGCTGATCTACGCGACCGAGACGCCGCTGGCTCGGCCAGCCGACTTCTCGGTCTATGGCTATCACGTCTATCGCCGACCCCATCTCGATACGTTCCTCGCCGTATGTGCCCGGCATTTCGAACTGGCCGTCTGGTCCTCCGCGTCGGACGCCTATGTCCAGGCGGTGGTGGACCGGATCTTCCCCGATCCGGCCGCGCTTCACTTCGTCTGGGGTCGCAGCCGCGCGACGCTTCGCCGCGTGTCGCCCAATGACGATGGCTATATGCTCGATCCCTGGGACCATCTCCATTACCTCAAGCCGCTCACCAAGGTGCGAAAGGCCGGGTGGCCGCTCCAGCGCGTGCTGATCGTCGACGATACTCCCGAGAAATGCATCCGCAACTATGGCAACGCGATCTATCCGCGTGCCTATGATGGCGCGGAGGATGACGCGGAACTGGTCGACCTCGCCCGCTATCTGGCCAGCCTGAAGGACGAGCCGAACGTCCGCACCATCGAAAAGCGGCGCTGGCGCGACAGGCTGAGCACGCCCGACCTTTCGTGAGGTTTTGCTGGGCAGAGGATACGGTGCCCGCTTTCTTAACCCCCGGTGGCCCCGCGCGGGCGCATCCGACGCGGGCGTCGCCGGTTTTGGTCCCGCCGTGACGCTCTGCGATTGTGGTCTCGTCCGTTGACGGCCAGCGGTCTGGATTGCATTACATGGGCGTCTAAGGCATATTATACACACAGTTGACATATAACGAGGATCATGTATTTTAGCGTTTCCGGCCCTTAGGATGCGCTAATGTCTAAGTATATCAACCTTACGCTTCATCTTGGATCGTTGGACGGTGAATCATGGAATGCCACATTCAACGATGTGGAACAGGTTTTGGGTTTTCCGCTCCCCCCAAGCGCCCGGCAATATGCCGCTTGGTGGGCAAACCAAGACCGCGCTCAAGGCTTGGCATGGCAAAGTGCCGGTTGGAACGCCTTTGATGTCGATCTCGCAAACGAGAAGGTCACGTTCCGCTATGTCGGGGCGCAAGAGACCGGTGACGCGCCTGCCGTGCGCCCGCTCACGATAGCCCAAGCTAAGGCGGGGTTGGCCGCGAATTTCAATGTTCCCGTCGATGCCATCGAAATCCTTATTCGGGGGTGATGGACATCGCGGCCAGGCTCCGGCGGGGCATAAAGCCTCTAGGCTTCGACCCTCGGACGCTCGTTAAACCTAGGCAATGCGCGGTTGGGGCACGTCGGGTCTAGGCGACTTTCCTTCCACAGGGGGAGTGGATGTCATCTGATTTTCTCAAGGAAAGCGCGGGTGCCGCGTGGAGCCTCACATCCGCTGTAATCGCATCGTCAACATGGAGCTAACACTGCGGAATGGCAGGTGACGGATCCGGAAGAAGATGATCAGGTTCTTTTATGGAGTTCGCGGTATGAAAAAGGTGAAAAAAATTCCGCGACATGAGGCGAGCGCTGTCCCCAGCCGAGCCGGTAACCACAACGCTAATAAGCCACCGTTGAACAGATGGGGCGCCATGGTGGCCGTCGTACATTCGTTCAACGACAAGGACCGTCCGTTCATGGCGTTAACGGCTGTTGGTATAATAATCGGCTTGCCCGGCGCGAGCCTCTTGATGTCTATTGTAGCGGTGTTGCGGTGATATCGCGGAATCGCAGCAACTGTGCTTTTTGACTAACAACTAAAACCGCACCAAAGCCGTTGACCGCCACCGTAATCTGAGTTCCAATCCCCCCATGCCGATCGACCATGACAGGATCGATGAAGCCACGCTCGCGCTGCTCTATCTCGGACTGCACGACGGTCGCCGCGCCTGGAATGGTTTCGACTGGGGCGCCACCGATCGGCTTTACGCAAAGGGCCTGCTCGACAATCCGCGCAACAGGAACAAGTCGGTGGTCTTCACCGACGAGGGCCTGGTCGCGGCAGAGGCCGCGTTCGCCCGGTTGTTCGGCGAGGAGTGAGCGGCCCGCCTATCCCGGCTCAAGGCCGACCACGATGCCTGCTTCCCCATATCCACCCCCTTCAAAGCACGCTGCCAAAGCACGCCATTGTCACACTCCGGCAGACCGCTCGCCCGATGCAACGCCGGGTCCAGCGCCCGCGCGCGTTCACGGATCAAGCCGCCCACGCCGCGGGCCGCCGCCCTGCCGCCCG
>NZ_JBFUDK010000030.1:0-2500 GCF_056404755.1 Sphingomonas sp. P2_B6
TTGTTTCACCGGCTTCAATGCCTGGCGACGACCTACTCTTCCATTGCTTGAGCAATAGTACCATCGGCGCAGTCAGGTTTCACGGCCGAGTTCGGGATGGGATCGGGTGGGGCACTGACGCTATAGCCACCAAGCAATGAGGCCGGTGAGACARCTCGCGGTCAGTTTCCTGACCGCGGGCAAACCCGGTTAGGGGTTTATCTCGAAAAACGGTTCTTTAGGGTCCCATCAAAGTGATACTTTGATGGGTTCCCTTAAAATCGATGCACGCTTTAGCCTGAATTCAGGTGTAGTTGTTTATTAGGCGTTGCTGTCAATCATCCGACGATCGCGGACAGTGCTGGATCTGAACCCAGGATTGTCGTTGATGGTGGGACTCTCAAGCGCAAATAGAGCAATTAGTATCGGTTAGCTCCATGCGTTACCGCACTTCTACATCCGATCTATCAACGTCGTGGTCTCCGACGGCTCTATGAAATCTTATCTCGAGGGAGGCTTCCCGCTTAGATGCTTTCAGCGGTTATCCCGTCCATACATAGCTACCCTGCTGCGCTTCTGGCGAAACGACAGGTACACCAGAGGTATGTTCAACCCGGTCCTCTCGTACTAGGGTCAACTCCTCTCAAATTTCGACGCCCACGGCAGATAGGGACCAAACTGTCTCGCGACGTTCTGAACCCAGCTCACGTACCACTTTAATTGGCGAACAGCCAAACCCTTGGGACCTGCTCCAGCCCCAGGATGTGATGAGCCGACATCGAGGTGCCAAACAACCCCGTCGATATGAGCTCTTGGGGGTTATCAGCCTGTTATCCCCGGCGTACCTTTTATCCGTTGAGCGATGGCCCTTCCACGAGGGACCACCGGATCACTATGACCGACTTTCGTCTCTGCTCGACTTGTCAGTCTCGCAGTCAGGCTGGCTTATGCCATTGCACTCTAACAGACGGTTTCCAACCGTCCTGAGCCAACCTTCGCGCGCCTCCGTTACTCTTTAGGAGGCGACCGCCCCAGTCAAACTACCCGCCACAGAGGGTCCCTGATCCAGTTTCATGGATCGAGGTTAGACATCAGAAAACAACAGGGTGGTATTTCACCTATGGCTCCACGACAGCTGGCGCCATCGCTTCAAAGCCTCCCACCTATGCTACACAGTTCTTTCCTAATGCCACTCTGAAGCTGCAGTAAAGGTGCACGGGGTCTTTCCGTCTAACCGCGGGTACTCCGCATCTTCACGGAGAATTCAATTTCGCTGAGCATGTCCTGGAGACAGTGGGGAAGTCGTTACGCCATTCGTGCAGGTCGGAACTTACCCGACAAGGAATTTCGCTACCTTAGGACCGTTATAGTTACGGCCGCCGTTTACCTGGGCTTCATTTCGCAGCTTGCACCACTCCACTTAACCTTCAGGCACCGGGCAGGCGTCAGGCCCTATACGTCGTCTTGAAGCCGACTTAGCAGAGCCCTGTGTTTTTGCTAAACAGTCGCTACCCCCTGGCCTGTGCCCCCTCATACTGCTTGCGCAGAGTGAGGGCCTCCTTCTTCCGAAGGTACGGAGGCAATTTGCCGAGTTCCTTCAGGACACTTCTCTCAAGCGCCTTGGTATACTCTACCTGACCACCTGTGTCGGTTTCGGGTACGGTCTATACGGTGGGGCTATTTCCTGGAACCTCTTCGAAGCCCGCCCAATCCAATAAGGGCGAACAACTCACGAGATCCGTCACACACCACCAGGCCCACGAATATTAACGTGGTTCCCATCGACTACCCCCTTCGGGCTCGTCTTAGGGGCCGGCTCACCCTGCGCGGATTAGCCTTGCGCAGGAACCCTTGGTCTTTCGGCGAGAGGGCATCTCACCCTCTTTATCGCTACTCATGTCTGCATTCGCACTTCCGATACCTCCAGGATCCATTACCAGATCCCTTCACTGGCGTACGGAACGCTCCGCTACCGCTCATCTTGCGATGAACCCTAAGCTTCGGTGCGTGTCTTGAGCCCCGTTACATCTTCGCCGCAAAACCTCTTATTTAGACCAGTGAGCTGTTACGCTTTCTTTAAAGGATGGCTGCTTCTAAGCCAACCTCCTGGTTGTTTTGGAAGTTTCACATGCTTTCCCACTTAGACACGACTTGGGGACCTTAGCTGTAGGTCAGGGCTGTTTCCCTTTTGACGACGGACCTTAGCACCCGCCGTCTGTCTCCCGGATATCACTCGCAGGTATTCGGAGTTTGGTTAGGTTTGGTAGATCTCGCGACCCCCTAGCCCATCCAGTGCTCTACCCCCTGCGGTGTCCATCCGAGGCACTACCTAAATAGWTTTCGCGGAGAACCAGCTATTTCCCRGCTTGATTGGCCTTTCACCCCTAAACACAACTCATCCGGTAACTTTTCAACGTTAATCGGTTCGGACCTCCAGTGCGTGTTACCGCACCTTCATCCTGGTCATGCCTAGATCGCCGGGTTTCGGGTCTAATACATCAAACTTAGTCGCCCTATTCAG
>NZ_JBFUDK010000030.1:7500-30849 GCF_056404755.1 Sphingomonas sp. P2_B6
GCGACTTCCGATGGCGGCTCAGGCGGAGCAGGCCGATCGATATTCCAGCGCGCATGGGTACTGGTGATGTCCATCGGCCAGCATTGCAGGCGCAGCTCGGGTGGTGGCCCCTTGGGCAGCGCCGCATTGGCTTCCCTGTTCGGCGCGCCCGCGACGGCCTGGGTATGGGCGTCGGCAAAGCCCTGGCTCCCGCCATTGGCGATGGTCATCCAGGCGAACAGGTCGAGCGTCTTCCCGTCCCCACTCAGCCGCGCGACATAATTGGCCGACCAGTCGAAGCCCTGGGACAGATAGGAAAGCTGCACCGTCGCCGTCGCCGCCACCGCGCTGTCGGTGACGACCGACAGAGTCGGTTTCGCGGAGAGATCGGCCGGCACCCCCGAATAGGAGAGCGCTTCGGGGAGCCCCGAGCAGGACAGAGCCTCGACGCCTTCCGGCGTAGTGAGCAGCACCCCGCCGCCCGGGCCCGACTGGATGATCGCCTCGCCCGTCGTCGTCAGGCCGGTGCGGCGATTGGTACGGCGGAGCGTGACACGGCGCTTGAGATAGGCGTCGACCAGTGCCGCGGGCGAGAGGAGCCGGGCATCGCGATTCTTCTCTTTCACGCCGCGCGGCAGGCCGGTGACGATCGCGCTTTCGGGCAGCATGCCCTCCGACACGCCCTCGAACCGGATCACCGACCGGCCGGCGGGCACGCGGATCGTGCGTGTCTCGGTGATCAACGCATAGCCGCCGGGCCAGCCATTCTGCGCCGCGCGCTCGCCGCGATAGAGCGTGACCGACACTGAATCGACATGGTCCGAATCGACGACGGTCTGGGCGTCGGCCGTCGCGCCCGGAAGCGCAGCGGCGAGCATCGCGGCCAGTGCCAGCAGCATGGCCGCGCCGCGCATCACTGCCTGGTTTCGAACGTCACGTTCAGCTCCGCGGCACCATTGGCGGGCACGACGACGCGCCACACCTTGACGCCCTTGCGCTCAATCATCGTATCGCTGGCCGATCTGATCTTCAGCG
This sequence comes from Sphingomonas sp. P2_B6, assembly GCF_056404755.1. Lineage (NCBI taxonomy): Bacteria > Pseudomonadati > Pseudomonadota > Alphaproteobacteria > Sphingomonadales > Sphingomonadaceae > Sphingomonas > Sphingomonas sp. P2_B6. The sequence continues at coordinate 8,515 of NZ_JBFUDK010000030.1, forward strand.
GCAGGGGAAGCTCGAAGGTCTCGGGCGTCGACCGCGCGTTGGTGACTCGCACGGTGAAAGGCGCCGTGTCCTTGGTGCGCGGCAGGCTGGTCGTGACATAGCGGATGTCCGGGCTTGCCCCCCCGCCCAGCTCGACCTCTTCTCCGATCGCGCGATCCTTCAGGTTGCTTTCTCCAACGAGCAACGAGGCACTGCCGCCCTTCTCGAACACCGCCACGTTGCCTGCCGGCAGCGGCAGGCCGAGGCCATTCTTGTCGAGATTGTCGGTGCGGAGGATCAGCCCGGCGGGCTGGCTCGGCATCGCGTAAGCGGGCGGCGTGTAGAAGGAACCGTTGAAGTAGCCGGTATAGATGCGGTCGAAGCGCACGCCCTTGCGATCGATCATCGCGACCTGCTTGCGGCTGAGCGCGGCGACGGTGACGGGTTCGGGAATGCGGTAGAGCTTGAGGTCGCCCAGATCCTCCTGCTGCGCCATCATCGCGGGCGGTGCCGGGGCGGGCGGGGGTGGCGGAGGCGGCGGCAGCGCCATGGCCATGGGCATCACCTCCATCGACACGCGATCCCTCGCCTCTTCCTCCATCACCATCTCCGGCGGCGGGGGCCGTTCCACATCCCAGGCCGGATACGTGCTGGTGATGTCCATCGGCCAGCATTGCAGGGTCAGCTTGGGCGGGAGGCCCTGGGGCAATTGCGCCGCCGGTTCGCGGTGCAGGCCACCGGCGACCGCCTGGGTCCTGGCGCGGGCAAAGCCCTGGCTGCCGCCGTTCGCGACGGTAAGCCAGGCGAACAGATCGAGCGTCTTCCCGTCATCGGCGACGCGCGCGACATAATTGGCCGACCAGTCGAAGCCCTGGGACAGATAGGAAAGCTGCACCGTCACGGTCGCCGCCCTGGCCGTGTCGGTCACGATCGACAGAGTCGGCTTGGCGGACAGATCGTCGGGCACGCCACTATAGCGTAGCGCTTCGGGCAGGCCGGAACAGGAGAGCGCCTCGACGCCGGCCTCGGTGGTCAGCAGCACACCGCCGCGCGGGCCCGACTGGATGACCGCTTCCTCGGTCCTGGCCTTGCCGGTGGCGCGGCTGGTGCGGGTGATCATCACCCGGCGCTTGAGATAGGCATCGACCAAGGCGGCCGGCGACAACAGCCGGGCATCGCGATTCTTCTCGTTTACCGGCCGCGGCAGGCCGGTGACGATCGCGCTTTCGGGGAGCATGCCTTCCGCCACGCCCTCGAACCGGATGATCGAACGGCCGGCGGGCACGCGGATCGTGCGCGTCTCGGTGACCAGGGCATAGCCGCCGGGCCAGCCGGGCCGGATCGCGCCTTCGCCCCGGCCCGGCTCGCGGTAGAGCGTCACCGACACCGCATCGATCCGGTCGGATTGCACGATCGCCTGCCCCGCCGCGGGCGAGGCAGCGAGAAGCGCCATCGGGAAGGCGAGACGCCGCACCGTCAGTACCGCGTGTCGAACACCACGTTCAGCGACGCCTTGCCATTGGCCGGCACCGGCACCTTCCATTCCATCCGGTCGGCGGAGATGCGTTCGCCGGTGATGGTCTGATCGGTCACGCGCACGTCACCCCACAGCCCGTCCTGCGCCAGATCGACCGTTACCGGTTCGGGCCGGGCATTGGTGAAGTCGTAGCGCATCGTCGTGCGCCAGCGGCTCGACGACAGGCGCTTGCGCTCGACGATCACCGCCGCACCCTTCACGTCGAACGCGTCGCCGGTGCGGATCGACATCTGCGATCCCATCGGTGTCGCCGGGATGCGGTTCTCGCCGATGAACTGCGGGTCGCCGCGCGCATCGCGCATATAGACGCGGATCGTGCCGGCCGGGAGCTGATCGCCGAGCCCGCCGCTCTTCGAGGTCGAGAATTTCAGCACGGTCGAGGCGCTGCGCGGGTCGGCCGTGGTGCCAAGCCAGCCATTGATCCATTCATAGGCCTTGCGCGCCGGCGCGCCCTTCACGTCGAGGAAGCTGACCTGCTTCTGCTGGGCATTGGCGATCGTGGTGCGATCGCTCAGCGGGTAGAGATAATAGTCGCCGAGCCGCTCGCGCGTGCCCGTCTCGGTGCCGGCCTGGTCGATCGCGCCGCCCCCGAGCCGCTCGAAGCTGCCGGGGTTGCGATTGGGGTTGCCGGCGACGAGCAGCACATCAGCATTGCTGTAGGTCGTGCCGGTGCTGTTCGTCAGCGTGACCCAGCCCTGCACGTCGATCGCCCCCTTGGGCTCGTCGAACAGCATGACATAGTCGCTGGTCCAGCCGAGCCCGGGCGTCAGATAGGACAGCGTCGCGGGAATGCGCCCGGCGCGCGCGACTTGGAGCGTGACCGACAGAGTCGGCCGGGCGCGCAGATTCTCCGGCACCTTGTCGAACACCACGCGCACCGGCAGCCCGTCGTCACGCAGCACCTCGATGCGGTTGCCGATCTGCAGCACGATGCCGCCATTCGCCGCCAGCACTTTCGCCTGTTCGCGCGTCTCGGCGCCGGTCGCGGGATTGGTACGGACGATGGTAACGACCGATCCGACCGCCTTTTCCATCAGCTTGTCGGGCGAGAGCAGGTCGAAATCGAAATTCTGCTCGACGATGCCGATGCCCGGCCCGCCGAGCGTGACCGTCTCAGACCGGATCTGCGCCGAGACGTCGGGGAATTCCTGGCGCGTGCGGCCCGCGGGCAGATCGAGCTGGCGCACGTCCTGCACCAGCGACTGGCCGTTCTGATAGATGGTGACCGACAGGTCGCCCTGGGCGCTGGGGCCCGTCGGCAAGGTCGGTGTCGTTTGCGCCGCAGCCGCCGAGGGCAGCGCCGTCAGCGCCAGCAAGGTCCAGAACCGCATCCCCGTCCTCCCAGTGTTATGAAATATCATCTTAGCCGGGCGCTGCCCGGCGTCAACCGCGGATCCATGGTCTCGAACGCCCTCAGCGGCGGATGCTGCTGGGAGGATATTATTCCACCGTCTGTTCGATCACCCCGAAGATCGGGTGGTGCTTGTCGTCCTCCACCCAGATGCGGACGGTGTCGCCCTTTTTCAGGAATGGCGTCGCCGCGGCGCCGCCAGTGATCGTCTCGACCATGCGCACCTCGGCGATGCAGCTATACCCCACGCCGCCACCGGCGACCGGCTTGCCCGGGCCGCCGCCCGAATCGCGATTGGAGACGGTGCCCGAACCGATGATCGTCCCCGCCCCCAGCGCCCGCGTCTTCGCCGCATGCGCGATCAGCGTGCCGAAATCGAAGGTCATGTCCTCCGCGGCTTCGGCCCGGCCGAATGCCTTGCCGTTGAGATCGACCATCAGCCGACGGTGGAGCTTCCCGTCCTTCCACCAGTCGCCAAGCGACTCGGGCGTGACGAACACCGGCGAGAAGGCGCTGGCCGGTTTCGACTGAAAGAAGCCGAAGCCCTTGGCCAGCTCGCCGGGAATCAGGTTGCGCAGCGACACGTCGTTGGTCAGGCCGACCAGCAGCACCGCCTCGAGCGCCTGCTCGCGGCTCGCGCCAAGCGGGACGTCGCCGGTGACGACCACCACTTCGGCTTCCATGTCGCAACCCCAGCTTTCGTCCGCCAGCGGGATCGGGTCGCGCGGCCCGAGAAAACCGTCCGAGCCGCCCTGATACATCAGCGGATCGTGCCAGAAACTCTCGGGCATCTCGGCGCCGCGCGCCTGCCGGACCAGCGCGACATGATTCACATAGGCCGAGCCGTCCGCCCATTGATACGCCCGCGGCAGGGGCGCCGCCGCGCCATGTTCGTGGAAGCGGCGCATCGGGATCATCTCATGCTCGAGATCGGTCGCGAGGTTCCTGAGATCGGGCAGCAGCCGGTCCCAGTCGTCCAGCGCCGCCTGCAGCGTGGGGGCGATGTGCCCCGCATCGGCATACCAGGCCAGATCGTTCGAAACGACGACAAGCTTGCCGTCGCGTCCATGCTTGAGGCTGGCCAGTTTCATGCACTCTCCTGTGTTTGCGCCGAGCATAGTCCGATCGCCCGGGCTGTCGAGCGCCAGCGAGCTTGACGTTCGCGTAAACTGCCCGCAACCTCTCCCGAAACAGATCAGGAGAGAAGAATGTCCCTCGACACCGTGCAAGGCCGCTTTGCCTATACCGAGGATCACGAAGCGTTCCGACAGAGCGTGCGCAGCTTCCTGCAGAAGGAAGCCGTTCCCCATGTCGCCGCGTGGGAAGAGGCGGGAATCGTCGACAAGTCGATCTGGACCAAGGCCGGCGCGATCGGGATGCTCTGCCCCACGGTGCCCGAGGCCTATGGCGGGCTGGGCCTGGATTTCGGCTATAACGCGATCATCGACGAGGAGATCAGCTATGCCGGGACGCCGCTCGGCTTCTCGCTCCAGTCCGACATCGTCTGCGACTATATCGTCCAGTACGGCTCCGAAGAGCAGAAGAAGCAGTGGCTGCCGCGCCTCGTCTCGGGCGAGACGATCACCGCGATCGCGATGACCGAGCCGGGCACCGGATCCGACCTGCAGGGCATCCGCACCAGCGCGAAGAAGGACGGCAATCATTATGTCGTCAACGGATCCAAGACCTATATCACCAACGGCCAGAATGCCGACCTGATCCTGGTCGTCGCCAAGACCGATCCCGACGCCAAACCTGCGTACAAGGGCATGTCGATCATCCTGGTGGAGAGCGACCGAGAAGGCTTCAAGCGTGGACGCAACCTCGACAAGATCGGCCAGGACGCGGCCGATACCTCGGAGCTGTTTTTCGAGGATGTGCGCGTGCCGATGACCAATTGCCTGGGCGAGGAAGGCAAGGGCTTCATCTATCTGATGAGCCAGTTGCCGCAGGAACGGCTGTCGATCGCGGTCGGCGTACAGGCGTCGGCGCAAAAGGCGTTCGACGAGACGGTCGCCTTCACCAAGGAGCGCAAGGCCTTCGCCGGCGTGGTGTTCGATTTCCAGAACACGCGTTTCGTCCTCGCCGATCTGAAGGCGAAGCTGCAGGTCGGCTGGGCGCATCTCGACTGGGCGATCAAGCGGCACCTCGCCGGCGAGCTGACCCCGACCGAGGGCGCTGCGGCCAAGCTATGGCATAGCGAGCTGCAATGGGAGGTGATGGACAAATGCCTCCAGCTCCATGGCGGCGCCGGATACATGAACGAATATCCGATCGCGCGGGCCTGGCGGGGCGCGCGGGTCAGCCGGATCTATGGCGGGACGAACGAGATCATGAAGGAGCTGATCGGGCGATCGCTCTGAGGCGTCAGCGCGGCGCGACCGCCCGGAATGCCTCGCGCACCCTGGCATCGACCATCGGCTTGCCCAGCACGATCGCCGGTGGGCCGCAGGTCGTGCAGGCTTCGGGCGTGGCGGTGATGAAGATCACCGGGAGCGGTCCCATCTCGTCCTGGATCAGCTCTACTGCATGCGGCCCGGTGCCCTCGCGCAGCATCACGTCCGACATGATCACATCGGGCCGATGCGCGCGGGCGGCATCGAGTGCCTCGCGCTCGGTTTCGGCGAAGGAAAAGGTGGTCGCTCCGGCCAGTTCGAGCATCTCTTGAAGATCGAGCGCGATCAGCGCTTCGTCCTCGATGATCAGCACATGGCACACGGGCGGTCTCCCAGACCCATGGTAACGTACCACATCGACAAACGGGTACAGGCCGGGAGCGGTATTTTCAGGCCAGCGGCATCAGGAAAGTGAAGCAGGTCTGCATCGGCGACGACGCGACACGGAGCGATCCGCCATGCGCCCGGGCGATTTCCGAGGCGATATAAAGGCCGAGACCGAGACCTGCCTGGTCAGGCCGCACCGCACCGCGCGCGAAGGGCTGGAACAGGCGTTCGATCGCGGCGGGCGGAATTTCCTCGCCGGCATTGCTGACCGACAGCTCGAGGGCGGCGCCGTGCGTCACAGCGCGTACCAATACGGGCCGATCGGCGGCGCCGTGAGTCAGCGCGTTGCCGAGCAGGTTGGACAGGAGCTGCGCGATCCTGCCCCGGTCGCAATCGACGTCGGCATCGAGCTCGATCACTGCCTCGACCTTCTGGTCCGGATGACTGGAGCCCAGTTCGTCGATCACCTGGCGCAGCACGGGTTCGAGCTGCACCGGCGCGCGCTGAAGCGTGAGTCCGCCGCCGAGCCGCCCGCGCGCCAGGTCGAGCACATTGTCGATCAGCCCGGCCATGCGCACCACGCTGCTCTGCATCAGCGCCAGCACCATTGCTGCCTTTTCGGGCGACGGGTCGCGCGCGAGAAGCCGCGTGCCCGCGTCGATCGAGGCCAGCGGATTGCGCAGGTCATGGCCAAGCACCGCGATGAACTGTTCGCGCAACTCGGCGGTCTTGCGCTCGTCGAGCAGGATCGCCGCGCTCCGCTCGATCTGGGCCTGGGCGTCGAGATGGAAGGCGATCATGTCGGCGAACATGCGGAACATGCCGATCGTCTCGGGATTGTTCAGCCGCGCGGGGCGCGGGTCGATCGCGCACAGCGTGCCGAAGAAGCGGCCGTCGGGCAGCAGGATCGGCATCGAGATATAGCTCTGGAAGCCGTAGGTCGCCGGGGTGTGGTGATGGCGGAATTCGGGATGCTCGGCGACGTGATCGATCACCACCGGCTCGCGGCTGTCGCGGATTTCGTTGCAGATCGTCGTCTCGACCTTCAGCTCGCCGCCCGGCGTCAGCCCGAAAGCGATGTCGTCGCGCACGCTGCAGGCGATCCAGCGATCCTCGGTGACACGCGCGACCGCGGCGAAGCCCATGCCGGTGGTGCGGCACACGACGTCGAGGATCGTCGGAACGGCCTCGATCCGCTCGATCGCCGCGATATCGAGCTCGAACGCCGTCGGCTGAGCAAGGTCCCCCGTCTGCACCGCGCCAGCCTAGGCGCGATCAGGCGCCGCGTCACCCCGCACCATGATGATCCGGATCAAGCGGTTCGCGGCACGTCGTTTTCGCCACCGATCTTGACTTTTTGCACCGCAACATGCATATGCCGCCCATCGAGGCGTCATGCAGCGTGATCGGACCTTAGGGTCCAAGCTCCGCCTCGGTCGTTTTTAACGGGCTTCCCTTTTCACGCGGGGTGTCATTCTCCCCCGCCACTCGTGCGTCCGCCGGACTCGCGAGCCCGGCTAATATTGGACTATAATTCTCATGTCTTTCGCACATCTCGGCCTCGCCGAGCCGCTCGTCCGCGCGCTCGAAGCCAAGGGCTACACCACCCCCACCCCRATCCAGAAGCAGTCGATCCCGACCCTGCTCGACGGCCGCGACCTGCTCGGCATCGCGCAGACCGGCACCGGCAAGACCGCCGCGTTCGTCCTTCCCTCGATCCAGCGCCTCGTCAACGCGCCCAAGAACGTGCTGCCGACGCATTGCCGCATGCTCGTCCTGGCGCCGACGCGTGAGCTGGCCAGCCAGATCGCCGACAGCGCTCGTGACTATGGCAAATTCTCCAAGATGTCGGTCGCGACCGTGTTCGGCGGTACCAGCATCAACAAGAACCGCCAGGACATGGCGCGCGGCATCGACATCCTCGTCGCCACGCCGGGCCGTTTGCTTGATCTGATCGAGCAGCGCTTCGTCAGCCTGGCCACGCTGGAGATCCTCGTCCTCGACGAGGCCGACCAGATGCTCGACCTCGGCTTCATCCACGCGCTCCGCAAGATCGTGAAGATGGTGCCGCGCGATCGCCAGACCCTGTTCTTCTCGGCGACCATGCCCAACGCGATCCGCGAGCTGGCCGACCAGTTCCTGAAGGACCCGGCGACCGTGAAGGTCGCGCCGGTGTCGACCACGGCAGAGCGCGTCGAGCAGTACGCAACGCTGGTCAACCAGTCGGAAAAGCAGGCGCTGCTGACGATCCATCTCCGCAACCCGGAGATCGAGCGCTGCCTCGTGTTCACCCGCACCAAGCACGGCGCCGACCGCGTCGTGAAGCTGCTCGGCCATGCCGGCATCGCCGCCAACGCGATCCATGGCAACAAGAGCCAGCCGCAGCGCGAACGCGCGCTGGGCGAGTTCAAGTCGGGCAAGGTCAAGGTGCTGATCGCAACCGACATCGCCGCGCGCGGCATCGACGTGTCGGGCGTGAGCCATGTGTTCAACTTCGAGCTGCCCAACGTACCCGAGCAATATGTCCACCGCATCGGCCGCACCGCGCGTGCCGGCGCATCGGGCGTGGCGATCAGCTTCGTGGCGGATGACGAGCGCGCCTATCTGCGCGACATCGAGAAGCTCACGCGCGTGAAGCCGACCCCGATGCCGCTCCCCGAGGGCTTCACTGCCGAGGCGGCGAAGATCAAGGCACAGCGCCCGGCCGGATCGGACGACGATCGTCGCCGCGACGATTCGGGCCGCCACCGTGCGCCGCCGCGCGCGACTCACGCTGCGCGCCCGACCGGCGCCCGCCCCGAGGGCCAGGCTCGCCCGCAGGGCGCGCGTCCCGAAGGTGCCGGCCGTCCCCAGGGCGCTCGCCCCGAGGGTGGTCGTCCCTACAATGCAGGTCGCCCCAATGGCGGCGGCCGTCCGGGCGGCCAGGGCCGTCCCGGTGGCGGCGGTCGCCCCGGCGGCCAGGGCCGCAACCATTCGGGCGGCGGTCGCCGTTCGCCCGCGGCGGGCTGAAGGATATAGCGACGGCGGGACAGATGTTCCGCGCTCCAAGCCCCTCCCCCACCCGCTGAAGAAGCGGGTGGTCCCCCTCCCCGAGCAAGCTCGGGGAGGAACTAAGAGCTGCGCCGCTCCAGGCTTACCGACAGCGCCAGGATCGCCAGCCCGCCCAGCGCGAGCGCGCAGCCGACCCAGCCGGTCGACGTCCAGCCGAACCCCGCCGCGATCGCCAGCCCGCCGAGCCACGGACCCAAGGCATTCGCCACGTTGAACGCGGAATGGTTCAGCGCCGCCGCCAGCGCCTGCGCGTCGCCCGACACGTCCATCAGCCGGGTCTGCAGCACCGTGCCCAGCGCGCCGCCGCATCCGATCGCGCAGACGTCGATCAGCATCGTCCAGAAATTCTGCGCCGCGAGCGGATAGAGCGCCAGCGCGACGAGGCTCCACACCAGCAAAGCCGCCGCCGTCGGCATCAGCGCGCGGTCGGCGAAGCGCGGGATCACGAGATTGCCGCCGGTCATGCCCACGCCGAACACCATCAGCGCGACCGGGACCATCAGCGGCGACACGCCGGTGACCTGGGTCAGGGTCGAGGCGAGATAGGTGTAGACCGCGAACAGGCCGCCGAATCCGATCGCGCCGATCCCCAGCGTCAGCCACACCTGCCCGCGCTTCAGCGCATCCAGCTCGGCGAGCGGGCTGCGCGTCCGGTCGGGCAGATCGCGCGGGGCGTAGATCGCGACAAGCGCCGCGGTCAGCAGCGCCAGCGCGCCGACAATGGCGAAGCTCCAGCGCCAGCCGATCGTCTGGCCGAGGAAATTGGCCAGTGGCACCCCGGCGATCGTCGCCACCGTCAGCCCGAGCAGCACCCGCGCCACGGCCTGGGTGCGCTTGCCCGGCGGTACCAGCGACGCCGCGACCAGGGTCGCGATACCGAAATAGGCGCCGTGCGGCAGGCCGCTGAGGAAGCGCAGCCCCATCATCATCGCATAGCTCGGCGACAGCGCGGTCAGGACGTTGGCGACCGCGTAGAAGCTCATCAGCAGGATCAGCAGGGTACGGCGCGACATGCGCGCGGCGAGCACCGCGATGGTCGGCGCCCCCACCACCACGCCCAGAGCATAGGCGCTGATGACATGGCCGGCGGTGGGCGCGTCGATGTGCAGATCGCGCGCGAAATCGGGAACGAGACTCATCGTCGCGAATTCGGTCGTGCCGATCGCGAAGCCGCCGACCGCGAGCGCGAGATGCGTCAGGCCGACACGGTGGGCCGGGGCGGCGGGTTCGGCGAGCAGCGCCGGCGCGGTCGGATCAAGCATCGGCCACAGGTGGCGATGCTGCAGTGCAGCGTCAATTGCAGAGTTGGGACTACGGCAGGCATTGGGCGCAATCGCTTACTTGTTCCTCCCCAGTACGGGGAGGATCAGATGTGTACCGTCAGCCATTCCTCTTCCGGCGCCCGCGCGGTCCGCAACCGGTTCGCCGGTTCGTCCCCATCCTCATAGCCGATCGCCATGCCGCAAAAGAGCATCCGCTCCGCGGGCGTGCCGAGGAAGCCGGTGATCGTCTCGGGATAGACCGCCCAGCATTCCTGCGCGCAGGTCGCGAGACCCGCCTCTACCGCCAGCAGCATCACATTCTGCAGATACATGCCGAGATCGGCCCATTGCGGCGGACCCATCTGGCGGTCGACGGTGCAGAACAGGGCGGCCGGCGCGCCGAAGAACTGGAAGTTGCGTGCGAACCACATCCGCCGGGCCGCCTTGTCCTCGCGCGGGATGCCGATCTCGGCATACATCGCCTCCCCCACCGCGAAGCGCCGGTCGCGATAGGGCGCGGTCAGGTGCGGCGGATAGATCGCATAGGCATGCTCCTCGGTCTCGCCCGCGATCAGCTTCGCCATCATCAACGCCTTGAGGCTGGCCAGCGACTCGCCGCTCACCAGATCGATATGCCAGGGCTGGAGATTGCCGCCGGTTGCCGCCCGCGCTGCCTTCGTCACGATCTCTTTCAGGATTGCGCCGTCGACCGGCTTTTCCAGAAATCCGCGTACAGAGCGGCGTGCCGCTACGGCTTCCGTCACATTCATCGCGCAGCTCCATGTTTCGATGATCGGGTATGGCTGGTCACCCTTGCCCACCCGACGGGATTGGGCAAGTATGGGTTGCAAATAGGAACTTTATGGAGAGTCGAGCATGGCCGAGGCCTATATCGTGGAAGCGGTGCGCACCGCGGGCGGCAAGCGTGGCGGCAAGCTCGCCGGATGGCACCCGGCGGATATGGGCGGCGCGGTGCTCGACGCGATCGTCGACCGCTCCGGGATCGATCCTGCCGCGATCGAGGATGTCATCATGGGCTGTGTCAGCCAGGGCGGCGAACAGGGCTTCCAGGTCGGGCGCGGCGCGGTGCTCGCGTCGAAACTGCCCGAGAGCGTGCCCGCCGTCTCGATCGACCGGCAATGCGGCAGCTCGCAACAGGCGATCCAGTTCGCGGCGCAGGCAGTGCTCTCCGGCACGCAGGACGTGGTGATCGCCTCCGGCGTCGAGAGCATGACGCGAGTCCCGATGGGTTCCACCGGCATGTTGTTCGCGCAGGCCGGCCTCGGCAAATCCAAGTCGCCGCGCCAGGAAGCGCGCTATCCCGGCGTTCAGTTCAGCCAGTTCCTCGGCGCGCAGATGATCGCGGACAAATATGGCTTCGATCGCGACCAGCTCGACCGTTATGCGCTGGAGAGCCATCGACGCGCCGCCGCCGCGACCGAGCGGGGTGATTTCAAGGACGAGATCGTCGGACTCGAGATCGTGACCCCCGAAGGCGAGGCCTGCCATCTGGTCGACGAAGGCATCCGTTTCGACGCTACCTTCGAGGGCATCCATTCGGTCAAGCTGTTGCAGGAAGGCGGAGTGATCTCCGCCGCCAATGCCAGCCAGATCTGCGACGGCGCGAGCGCGGTGCTGGTGGTGAGCGAACGCGCGCTGAAGGAGCATGGCCTGACCCCGCTGGCGCGCATCCACAACCTCACCGTCACCGGTGGCGATCCCGTCATCATGCTGGAGGAGCCGCTGTTCGCGACCGACAAGGCGCTGAAGCGCGCGGGCATGAAGATCGAGGATATCGACCTGTATGAGGTCAACGAAGCGTTCGCGCCGGTGCCGCTCGCCTGGCTGAAGCATGTCGGTGGCGATCCCGAGCGGCTGAACGTCAATGGCGGCGCGATCGCGCTCGGCCATCCGCTCGGCGCCTCGGGCACCAAGTTGATGGCCACTCTGGTCCATGCGCTGCACACGCGCGGGCTTCGCTACGGATTGCAGACGATGTGCGAGGGCGGCGGCATCGCCAACGTCACCATCGTCGAGCGGGTTTGACATATTTGTGTCCCCGCGAAGGCGGGGACCCAGTCTGGGCTCCCGCCTTCGCGGGAGCACAAGGGAGAATGGAATGAAACTCGACACCAACATCGCCGCCGTCGTCACCGGTGGCTCTTCCGGCCTCGGCGAAGCGACCGCGCGGGCGCTGGCGGCGAAGGGCGTGAAGGTCGCCATCTTCGATCTCCAGGCGGAGAAGGGCGAGAAGGTCGCGGCCGAGATCGGCGGCATCTTCTGCGAAGTGAACGTGACCTCGGACGAGAGCGTCGATGCCGGTTTCGCCAGGGCACGCGCGGTGAACGGGCAGGAGAGCATCCTGGTCTGCTGCGCCGGCACCGGCAATGCGATGAAGACGGCGAGCCGGTCGCGGGAAGATGGCAGCATCAGGCATTTCTCGCTGGAGGCGTTCAACTGGCTCATCCAGATCAACCTGGTCGGCACGTTCCGCTGCGTGGCGAAATCCGCCGCCGGCATGCTGACGCTGGAACCGGGCGAGGATGGCGAGCGCGGGGCGATCGTGATGACCGCGAGCGTGGCGGCCGAGGACGGGCAGGTCGGCCAGGCGGCCTATTCGGCGTCGAAGGGCGGCGTGGTCGGCATGACCCTGCCGATCGCGCGCGACCTTATGGGCGAGGGCATCCGGGTCAACACGATCCTGCCCGGCATCTTCAACACGCCGCTGATGCAGGGCGCGCCGCAACAGGTGAAGGACAATCTCGCCGCTTCGGTGCCTTTTCCGAAGCGGCTGGGGAACGCACCGGAATATGCGCAGTTGGCATTGGCGATGATCGAGAACAGCTATTTCAACGGCGAGGACGTCCGCCTCGACGGTGCCATCCGGATGGCGCCGCGGTAACCGCTTCCCTCCCCTTTCGGGAGGGGCTTGAGAGAAGGAACGATGGCCCGACCCGATCCATCCCGGCTGAACCCGGCGGCCTATCCGCACAGCGAGACGATTCAGACGCGATTCCAGGATCTGGATCCGCTCGGTCATATCAACAATGTCGCGATGGCGGCCTTGTTCGAAAGCGGGCGGGTGCGGTTCAACCAGGCGATGGAACTGTCGGGCTGGGCGGGGCATCGCTGGCTGGTCGCGCGGATCGAGATCAATTACCTCGCCGAGGGCAGTTTCCCGGCGGATGTCGAGATCGCGACCGGCATCGGCGAGATCGGCACGAGAAGCTGGCAGATCGTGTCCGCGGCCTTTCAGCAGGGGTTCGCTATCGCGACCTGCGACGCCTTGCTGGTGATGAGCGCCGCCTCGGGCGCGACCCGGCTGCCCGACGATTTCCGTGCCGGGCTGGAGAAATACCAGTTGCTGGTCGGCGCGCCCCTCCCCAATCTCTGAAGCGCCTCAATCTTTGAAGCGGGGCGCGCGCTTTTCCATATTGGCCATCACGGCCTCGACCTGATTGGGCTGGCGGATCACGCGCAATTGCTCGACCGTCTCGGCGTCGAGGATCGCCTTGGGATCGGCATCGGCGGCGAGGTTGAACAGCCGCTTCGAGCCGCGCACCGCGTGCGGACTGCGCCCCGCGATCTCGTGCGCCAGCGCCATCGCGGCTTCGTGCGGATCCTCGGCAAGACGCGTGACGAAGCCATAGTCCAGAGCTTCCTCGGCGGTGAATTCGCGCGCGGTATAGGTCAGCTCGCGCAACACATCGTCGCGCGCCAGCGTCCGCCACAGCGCGATGCCACCCATGTCCGGCACCAGCCCCCAATGCCCCTCGCGGATCGACATGCGCGTGCCGGGCGCGGCGATGCGGATATCGGCACCCGACATGATCTGGAACCCGCCGCCCAGCGCCACGCCGTGCACCGCCGCGATCACCGGCATGGGCAGCATGCGCCAGCCCCAGGACACCTGCTGCACCAGATTGGCGCCGTCCGGCCGCCGGCTGCCGAGATCGATGCCCGATCCGCCGCCCGCCATGCTCTGCATGTCGAGCCCGGCGCAGAAAGCGCGCCCTTCGCCCGACAGCACGACGGCGCGGACATTGGCCATGCCGTTCAGCTGGTCGATCGCCGCGGCGATGCCCTTGAACATCGCCGGATCGATCGCGTTCATCTTGTCGGCGCGAGTCAGGCGGACATCGGCGACATGGTCGGCAACGGTGATCGAAACGCGGTCGTTCATGGTCTTGTCCTTAATCCTCGACCCCTCTGCCGTTCGTGTCAATCCGTCCCCCGCCGACACCCCAATAGCGATCGCGCAGCAGGCGTTTGTAGAGCTTGCCCGTCGCGTGGCGCGGCAGTTCCACGGTGAAATCGATCTGGCGCGGCGTCTTCACCCCCGAAAGCTCGGCGCGGCACCACGCCGTCAGCTCCTCGGCCAGCGCCGGGCCGGCCTCCGCCATGTCGACCGGCTGGACCACCGCCACCACGCGCTCGCCCATTTCCGGACACGGCCCTCCGATCACGGCGACGTCGGCCACGCGGGGATGCGTGATCAGCCGGTTCTCGATCTCCTGCGGATAGATGTTCACCCCGCCCGAGATGATCATGAAGCTCTTGCGGTCGGTCAGGTAGAGATACCCTTCCGCATCGATCCGCCCGATATCGCCGAGCGTGGTCCAGCCCCGCGCGTTGCGCGCCTCGGCGGTCTTGTCCGGATCATTGTGATATTCGAACTGGCCGCCGCCCTCGAAATAGACCAGCCCCTCCTCGTCCGGCCCGAGCTCCTCCCCCGCCTCGTTGCAGATGTGCAGCACGCCATAAGCGGCCTTGCCGACCGATCCCTTGTGCGCGAGCCACTCCTCCGAGTTGATCGTGGTCAGGCCGTTCCCTTCCGATCCGGCATAATATTCGTAGAGCACGGGCCCCCACCAGGCGATCATCGCTTCCTTGATCGGGATCGGGCAGGGCGCGGCGGCGTGGATCGCCACCTTCAGGCTCGACAGGTCGAAGCGGCTGCGATCCTCCTCGCTCAGCTTCAGCATGCGCACGAAATGCGTCGGGACCCATTGGCTGGCCGTCGCGCGATAGGTCTCGATCGCGGCGAGCGCGGTCAGCGGCGAGAAATGCTGCATCATCACCACGGTGCCGCCGAGCCGCAGCACCGTCATCGACCAGCGCAGGGGCGCCGCATGATAGAGCGGCGCGGGGCTGAGATAGATCGTGTCCGGCCCGAGCCCGTAGAGCCCGCGCGCGAGCATCATCAGCACGTTCGGCGCGGCGATCGCCGGATCCTCGGGCAGCGCGACACGAACGCCCTTGGGCCGGCCGGTCGTGCCGGAGGAATAGAGCATGTCGATCCCGGCGCGTTCGTCGGCGATCGGCGAGGCCGGCATCGCCGCGACCGCGTCCTCCCAGCGCGACCAGCCCGGCACCGTGCCACCGATCGTATAGAGCGCGACACCGGCCAGTTCCGCCGCGAGGGGCCCTGCGACATCGAGCCCGGCCGAGGAGACGACCAGCTTCGCGCCGCTGTCGCGGACAATATAGGCGACTTCGGGCGCGGTCAGCTTGGTCGAGATGCAGACATAGAACAGTCCGCTGCGCTGCGCGCCCCAGGCGACATCGTAGAATTCCGGCACATTCTCCAGGAACAGCGCGACCGTGTCGCCGGCGACCAGCCCGGCAGAACGGAACAGGTGCGCCGCACGGTTCGATCGCCGGTCAAGCTCGCCGAAGCTCACCGTCTCGCCGGTCTCCGCCACGATCAGCGCAGGCTTGTCCGGCGTCTTCGCGCCATGGATGCTGGGGTGCATCCGCCTCTCCTATCCGTTGTTCTTTGCAACCGAAGCTATACGGCGCCGGCCACCCCTGCAATCGCCCAAATAAGTCGATCGTGCGGACGGCTTTGCGGTTCACGCTGCACTGCGGTAGGGATTGTCGGATGACGATAATCGACGCCTTTCGTTTCGACCCCGAACGCTTCCTGCGCAACGGCGCCGGAGGCCATGGCAGGCGGCTGGGCCTCGACTATCATGCGCATGGTGCGGATTGGGTCGAGCTCGCACTCCCCTATAGCGAGGAGCAGATCGGCGAATCCGAAACCGGGGTGATCGCCTCCGGCCCGATCCTGTCGATGATGGACATGGCGACCAGCATGGCGGTGTGGCTGAAGCTCAACGCGTTCCGGCCGCACGCGACCTTGGACCTGCGCGTCGATTATCTCCGGCCGGCAACGCCGGGCAGGACGGTGATCGGGCACGGCGAATGCTATCGCATCACCCGCTCGATCGCGTTCGTGCGCGGCCAGGCGCATGATGGCGATCCCGACGATCCGCTGGCGCATGTCGCCGGTACCTTCATGGCGCCGGAGGGCTATTTGTGACCTTGCCCCCCTATGCCGACCTGCTCGGGCTGAGCATCGATCCCGATGACGATAGCATCTTGATCATGCCGTTCGAGGACGGGGTGCTGGGGCGTCCCGGTTTCCTGCACGGCGGCGCGATCAGCGGGCTGATGGAGATGGCGGCGATCGTCGCGGTGCAGCAGGCGCTTGCCGAGGAAGGCGGCGGCCGGATCAAGCCGATCAACGTCACGGTCGATTTCATGCGCGGCGGGCGCGACAAGCCGACCCGGGCGCAGGGCGTGGTGACCCGGCTGGGTACGCGTGTCGCCAATGTCGAGGCGACGGCGTGGCAGGACGATCGCACCAGGCCGATCGCGGCGGCGCGGCTCAACTATCTGATCGCGCGGCCGTGAGCGACGCGCGGGCACAGGCCGAGACCTATGCCCGCGAGGCGCAACGCCTGCGCGATGCCGGCGACCATCATGAGGCCTTGAGCCGCCAGCGTCGCGCGGTGGCGCTGTGGCGCGACGTGGGCGACACCGCCGCGCTGGCCCATGCCGTCCGCCATGTCGCCGACATCCTGATCGAAGCCGGGCGCGGCGAGGAAGCCGGCACCGCCATCACCGAAATGCTCGCGCTCTACCGTGCCGCGGCCGACGTCCCACCGCTCGACGTCGCCAATGCGCTGCGCAGCGCGGCGCTCCAGGCCGAGGCGATCCAGGACAGCGACACCGCCTGGATCTTCTGGATCCAGGCCCGGGCGCGCTATGAGGAGCTCGGCGCGCTGTTCGAGGAAATGACCGGGACGCCGGGCAATCCGGGCGTCGCGGAGGCGGACGCGCATCTCGCGCGGTTGCGGGGCTAGATCGGCCGACGACCGATGTTTGAAGGTACCCCTCTCCATCGTTCGCCTTGAGCCTGTCGAAAGGCTGCTCTTCCTCCTCCAACCGGAGAACGAAGAACAGTGCTTCGACAAGCTCAGCACTAAATGGGGGTCCGCCTGCTTCAGCGCGGCGTCAGCCGCATCAGATGCCCGCCGCTGCCGCGGCCGTCCTGCAACAGCCAGATCGCCCCATCGGGCGCCTGCGCGACATCGCGGATGCGCATGCCCATGTTCCACTGATCGGCCTTGGCCGCCTTGTCGCCCTCCAGCGAGACGCGGATCAGCGCCTGGCCGGACAGCGCGGCAATGAAGGCCGAACCCTGCCAGGCCGGAAACATCTTGCCCGAATAGATCATCAGCCCGCCCGGCGAGATCGAGGGATTCCACCAGACCTTGGGCGGCTCGAACCCGTCGCCGGGCGCGTGATCGGGGATCGGCGTGTCGTCGTAATTGCTGCCGTTCGACGCCTTGGGCCAGCCGTAATTCTTGCCGGGCTGGATCAGATTGACTTCGTCGCCGCCCTTCGGCCCCATCTCGATCTCCCAGAGCCGGCCGTCCCTGTCGAAGGAGAGGCCATAAGGATTGCGATGGCCGATCGACCAGGTTTCCGCGCGCGCGCCGCCGGCCGCATAGCTGGGATTGCCCGGCGCCGGCTTGCCGTCGAGCGTCAGGCGCAGGATCTTGCCGATCGCCTGGTCGGGGTCCTGCGACGGCGTGAAGCGCTGACGCTCGCCGGTCGAGAGATAGAGCAGCCGGTGGTCGGGCGAGAAGGCGATGTTGCCGCCGAACTGCTCGCCCGTGCCGTCGGACCCGGCGCGGAAGATCACCTGCAGCCCCTGGAGGCTCGGTGCGGCGCCATCCTTCAGGGTCGCGCGGGCGAGCGCCAGGCTCCGGCCGTTCGGGCGCGGCTCCGAATAGGACAGGTAGATCGTGCGGCTCTTCGCGAAATCGGGCGCGAGCGCGACGTCGAGCATGCCGCCCTGCCCGCCCGGCGCCACGGCCGGTACGCCGGCCACGTCCTTCACCCCACCATCGGTCGCCCGAAGCTTCAGCTTGCCGGGCTTCTCGGTGACGAGGATTCGGCCATCGGGCAGGAAGGCGAGCGCGAAGGGGGTGTCGAACTTGCCCTGTTCGCTCACCGCGAAGGGCAGACCGTCCGGCACCTTGAAGACGGCAGGGGCGTCCTGCGCAACGCTGGCGGTAGTGGCGCCGGCCAGGGCGAGAAGAGGCAAGGCGTACAAGGAGAATCGAGTCATGCCGGGCGAACTTTCATCGGGAGGTGTCGGCGCAACGATCCGATGGGCGGATCGCTGCATTCCGTTATACTATTGTCAGGCCTTGGCCGGCGTAAGCCTGATCAGCCGCCCGGCGGCGCCGCGTGTGCCATCCTCGATTAGCCAGATCGCCCCGTCCGGGCCCTGTTCCGCCTCGCGGATGCGATTGCCCATCGGCCATTGATCACCCTTCTTCGCGCTGGTGCCGTCCAAGTCGATGCGCAGCAGCGACTGGCTGGAAAGTCCGCCGATGAACGCGTCGCCCTTCCAGGCCGGGAACATGTCGCCCGAATAGATCATCATGCCGCCGGGCGAGATCGACGGGTTCCACCAGACCTTTGGCGCCTCGAAGCCATCGCCCGTCGCATGATCGGGGATGTCGCGATCGTCATAGTGGCTGCCGTTCGACGCCTTGGGATAGCCGTAATTCTTGCCCGCCTGGATGAGGTTGACCTCGTCGCCGCCCTTCGGCCCCATTTCCTGCTCCCACAGATTACCCTGCGCGTCGAAGGCGATGCCGAGCAGGTTGCGGTGACCATAGGACCAGATTTCCGGCCGCGCGCCGGCCTGCCCGGCGAAGGGGTTGCCGGGCGCCGGTTTGCCGTCCGGGGTGAGGCGCAGCACCTTGCCGAGCGTCATGCTCAGATCCTGCGCCGGATCGAATTTCTGGCGCTCGCCATTGGTGAAGAACAGGTGTTGGCCATCGGGCGAGAAGGCGATGCGGCCGGAATAATGGCCATTGCCTTCGACCGCATGGCTGGCACGGAAAATGACCGAGACGTCGGCCAACGCCGGCGCCGCGCCCTTTTCGTCGAGCCGCCCGCGCGCGAGCGCCACTGCCTTGCCGCCGTCACGTGCCTCCGAATAGCTGAAATAGACCAGGCGATCTTTCGCGAAGCCGGGCGAGAGCACCACGTCCATCAGGCCGCCCTGGCCGGCGCTGTCGACGCCGGGGATCGTCGCAAGCGTCGCGACCTGCTTCGCATCGGCGGAGACGATCAGCAGCTTGCCGGCCTTTTCGGTCACCAGCAGCCGGCCGTCGGGCAGGAAGGTCATCGCCCAGGGCGACTCGAAATCCGCCATCACGGTTTCGGTGAAGGGTTTGTCGGCCGCTGCATCCTGCGCCGGCGCGGTCGACGCCGAGCAGGCGGTGGCGATGACCGCCGAGAGCGCCAGGATTGCATAGGAGGAGAATCGCGTCATGCCGGGCAGCCTCTCGGTTCTTGAGCCAGTCGCGGGCGAGTCGCGCACGTCCGCGGGTGGCGGGTTGGCGTATAGCCTATAGGATCACATCGCAGGATCAAGGCAGTCGGGCTGACACTTTCGCCTCGTTGCGGGGGGCCTTGCCGCGCGGGCCATCCCGCCGTATATCGCCCTCACATTCTCTACATCGTTGTTGGTGAAGAGGTCGGGGCCACACGGTCCCGGCGACGAGAAGGCATGTTTCAAACCAGATGACGGACATCGCGAAGCTGACGCAACTGATCGAACCCGAGGCGAACGCTCTGGGATTCGATCTCGTGCGCGTGAAGATGTTCGGCAACCGGGACGACCTGACCCTGCAGGTGATGGCCGAGCGGCCCGATACACGCCAGCTGACGATCGACGATTGCGCCGAGCTGTCGCGCCGCATCTCCGACCTGTTCGACGAGAAGGACCCGATCCAGGAGGCGTACCGTCTCGAGGTCAGCTCGCCGGGGATCGACCGTCCGCTGACTCGGCTCGCCGATTTCCAGGATTGGGCGGGTCATGAGGCGCGCATCCATCTCACCGCGCCGGTCGATGGCCGCAAACAGCTCACCGGCTTCTTGAAGGGCGTCGAGGACGGGCGCATCACCATCGACGTGAACAAGCATGAGCCGATGACGATCGGCTTCGATCAGGTCGCGAACGCCAAGCTGCTGCTGACCGACGCGCTGATCGCCTCCACCCGCCCGCTGTCGCTGGACGGTGTCGAGGAAGAAGAATTCGAAGACCTAGAAGAGGCGCCGGAAGGCGCCGAAAGCAACCCGGATGATATCATGAACGAAGGGCAAGACTGATGGCCACCGCCGTTTCCGCCAACAAGGCCGAGCTGATCGCGATCGCGAATGCCGTCGCCGCCGAGAAGATGATCGACAAGGGCATCGTGATCGAGGCGATGGAGGACGCTATCCAGCGCGCCGCCCGTGCCCGCTACGGCGCCGAGAACGACATTCGCGCGAAGCTCGATCCGACCTCGGGCGATCTGCGCCTGTGGCGCGTCGTCGAAGTGGTCGAAGCGGTCGACGATTATTTCAAGCAGGTGAACCTGAAAGAAGCCCAGAAGCTCCAGGCTGGCGCTGTCGTCGGCGACTATATCGTCGATCCGCTGCCCCCGATCGAGTTCGGCCGCATCGCCGCACAGGCAGCGAAGCAGGTGATCTTCCAGAAGGTTCGCGATGCCGAGCGCGAGCGGCAATATGAAGAATTCAAGGACCGCATGGGCGAGATCATCACTGGCGTGGTGAAGCGCGTCGAGTTCGGTCACGTCGTGGTCGATCTGGGCCGCGCGGAAGGCGTCATCCGCCGCGACGCGCAGATTCCACGCGAGATCGTGCGCGTCAACGACCGCATCCGTGCGCTGATCCTCAACGTGCGCCGCGAGAATCGCGGGCCGCAGATCTTCCTCAGCCGCGCGCACCCCGACTTCATGAAGAAGCTGTTCGCGCAGGAAGTCCCCGAAATCTACGACGGCATCATCGAGATCAAGGCTGCCGCCCGCGACCCGGGCAGCCGCGCCAAGATCGGCGTGATCAGCCATGACAGCTCGATCGATCCGGTCGGTGCGTGCGTCGGCATGAAGGGCAGCCGCGTGCAGGCCGTCGTGCAGGAAATGCAGGGCGAGAAGATCGACATCATCCCCTGGTCGCCCGACACCGCGACCTTCGTCGTCAACGCGCTGCAACCGGCCTCGGTCAGCCGTGTCGTGATCGACGAGGAAGAGGACCGCATCGAAGTCGTCGTGCCCGACGATCAGCTGTCGCTCGCCATCGGCCGCCGCGGCCAGAATGTCCGCCTCGCCAGCCAGCTGACCGGCAAGGCGATCGACATCCTGACCGAGGCCGACGCATCCGAGAAGCGCCAGAAGGAATTCCTCGAGCGCACCGAAATGTTCCAGACCGAGCTCGACGTCGACGAGACGCTGGCGCAGCTGCTGGTCGCCGAGGGCTTCGGCGCGCTGGAAGAAGTCGCTTATGTCGAAGCCGACGAAATCGCCTCGATCGAGGGTTTCGACGAGGATCTCGCCGCCGAGCTGCAAAGCCGCGCGACCGAGGCGCTCGAGCGCCGCGAGGAAGCCAACCGCACGCTCCGCCGCGAGCTTGGCGTGTCGGACGATCTCGCCGCGATGCCGTACATCACCGAGGCGATGCTGGTGACGCTCGGCAAGGCGGGCATCAAGACGCTCGACGATCTCGCCGATCTCGCGACGGACGAGMTGGTGCAGAAGAAGCGCCAGGAACCGCGCCGCCGCAACGAGGACGCCCCCAAGCGCCCCGAGGACAAGGGTGGCGTGCTCGGCGAATATGGTCTGAGCGAAGAGCAGGGCAACGAGATCATCATGGCTGCCCGCGCGCACTGGTTCGAGGATGAGGAGGCACCTGCCGCCGAAGCCGCGACCACGGACGAGGAAGCGTAAGCGCCAATGCCGTTCGTCAGCATCCGGATCGCGGGCACCGCGACGCACGACCAGAAAGCGGGGATCGTCGCTGACGTGACGCGCTCGCTGGTCGACCGTCTCGGCAAGCCCGCGGGCGCGGTGCAAATCGTGATCGAGGAAATCTCCACGGAGAATTACGGCGCTGGCGGCCTGCTTCTGGCCGACCGCGATGCGCCGAAGAGGGAGGACGCGCATGCGGTTCCCTCACAATGACGCGCTAGGGCTTCCGACAGGTACTGGCCCCCTTTCCTACCCCTCCCTTTCAAGGGAGGGGCAAGGGGTGGGTGAGCACCGCGCCGGGCTCGATGCC
>NZ_JBFUDK010000031.1:0-17331 GCF_056404755.1 Sphingomonas sp. P2_B6
AACCATCGCGGCATGCGCCCATCGCGGCATGCGCCGCTACCGCCAAAGGCCGCGTTGCCGGGCGGGGAGAACGGGCCGTCACCCCCTCCTGCCCGTCATAATTGAACATCTGAGGCGAAAAAATCTCCCTATGGGATAGTTTATATCTAATCAGGATACATCTAAGGCCCGAACGATGGTCTGAGGGCAGCGATGCAAGGTATGCGATCCGATGGAACCCGGCAGAGGCGCCGGTGGGAAGACCGACACTGCGACGGCGGGTCGGGGTCACGCGCATGGAAAGCGCTGCACTCCGACCGCGCCTGTCTTCGCCCCATCCAGGTGACGCGCTTTGTCGCTGCCCTGGAGGTCGGCAGCCAAAGCGAGCAACATCTTTTTCTTGGGGATCCGGACTAATGGTATCGAGCACCACACAGAGTTTTCCCCACCTCGACAACGCGACCGTCGCGCGACTGCTGCCGCTGGCGGAACTCATCGACAAGCTGCCATCGGCGCTGCTCGCCTCAACCGCAGCGCCGGTGCGGCAGCGCGTCGACGCCTCGGGCGGGCGCGAACTGCTTGTGATGCCGGCGTTGTCCGACGCCTATGCGGGGGTCAAGCTTCTGACCATCATGCCGGGCAATGCAGAATTAGGCCTCGGCGTCATCCAGGGCCTTTATGTCCTGTTTGATTTCCGCAGCGGCAAGACCCTTGCGACCATGGATGCAGACGAACTGACCGCGCGGCGTACTGCCGCGGTATCCGCAGTCGCCGCGCGGCATCTCGCCCAGCCTGGCGCCAACCGGCTTCTGCTGGTCGGCACCGGGCACCTGATTCCTTATCTCGCTGAAGCGCATTGCGGCGCAAGACCAATTATGAGCATCGCCGTCTGGGGCCGCAATACGGCAAAGGCAGAAGCGGCCGCCCGCCGCATCAGCCAGCATGTGCCCCAGGTCGCCGTGACCATCGTCGCCGATCTGCGAGCGGCAGTTGCCGAGGCCGATATTGTGTCGGCCGCCACGCGCGCCACTGACCCCGTCATCCTTGGAGATTGGCTGCGTCCCGGCCAGCATATCGATCTGGTCGGGGGCTACCGGCCCGACATGCGAGAGATCGATGACGCAGGAATTCGTCGGGCGCGGATATTTGTCGATACCCGTGAAGGTGCACTCGCCGAAGCCGGGGACCTGGCAGGACCGATCGCCCGCGGCGTCATCGACGTCTCGGTGATCGCGGGCGACCTTTCCATGTTGGCAGCCGGCGCAGGGCGACTTCATCCGGATGAGATCAGCCTGTTCAAATCCGTCGGCACGGCCGCGGCGGATCTCGCTACCGCTTCCATCGCCTTTCAGGCGTTCGCATCGTCTCATGGGAGATCGTCATGATGTGTCGGCGCGTGGGGTAAGCCGAG
Organism: Sphingomonas sp. P2_B6; assembly: GCF_056404755.1. Lineage (NCBI taxonomy): Bacteria > Pseudomonadati > Pseudomonadota > Alphaproteobacteria > Sphingomonadales > Sphingomonadaceae > Sphingomonas > Sphingomonas sp. P2_B6. The sequence goes on from NZ_JBFUDK010000031.1 coordinate 1,391, forward strand.
CCTTTCAGACAAGACGGAACGACGCGTCGGCACCGAGTGCGACGCGGCGAGGGAGGCCTGCCGACGCGCCGTCCCGCGGCCGCGAACAGGAGATCATTCCCGGCGTGTTCGCGCGCTAGCCCGGTTTGCGCGACCGTGCGCCGCGGCGGGCGACGGGAGCTGCTGGCTTCACGTCCCTGGCGGGCCGGCGTCCGGGGCTCGCGGGCGCCCCCTCGCGGTGCGCTTCCGCACGCGCCTGCTGGATCAGTTCCTGCTGCAGATTGTCGGCCTTTGCTGCGCAGATTCCAAGGAGCGTCGCCTCCTCCACACCTTCGGGAAGAATATATGCGTGGCCCATCTCGCTATCGAGATAGATGTATTCGTCTTTGTTGAGCCGAACCGGGTCGTAGAATTGGGAGTGCACCTCGACCGCCCCACTGAGTACATAGATGAACTCTTCGCCGCTGTGATGCACAAGGTCACCAAATTCTTCAAGGCTACGGCTATGAACCCTTGTGATGATGGGTATCATGATCTTGTTGCGCAACTCAGTGCACAAGTAGGAATAGTCATAGTTCGATGTGTCCACGCGGAGTGCGGTATCCACGGAACCTATACTTCTGCGCGCGCTGACCGTCGCTGAGGATGATTGGGTCAGGTCCAGCAAATCAGACAGGCGCATATCGAGCTTGCTGGCAAGCATGACAAGCTTGTCGTAGCTGAGTGTCAACCGGTTCTGTTCGACCTTGGCAAGCGTCGACAACGGGATGTCTACCTGCAGGCTCATTTGCGCGAGCGTCCAGTTATTGCTCGCGCGGACATGCCGAACAATGCTTCCCAAGGTGGGCGTGCCCTTCGTACTCAAGCTCGTAACTCCATCAAAAGCCGAGGCTCAATTCCGGCCACCGCCCTGGCAATATGCGGCGCAGCGGCACGTCACAATAGAAGTGACGCCTCAACACAGCACGGATCGCGCAAATGACCATTTCGTCGAAAAATGACCCCGGTGGAGAATTGTTCGCTAAGACCTAGCGATCAAAAGTCCCCCTGCAAAGGGACGGGCCGAGACAGAGAAGATGCGACTTCCCCGCATGGGTTGCGCGCAGCTCGACCATCAAGACACGGGCGCGGTCAGGACCGACCGGATGGTCAGCGCGCCGCGCCGCTCGTGTGCCGGGCCTTGTGCTGCGAACGCGGCGCAGGCGAGAGCAGCCCAACCGTTCACTGTCGACCATTTGCAAGCTTGCATTCCTTCCTTGCGTCCACGCCGAAGGCGGCGAAATTGACGGGTTTGCGGTCGCCCGCTCAGGGCTCGCCTGCTGCGGACACTGAATGGGGCCTGCCTCTCCCCCTGCCCCGCGCCAGCAAAACGCTTCCAACGACCATCAATGGGACGATGTAGACGGCGAGCAAGGCATAGGCGAGCAAGCGGTAACCGCTACCGATCAGCGCAACGAGGCCGACCCGCTCGGCGACGAAGATGCACCCGAGCAACAGGCCGACAGCGATGCCGCCGCGCACGCGCGGCGGCAGGTCAGCACCGCGTCGCGCTCTCCAGACCGCTGCGATGCGTTCGTTGATTGCGTGAACCGAGCCGGTGCCGCTCTCGAGCAGCGCCGCCAGGATCATGATCTGGAAAAGCAGGTGGAAAACAGGAATGTTCAGTTGCTGCAGCATGAAGTCGGACGGTAGCGTCCGGTCGGCAATGCCCGGGTAGAACGCGATCATGCAGACGAAAAACAACAGTGCCGGCAGCATCGCGAGCGGGCCTGCGATCAGTCCCGAGACGACTGCATCCCGCTGGCTGGTCAAGTGGCGGATGACGGGCAGGATAACCACCGCGCCGACGATGTTGTAGCTCGCATAGGTTACGCCCCCCGCGACCCAGCCGGTCGGCGGTACCGGCAGCGCGAAGTTCGCGGCAATGCGATCACCAAAAAAGCCCAGCGCCAGCACGACGAAGATCGCGTAGACGCCATACAGCAGGAAAGTCACATATTTGAAGAGTTGCTCGACCGACTCGTTGCCGAACATCGCGAACAAAGCGATGGCGCTGGCCAGACCCAGCGTTCCCGCCAGCGGCTGCAATCCGAACGTCGACGCGCCGATCGCTCCCGCCGCTGCGCCGAACACGGACAGGATCAGGACGACGAACAGGACATAGGCGATTTCAAAGACGATCCATCCCGGACCCAGCAGCGCCTTGAAGAACGACCGATAGTCGTAAGCTCCGGCGCGGCGGGCAAAGGCGAAGGTAGCCGCCGCCACAATACTCCAGATCACCATCGCAAGGACCATCGCCGCCACGCCGCCCCAGGGTCCAGCCGGCAGGAAAAACTCGGCGAGTTCGCGCCCGGTGGCATAGCCCCCACCGATAACGACTGCCTTGAAGGCAAAGCCCGGCAGCAGGAATCGCTGGAACCAGGTTGACGATCTGGACGCCGGGGCCGTCACAAACTGGCTGCCAGACACTGTACCACATTCCATCGGCGGCTGATGGTGCGCACCTTCCGCGACACCCCATCGAGGTGAATGCGGATGTTTTTTCGCCTATTTTGTCCCATGGAGGATAGTATTATCCTATACGGAGAACAGTCAAGTGCAAAGCGTGCCGTTCAGCCAGCCGGGCCGCTGCCGCGCAGGACCGGCGCTGCGCAACCGACGCGACATTGCTCGCGCGACCCGTCATCGTCCGGAGGACGGCCCTTCCAACCTGGGCGCAGGCCAGCGGGCCATCACTACGAGGCTTGGGCTGCGACGGTGCCATGATTGGGCAGCGGTGCCGCCCCCGGCGATCGGTCCTTCCGGGGCTTGCGTGTTTCGCCGGGAACGGCATGAGACGCGCTTATGGCAAAATATGACCCGCTCTGCGCCTATCTCAAGCGACGCGATGTCGCCGAATGGCCCATGAGTTTTCTCGAGATCGAGCGGGTGATCAATGCGCTGCTGCCGGGCAGCGCCGCGCGCCCTGAATGGTGGGTCAATGAAGGACCGGACAGTCGCCTTGTCCAGTGCCATGCCTGGCGCGAGGCAGGGTTCGATGCGTTTCTCACCGGCCGCGACCAGGTCGTGTTCCGCCGGCGGTTGCGCACGGGCTGACCCCTGACCACCAATCAGGCTGGCGGCAGATAGGCGTCATAGGGATTGCCATCGTGAAGATGCCCGAAGGGGGTCATCACATAGCCGCCCTCGTCCCGGCCGACAGCGCAAAGCACGTAGCGCGGCGCACCGGTCACGGCGTCCCTGCATTCCATCAGCGCGAGATTGCCATCGGCCGCGGCGCGCAGGAGCGTCTCGAAATTGCGGCGATACGGGTCCGGAATCGCCATGGCGGTCCTCCTTTCCTGACAAGGAAAATGGGGTAAAGGCGCACCCCCGCCTTACCCCCGATGCGGTTTCAGAATCTCAAGCTCGCGCGGCGCGGCGCAGCGGCTGGTCGGGCGCCTGATCGGCCCGTTTGAAGGCATGGATCGGAACGCCGGCCTCGCGCAGCACCTGATAGAGATTGGCCTGCAGTCCGGAGCCTTCGCACAGGATCGCCTCGACCGGCTTCAGTTCGGCCAGCTTGCGGTTGCGGGTGAAGGCGGTCTTCCTGCCCGTGCCGTAAAGGCCATAGGCGACCAGCGGCACGCTTACCTCGGGTCGCGCTGCCCAGGCCGCGGCAATCGCATCGGCCCCCTTGCGCTGCCCGGTCGTGACCAGGATCATGTGCGGCACGCGGGCCTTGATTTCGTCGAGCCGCGCCCAGATCGGCTGCCAGTCGTGCCAGATCGCAGGCCCCGACAAGACCACCAAAGGCCCTTGCGGCGCCTGCCGCTCCCGCGCCGCCAACTGCCGCGCGCGCAGGAAATCCAGCGCCGCGATCTGGCTCGCCGAAGTGGCCGACGACGCCTTGGTGCCGCGCGCCGGCGACCAGGGCCAGCCCGACTGGACGCGGTACATCTCGGCGGCATAATCGCGCATGCACTCGACCGCGGCGCGCTGCTCGGCGACGGTCTGGCAAAGCAGCTGCTTTTCCTCGAGCTCGGTCGCATAGACTTCGCTCATATCGGGCGCGCGCGCCATCTCGCCGAGCTCCACGGCGAGGCAGTCCTCGCGCCGTTCGAGTTTGCCGGCGACGAAATGGAAGCTGTTGACCAGCCCCCAGGCGATCTCTGGCGCGAGGGCCTCCAGTCGCGTGCCGGCAAAAAGATCGAAGATCGCCGCGATGATACCGCCGCATTCGGCCTGGGCGGCAAAGGGATCGGGCATCTCCAGTTCGGCCGGCACCTCGCCGGGCGCGACGATGGACAGGGGCATGGGATCGCCGAACGCCGCCTGGAATTCGGGGGTGGCGACGGCTTCGGCATAGAGGGTCTTCAGTTCTTCAAAACGGTCGACGCGGTGCTGCTTGGCACGGGTCATGACGGCCTCCTGATACGAGGGAATGAAAAGGGACCGGGAGAGCAGGCTCCCCCGGTCCGTGTCGACGCGGCTCAGAAGGGCACATCGTCATCCAGGTCGCGGCTGCCGCCACCGGCCAGGCCGCCATCATTGCCCGCGGTGCTGTCGCCGAAGCCGGCCTGCCCCTGGCTGTCGCCGTCGCCATAGTCGCGACGGCTGCTYCGGACCGCAGGCCCGAAATCGTCGCGACGCTGCGGCCGGCGCCACGCGGCGCGATAGCCTTCGGTGTCGTTGCCAAAGAGCGCGATCGGCAGCGGCTCGGCCAGGCTCGGATCGTCGATCGTGCCCTGGAGGAACACYTCGCCGGTCGAATGCTTGGCGACGGCCTCCCACAGGGCGCCGATCTGCACCCAGCGATTGCCGACATTGAGCGCGACGATCTCGAAGGTCGGRGCCCGCTCGTTCATGCTCTCGACCGGGCGCAGGCCCAGCCTGGGCAGGTCGATCGTGCGGGTGGCGATCGAACCGAGGATACGCCCGTTATTTGCCTTGAATTCACCGATGTTCATGACTCATTCCTTTGACGAATGTCGCTTTCGAACCATTCCGAAACGACACCCATCAAATTCCTCCTCTCCTCTGCAGCGGCGGCGGCGCCGCACGCCCGACGACGGGGGCGGCGCCTCACCGCGCGCCGCGAAAAGAGTGGTTCGCCGTGAACAGGCCGCCATCGCACTTCCCTCAAGAAGAGTTGTCGAGACGAAGACCCTCCATCTCGTGGTTGCGATTCGTTGATCGCCGTCTTGCTTGATGCTGCGGACCCTAGGGCAGCGCTGCCTCCCTGGTCCGGGCGCCCAGAAGCCGGTCTGGTGCGAGCTCGCCCGCCAGCACCCCCTGGTCGACAAGGCGGTTCGGGGCTCTTTTCTCGACGATCAGGCCGATGGCGAATTCCGACATCGCCGGAGCAGTCTGGATTCCGTAGCCACCCTGACCAGCAAGCCAGAAAAAGCCCTCGGTTCTCGGGTCGAAGCCGACGACCGGGGTCTTGTCGGGCGCAAAGGTACGAAGACCGGCCCAGCTGTGGATCACTCTGCGCACATCAAGCGTCATGACCGCCTGGATGCGATCGATCGCGATAGCGATGTCGAGTTCTTCGGGCTGCGCGTCGCAAGGGTCGGAGGGCGTCTCGTCAGCAGGCGACAGGAGGAGGTGGCCGGCGTCGGGCTTGAGATAGAATTGCTCTGCGACGTCGATGACCATCGGCAAGGGATCGACGTCAAGGCCGGCGGGTGCCGGCACCAGGACAGCGGTACGTCGCTTGGGGACCAGGCCAAGCGGACCGAGCCCGGCCATGACCGCGACCTGGTCAGCCCAGGCGCCCGCCGCATTGACGACCAGCGGTGCCTCATAGGTATCCCGCCCCACGCCGACACTCCACACCGAACCGACACGCTCTAAAGTGCTGACCCGGCTCGAAATCATCAGCCTGCCGCTCCGAGCTTTGAGCAAGCGCAGGTATCCCTGTAGCAGCTCATGAACTTCGATATCGCTCGAATCGTCTTCGGCGAGGCCGCCAATGATGGCATCGCCCCGCAGGAGCGGGCAACGCTGCACGGCGGTCTGCGCGTCGATGAAATAGGCCCCCCGCGCGATGTCCGGCTCGGCAGCCATGTCATCCAGGAGTTGACGCTGGCTCTGCGTCGCGATGAAGATAGATTTACGCGGCCGGAGGAGCGGAACTGCGGAAAACCCGTCGGGCGGCGTTTGAAAAAAGCCTCGACTGCCACGCGACAGCGCCCGGATCTGGGCGTTTCCATAGCTTTCGAGAAACAGGGCCGCCGACCGACCCGTACTATGATATCCCGGTTGTTCTTCTTGCTCCACGAGCATCACGCGCATTGTCGATGAAAGAGCCGCAGCCGCGCCCGCGCCTGCAGCACCAGCGCCGATCACGATCACATCAAATGTCGCGGTCGTCACGAGCGCACCGCTGCCCATGTCGCGAAACCGGCGCATGCTTTGCGCAGCCCAAACCGAACAATAACAGCGATTGAGGCCATTCCGCTCCCTCCTTGTCCGCTACAGGCGCGAGCCGATGGCGCATTGATGTTACGGGTATCGAATGGAGGGTATGAACATCCTCCTGTGAGAATATTGCTCAATCGAAACACTCCTATTCCGGACAGTGAACCGGCGTTTTCTCTTTGGAGAAACCTGCAAAAAATGGCGGGGCGCCGTTGCAGCACCCAAATAAATGCGAAGCCAGAAAGTCTCGGCTGGAATAGGAAGCCTCGATTAAGCTGCTCCTGACCCAGTGCGCTACAATGACAATCCATCGCTCAAGGACTCTTTGCCTATGGGGCAGTTGCAACGGCGTTGACGGTATCACGACCCGCCAGGATGCTGTTGTCCCGCAAGCGGCAAGTGCGGTGGTGCTTCGAATGCCGGCGATCCGGTCTCCTCGGCTGCTCCACCAACCCTGGAGCAGCCAATGATTGAATCGCTTCCTGCCCGTGTCTCAAAGGCTTTCCCGGCCACACGTCGAATGGCGTCGACCGGGAAGCAGGGCCGCCTAGAAGTTCACCTGCGTTCGTACACCATAGGTTCGAGGCAACGCCGAATAGCCAGACGCAGCTGCAGCAGCGGCGGACGCGCCCTGCTTGTGAAGGAAATATTCCTTGTTGCTCAGGTTCTTGCCGTAGAGCTGGAGCGACCATTTACCGCCGTTCGGCTTATAGGTGAGAGACGCGTTGAAGAGAGCGAATTCTCCCTGCTCGTAGATGGACGAAGCGCCAGACCGGAAGGTCATCCTGCTTTGATAGGTGACGCCACCGGTCAGTTCGACCGATCCTGCGCTGCCGACCTGAACAGTGTAATTGCTGACGACGCTGAACTTGTTCTTGGGCGAACGCTCCAGCGGATAGCCCGCGAGGTTGGTCAGGCTTGGAGGCGCGCCATCCACGATGGTTGGATAGTCAGAATATTTCGCGTTAAGGTAACTGTATGACGTATTAATGGTCCAGGCGGGGACCGGCTTCACAATCGCCTCGATTTCGACGCCATAAATCCTGGCAGCTGCGGCGTTCGTCAACTTCAAGGCCGTGATGCTGGTGCCAACTCGACGTTGAAGATTGCGGTAGTCTGCGTAGAAAGCGGCAATATTGAACTGCGCGTGCCCGTTCAACAGAGACGTCTTCAGTCCCGTTTCATAGTTCCAGACCGTCTCGGGAGCGAAGCCGTTCGACGACGTGCCAAGGGAGGCAAAGCCGCCGCTCTTGAAGCCCCTGGCCGCCAGCGCGTACAATAAGGTCTTGTCGGTCACCTTATAGTCGATGGAGAAGTTTGGGGTAAACGCATCCCAGGCACCTTTGCGGAGCGGACTCTGGAAAACGGACACAGGTCCTGATCCTGAACGATCATCGACCAGGATGGCGTTGACCATCGTACGATGTTCCGAGCTGTAACGCGCGCCGGCTGTGACCTTGAGGCGATCGGTAAGGGCATAATCGAACTGCCCATAGATTGCCCAGGCCCGGGTGGTCCCGGTTGCCGGAACATAGTCATCTTCCCCAGTGGAAGAGTCCGTCAGTTCCTGGCGGATATTCTCCGACAGAAAGTTTGCACCAACCAGGTAATTGAGCTTGGAGTCGCCTGAACTTCGCGCGAATAATTCCTGCGTGAAGGTTTTGTCGAGCTCGCTCAGAAACACATGGGAGTTGAAGAGCGTCGTGGCATCGTCGTCGGTAAACAAAGCGGTCTTCGTGTTGCGATATGCGGTTATCGACGTCACGTCGATACTGTCGCCCGGCGACCATTTCACCGTCGCTGACGTGCCTACCAAATCACGATTGTCAAAGGTACTCACTTGGTCCCCGTTGACGGCAGCTTCGAATTTTCCGGTCGGCAAAATCGCACCGGCCCCGCCGGTGCCAAGTGCGATCACCTGCGCCAGGGGAAGCTCCTGGCGTTGCCGGTAATAATCCGCCGCAAGCGTGATATCCAGATTGTCGCTCGCCTTGAAAAGCAGCTTCCCGCGATAGGATTGGTAATTCTCGTTGTTGTGCGTCCCGCCGCCCGGACCAATATTCTCGACATATCCATCCCGACGTGACGCGGTTGCCGATACGCGGAACAGAACCTGATCGCCGGCCAAGGGACCGGTAAGCATGAGATTGCCCTGAACATGATCGAGGTTTCCCAATTCGGCGGCTACCGTGCCACCGAAAGTGTCAGATGGCGCCTTCGTCACGAAGTTGATCACACCACCGGTGGCGTTGCGGCCATAGATCGTCCCTTGCGGACCACGCAGCACCTCGATTTGCTGGACGTCCATGAACGGGATCTGATTGCTCGTCTGGCGGGTGAGATAAACGCCATCGACATAGGTGGCGACGGATGAGTCAGCGGAGATACTCAAAAGATCGCTCGAGATGCCGCGGATTGCGTACGTCCCGCCGACATTGGTCGAAGCCGTCAGCCCAGGGGTATAGGCAGCCAGATCCGTCACGTCCTTGATCGCGGACCGCTCCAGCGCGGCCGGCGAAAAAGCGGAAATGGCGGCGGGCGTGTCCTGCAGCAACGTATCCCGCTTCGTCGCGGTTACTATGATATCGCCACCATTGGCTGGCTCGGGCGTCTTCGGCGCCGATGCCCCTACGTCGTTCGGCGTCGATTGAGCAAAAGCGGGATTTCCGATCGAGAGTGAAGCCACGATCGCGCCGAGCGATATCGCGCCCACCCCTGGCATCCTGCGAGTTATCTTAGTCATGTCACCCCCCTGATATGAGAAATTTACCTGTTTAGGATATATTTAGTACATATAGATAAATTAGCGAGTCAACACAAATATGTCATTTTTCGGTAGCGTCCCAAATTCTATGGACGCGACTCGACAGTCTAGTGGCCACATGGCTGGCACACTTCCAAATAATTTATCTATTATTGCATCAATTCACTGTAATATTATTCCGATATATTACCTGTAAAGGTTATTTATACTATCGTATTGCTACGGTATATCAAATAACTACTTATTTTTCATTTGGTAATTATTGGCTCACCCGCATGAAATCGACAGCAGAGAGGGCCACGTTCTCTTCAACTTCCCCATTAATCATGGCAAGTGACCGCCTCTTTCCACACTGACCGAGATTGCGGATGGATATTTCGGGTCGTGGAACACACTATGAGTCTGGGCTTTAAAATCGCGCGGTTTGGCCTCGAAGATATTGTCCACGAACGTTTGCGGATTGCGATCGATGAGCGGGAACCAACTGCTCTGGATTTGAACAGCGATGCGGTGGCCCTTGCCAAAGACATGGGAGGCGGCATGGAGGTCGATAGCGTATTTCAGTACCTCGCCTGGCGTGAGCGGCCGGGGCGTCTCAAAGCCGGTCCTGAACCGGCCACGAAATACGTCATTCGCGATCATCACTTGCCTGCCGCGCATGATAGCCGGCGTTGCCGGGTCCGACGGATAGACATCGATGAGCTTGACGACCCAATCAGCATCACTGCCGGTCGTGCTCGCGAATAACCTGGCCGCGATGTTCCCGCTGATCGTGACATCTTCTGCAAGCGGGTCAGTCTGCCAGGACAGCACATCCTTTCGCCGCGCAAATGGCGTCTGATCGTCACCTTGCCATTCGGCCCAGCTCGAATTCTTGGCCATGACCGGGTCGATCGGAGTCTCGCGATACGGCACCGGATTGGCAGGATCAGAGACAAAGCTATCGGGCGCGGCGTCCGTCACGCCCTGGGGCGGCTGAAAGGACAATTTGCCATTGCCATGCAGATATAAGGATTGGGCCGACACGCCATCGACCGGAGGCCATGACCGGTAGCGTTTCCACTGGTTGCTGCCCGTCTGGAACACAAGCGCTTCGGGAAGGTCGAGCTTGCCTGCGCCTTTCAGCCAGTAGCGAAACCAGCGCGCCTGAACTTCCTTGCGGAAATAGGCCGCAGTGTCAGATCCAAGGTCAATCGGGCCGTAATGCGTTCCTCCGCTTCGCTCCCATCCGCCGTGATTCCACGGGCCCAGCACGATGAAGTTGCGATGATGGGCATCGCCCTTTTCCTGGTGGCCGTAGATTTTCAAAGGGCCGTAGAAATCCTCCTGGTCCCACCAGCCACCAACGTTGAGATTCGGGACGCTGACCTTCGTCGGAATCCGGTCCGTGGTGACCATCTCACGCCAGAACGCGTCGTAATTCGGGTGCCCTACGAAATTTTGCCAGGTCGGAAGGGTTTGCCCGAGCGCCGCCTTGTCGAGACGCGCCAGCTCTCCCTGTTTGAGAAACCAGGCATAAGGATCATCCTTGCCGAAATCGAACCGCTGCATGGTGCGCCCGTCCGTTTCCAGAGCGGCGCTGTACTCCCAGCCATAATCGAGACGGAACGCACCGTTGTGATGAAAATCATCACCGATGAACATGTCTTCCGGAGCGGCCTGGACCGAAACCGCCTTTAGCGCGGGGTGAGGATTTATCACCGCCATCGCCGCAGTCCAGCCGCCATAGGAAATGCCGAAGACACCGACCTTGCCGTTGTTCCGGGGCAGCGATTTTGTCAGCCATTCGATGCTGTCATAGGTGTCGGTGGATTCGTCGATGTCCGACGCTTTTGGCGCCTTTGGACGAAGCATGACAAATTTCCCTTCCGACCCGAACCGGCCGCGGATGTCCTGCATCACGAAAATATAACCGTCGTCCGCGAGGTCCCGGAATCCGGTCTCGAACCATTTCTTGCTTCGCTCTAGGGAGAATCCATACGGCGATCTCTGGATCAATATCGGCAGTCTGCGCCTGTCGTTTACGGGGCGCCAAACCTGCACATGCAGTCGCACGCCGTCGCGCATCGGGATCATAAGATCCTGCCCCACATAATTGCCGATGCGGATGCCCGTCGGCAGAGCCACCGGGCTGTTGTCTGGCGTTGCGGGCGCGTTCTTGACCTCCGCCGCAACGGCAGCGACCGATGCGGGGCTTGTGGCCAGGAGCAGCAATGCTGCGGCGATCCACGGCCGGCCGGATCCTAATTGCTTGCGGCCCATCCCTCTATTCCTCTCTATATTTCCACCAAGGTTCGCCCGAGCCGATGCACAGGCGTAAGAAATTGCGCTGGCCATGTCTGTGCCCGGCGCTCGCTCGGTCACCCTGCCACCCCGGCGGGCTTCCGGATGCTCCATCCTGGCGACGCCAGGCCGGCGCGCAGCAAGGAGGTCCCGGCGTAGAGGACCACCGCCACGACAATCCACCGCAGGATATCCAGCGAAATTTCCCGAACGACAAACGCTGCAAAAAGGACGGCAGGGATTCCCGCGAGCGCGAGGCCAAGCGCAACGGGCATCGAGACCTTCGCTGACCGGAGGAACCGCGCGCCTGTTGCCGAGCCGATAAAGGCCGCGGCGGTCATCATGATGGGAAATACCGCCTTCAGATCGAGTCCCAGCAGGCACAGGACGACCATCGCCGGGGCGTACAATCCGATGCCGACGGCCATGAGACCGCCAAGGACTGCGAATGCGACCAGCGCAATCGCAAATTTTGCCCCTTCGAGCGCCAGCGCGCTGCCGCCTTGCGGAAATAACCCCAGTCCCCGCGCCGCGAAAAGGACGCTGAACAAGATCAACGCCCCGCCCATCGAGAGCCGGATCGTTCGAATATTGAGACGGGAAACGATTCCGGCGCCAAACCATGCACCAACGGTTGAAGCGGCAACGCAGGCGACCAGCAGGGTCAGGTCCACCTTGATGAGGACCAGATATATGAGCGCCTCCATGATCGCCGGAAGTGCCAGGCCGACATTCAGCGTTCCAGGAATAAGGTCGTCGGCCACCATCTTGCGGGCGCGCAGTGCGGCAGTTGTAGTCGCGTAATTGCCGATGCCCAGCGTATCAAAGAAGCACACCATTGCCCCGATGAAGAATGAGGAAATCGGGGGGTATGGCAGCGGCCGCGCCCGCGTCCATGTCACGCGCCATAACCCGGAAAACGATACGCCAAGAAGGGCGATGAAGGCCTGCGCAATGCTGACGGTATTGAACATTAGCTCGTCCCCCAATTGAAATATCCAGGTCCATTCATGGCCTCGCCAGGGCACCCCCAACCGCCAGCGTCCCGAGCTTGCTGCGCCTGCGATCAGGGCAGGGCCGCGATCGCTGCGATCTCGATCGTGAAACCGGGGTCGGCCAAACGTGCTTCCACCGTAGCGCGCGCCGGCGCGTTCGCGGCGTCCACCCAGGAATCCCAGATCGCATTCATCTCGGGATAGTCAGCCATGTCGGCCAGCCAGATGGTCACCGACAGGAGATTCGATTTGTTCGTTCCGGCACCGAGCAGCAACCCATCGATCGCGGCCAGGATGCCAGTGGCCTGGGCCGCCGTGCCGCTGCCCCGTGATACCTGCCCCGACAGATAGACAGTCCGGTCGTGGATGACGGCCTGGCTCATGCGCCCGTTATTCTGTTTCCGTTCGATATCCACGTGTTTACCCTCGATCATAGGAGAAGATGGTAGGCGCCGCTCCGCACGTCAGCGGGGCGCCACCGGCAAGCGACGATCCACAGGCCAGTTCTCGTCGTCGCCTCCTGTCGCTTGCGTTCAACCTTGCGCTACGGGCCGACGAGATATTCGATACGACAAGGTGCGCCGCCGACCCTCTGGGAAGCACCGGTCGCGACAGGCTCCGGCTTTTCCGTCCTGGCGATGGCAAGTGGGTCACAAGGCCTTGCCCAGCGCCGCCTCGAGAAGGTCGAGGCCTTCATCGACAATCGCGTCAGGCGCGGTGAGCGGCGTCAGAAGGCGGATCGTTTCCCCCACGGGACCGCACGTCAGCACCACGAGCCCGTGATCGAGCGCGCGCCGGCAGACTGCCTTCGCGGCCTCACCATCAGGCGAGCGATCCTGACGCCCCTTGAGGAGGTCGAAGCCGATCATCGCGCCGTATCCCCGGATGCGGGCGATCGGGACGAGGTCATCGCGGGCTGCCCAGGCCTGCAATCTCGACCGTATCGTCCGACCGATCGCGTCAGCACGTTCGATCAGCCGCTCCTCCTGGATGACCTCGAGTACGGCGAGCGCAGCCGCGCAGGCGACGGGCGAGCCTGCATAGGTTCCGCCAAGGCCGCCGGGGTCGACCGCGTCCATCACCTCCGTGCGGCCGATGACGCCGGAAAGCGGAAAACCGCCGGCCAGCGACTTGGCCACCGTGACGAGATCCGGTGCCACCCCCGAATGTTCAATGGCGAACATCTTTCCCGTTCGACCGAAACCCGACTGAACCTCGTCTGCGACAAGAAGGATTCCGTGACGATCGCAGACGTCCCTCAGCTGACGCAGAAACGCGGGTGGGGCGACATGGAAGCCCCCCTCTCCCTGGATCGGCTCGATGATGATCGCCGCCACTTGCTCCGCACCGATATCCGCAGCGAACAGGAACTCCAGTGCCCGCAGGCTTTCCGCAACCGAGATGCCTGAACTCTCGGCCGGATACGGGACATGGAAGACGTTGGGCTGCTGGGCGCCCAGGCCCTTCTTGTACGGCACCATCTTGCCAGTGAGCGTAGCTGTGAGTGCGGTACGGCCGTGAAATGCACCGGTGAATGCGATCACGCCGCTCCGTCCGGTCGCGAGCCTGGCGATCTTGATGGCATTCTCGACCGCTTCGGCACCGGTCGTGAAGAGGACAGTCTGAGCCTCCCCCCGAAACGGGGCCAGGCCGCAAAGGCGCTCGGCCAGTTCCACATAGGGTTCGTAAGGCATGACCTGAAACGAGGTGTGTGTGAAGCGCGCAAGCTGCGACTCCACTGCCGCCATCACCCGCGGATGCCGGTGGCCGACCGCCAGCACGCCGATACCGGCTGCGAAATCGATATAGCGACGCCCTTCGACATCCCACATTTCGCAATTCAGCGCGCGATCCGCAAAAACAGCCGTCGCCGTCGAAAGGCCCCGCGGGACCGCTGCGATCCTGCGGCGGTGAAGAGCTTCATTCGATGCCACGTTTGTCCCCAAAAGATTATTATGGCACAGTTAGAGAAATTTTGGCAATTATGGGAGTGGACAATTTGAGCCTGCTTGTTGACAAAAAGACAACGTGTCGCTGCCGCTCCGCTCAAGGTCGCCCCGAGCCGTGGTCAGTTGTGTCTCAACCCCCGATCAGGAGCATGAAGCAAGAGCTGTGAAGGACGATCATCCACGCGGCCCCGCCCGGTGAAGGCGCATTTGTCAGTCCCCTCGTTCGCGATGCTTAAGGCCTTCGAGGTATTTGGGCGCGAAGGCGGGATCCGAAAAACGGCGCAACATATCGGCGTGGATCCGGCGATTGTGAGCCGGCATCTCCGGGGCCTGGAGGAGAGCCTCGGCACCGCCCTCATAGACCGAACGGGCGGCAGCTACCGGCTGACACCCGATGGCGCGACCTATCATGCCCGCGTCAGCGGGGCTCTTCGCGAGATCGCCGATGCCACCGCAACCTTGCGCACGCGCGACAAGAAAAATCTGATACTCTGGTGCGCTCCGGGTCTCGCTTATCATTGGCTGGGGCGGAAACTCGCCGAATTCACCAGGCAAAACCCTGAAATCGAAATTGAATTCAGGCCGTCGGACCGTCCACCCGATTTCAACACGAACGAGGCCGATGCAGATGTCCGCTATTTGAGAACCGGCGACGAAGGGAAGATCCGCCATGGGCTACGGGCACTGGAAATAGCGCGGCCTCCGGTATTTCCGGTAGCAAGCCCCGGCTATCTGGCGCGCCTGGACGGCGCTGTGAAAGCGCCAGCGGCGCTGCTCCGGCAAACCCTGCTGCACGAAGATTGCGACCAGGAATGGCGGGATTGGCTCCAGGCGCATGGGGTCACGATCGAAGGGCGCCTGCCCGGTCCCAGGTTCTGGCACGCGCACGTTTCCCTGGATGCCGCGCGTGACGGCCAGGGCATTGCCCTTGGCAATCATCTCCTACTGGGTGACGATCTGCAACGAGGCCGGCTCGTATCCGTTTTTTCCGGGGACGACCCGGCACCGGTTCTCACACTCGGCAGCTATCATGTTATTGGACGCGAGGATCGTTGGAACCAGCTTTCACTCGTGCGTCTCAGACAGTGGCTTAGCGCAGCGATCCAGGCTGCGGCCGAGGACCGATCAAGTACGGACCTGGCATAGGGGCGCGACCGGCGGGATGACGGTCTCGAAACCGCTGAAGACGCTCCCGACCACGATATCGCAAGGTGTCGGGGGAGGGACATGGGGGCCTGCCCTACAGCCTCTCCCGCACGACCATGCCAGAAGAACCACATGGCGCGTCGGCATGGTGCGGCGCGTGATCTGGACGGTGCGGCATCGATCTAACCATCGCGGCATGCGCCGCTACCGCCAAAGGCCGCGTTGCCGGGCGGGGAGAACGGGCCGTCACCCCCTCCTGCCCGTCATAATTGAACATCTGAGGCGAAAAAATCTCCCTATGGGATAGTTTATATCTAATCAGGATACATCTAAGGCCCGAACGATGGTCTGAGGGCAGCGATGCAAGGTATGCGATCCGATGGAACCCGGCAGAGGCGCCGGTGGGAAGACCGACAC
>NZ_JBFUDK010000032.1:0-5230 GCF_056404755.1 Sphingomonas sp. P2_B6
GGCCCTCCCCCGACCCCTCGGCCCTCCCCCGACCCCTCCCGCAAGCGGGAGGGGAGAAGAACTACTGGCGGCCGGGGTCGAAACGCCCATCAGAAATACCCCTCCGCTTTCTTCTTCTCCATGCTCGCCGTCTGATCATGGTCGATCGCGCGGCCCTGGCGTTCGCTGGTCGTGGTCAGCAGCATCTCCTGGATGACTTCGGACAGGGTCGCTGCTTCGCTCTCGACCGCGCCGGTGAGCGGATAGCAGCCGAGCGTGCGGAAGCGGATCGAGCGTTCGACCGGGACTTCGCCGGGCTCGAGGCGGAAACGGTCGTCATCGACCATCAGCAACAGGCCGTCGCGCTCGACGGTCGGGCGCCGCGCGGAGAGATAGAGCGGGACGATCTCGATGCCCTCGGCGAGGATGTATTGCCAGATGTCGAGCTCGGTCCAGTTGGACAGCGGGAAGACGCGGATGCTTTCGCCGCGGCTCTTGCGCGCATTGTAGAGCTTCCACAGCTCGGGGCGCTGGTTCTTCGGGTCCCAGCGCTGCCGGGCCGAACGGAAGCTGAAGATCCGCTCCTTGGCGCGGCTCTTCTCCTCGTCGCGGCGCGCGCCGCCAAAGGCCGCGTCGAAGCCGTATTTCTCCAGCGCCTGCTTCAGCCCTTCGGTCTTCCACATATCGGTGTGGAGGCTGCCATGGTCGAACGGGTTGATGCCGCGCGCCTCGGCTTCCGGGTTGCGGTGGACCAGCAACTCCATGCCGGCGCTGGCCGCCGCACGATCGCGCAGTTCGTACATGTCGCGGAACTTCCAGGTCGTATCGACATGGAGCAGCGGGAAGGGCGGGGGCGCCGGGAAAAAGGCCTTGCGCGCGAGGTGCAGCATCACGGCCGAATCCTTGCCCACGGAATAGAGCATGACCGGGCGTTCCGCCTCGGCCACCACTTCGCGCATGATGTGGATGCTCTCCGCCTCAAGGCGTTGGAGATGGGTCAGAGCGACGTTCATTCTCGCCCAGATAGTGGCGTAAGCGCCAAGAGCGATCAACTTATCCTGTTGGGCGCGAAAGTTCGCTCAGTCCGCGTGCGAGCGCTCGACCGAATCCAGGATGCGCGCGCCGGCCATGAACACCGCGATCGGGCAGACCGAGAAGAGCATCCAGCCGCCGACGCCGGGATATTGCTGCAGATAATGCACGCCACGCTCAACCGAGCCGAGGCCCAGGCCATAGATGACCACAAAGGCTTCGAACTTGGTCTTGATGACGAACAGCCGGGTGAATTTCGTCCACATGCTATTCGTTAAGCAATGAGCGGGCCAATCGCGGATTCGCGCGATTCTTGCCTTAACGATGATGGTTACCTGTCAATTAACTCGACAGTGCCAAGCGCCTCGAGCAGCGCCGTGCGGGCGCGTTCGACCGCCTTGACCAGCGTCGGATCGGCGATGGCGGCGTACGGGATTTCCTCGGGCCAATGTTGCTCGACCACGCCGGCGATCAGATCGAGCCGGGCGTTGTCGACCAGGAAGCGCGGGTCGATCGCGGCGGGATCGGCCACGACGCGCAGGCGCAGGCAGGCCGGGCCGCCGCCATTGGCCATGGACTGGCGGACATCGACCACCTCCAGCCGCCGGATCGGGCCGTTGCCGGCGATCATCTCCTGAAGCCAGATCCAGACGGCGGCGTTCTCGCGCGCTTCCTCGGGCAGGATCAGCGCCATGGTGGCGTCGGGTAGGGTAACGAGCTGAGCGTTGAACAGATAGGAGGAGACGGCGTCGGCAAGGCTCACACGGGCGGCCGGCACTTCGACGATCTCGACCTCGGGGAGCATGTCGCGCAGATCGGCGTAGAACGCTTCCCTGTCGGCAAAGGCCAGTTCGTGCGCGAACAGCACGCGTTCGTTGGCGACGGCGACCACGTCATTGTGGAACGCTCCGGCGGCGATGGCCTCCTCCGACTGTTCGACGAACAGGGTGCGATCCGCATCGAGCCGGTGCCGCCGCGCGACTGCCATGCTCGCCTCGCGGTGCTGGCGCGCGGGGAAGGGACCGCCCGACACGCCATAGACGAAGACCTCGACGCCCGGCTCACCATGCGCGGCGCAAAGCCGCATATGATTGGCCGCGCCTTCGTCGCCGAACGGTGCGGGGACGGGGCCGTGCACCGCGAAGAACGGATCGGCGAAGGCGAGCCGCAACTGGGCGAGCGTGCCGGGCCATTCATGGCTGCGATGCGGCATGGTCACGAGATTGGCGACCGAAAGATGGCAGCGGCCATCGGCGGTGTCGGGCGACGGCGAGACCGTGGCGGCATTGGCGGCCCACATCGCGGAGGCGGACAGTGCCTGGGCCTGGAGATGCGGCGCGGCCTCGGCATAGCTGGTGGCGAGGTTGTCGAGCCAGGCATGGTCGGGGCGGACGAGGGGAAGAAACACGCCCTGGGTCAGGCCGAGCGCGAGGTTCGCGCGCATCTTGGCGATGCCCTCCAAGGCGGCACGCCGCGGGGCGGCGACCTTGCCGGCATTGCGCGTTGCGGCGAGATTGCCGGGGCTTAGGCCGGCATAATTGTGGCTCGGGCCGATCAGGCCGTCGAAGTTGATCTCTTTCAGCATTTACGCGCGTCCGACATGGCTGATCTCGGCATTTTCGGTCACCGCCAGCGCGGTCGCGCAGGTGCGGTCGATCGCGACGCCCTCGCCGCAGGGGCGGAGGCGGCCATAAGCGCAGCGGAAATCGGCGAGGCGGCCGGTCGCGATCAGCGCCGGTTCGCCGCCGTCATTGTCGATCGCGGTGACCGTCGTCGATTGCGCCTCGCGAATGGTGCGGACCTGATCGGTCTTCGCCGTCATGGTCGGGCCGCCGTCGAAGATGTCGATATAATTCTCGAAGGCGAAGCCCTCATTCTCCAGCATGCGCATCGCGGCGCGGCCGGAGGGATGGGGCAGGCCGATCGTGGCGCGGGCATGCTCGGAGAGCATCGCGATATAGATCGGGTGCTTCGGGAAAAGATCGGCGATGAACTGGTGGCCGCGCACCGCATTGAACTGATCGGCGTCCTGGAAATTCATGCCGAAGAAGCGGCCGGCCAGCCCGTCCCAGAAGGGCGATCCGCCGGCTTCGTCGATGATCCCGCGAAGCTCCGCGAGGATCCGGTCGGCGAAGCGCGCGCGGTGGCGGGCGATGAACAGATAGCGGCTGCGCGCGAGCAGCATGCCGAGACCGCCGGCGCGCTCGCCCGGGTGAAGGAACAGGCCGCCGACCTCGCTGCACCCTTCGAGGTCAGTGGTGAGCGAGAGCTGGTCGGCGCGGAAGGTGCGGCCGAGCTCGGCGCTGTGCTGAGTCAGCGTGCCGATGCGGTAGCTGTAAAAGGGGTAACGCTGCCCGACCTGCGTGAAGATCTGGCAGGTGCCGCGCACTTCGCCGGTCTCGATATTCTCCAGCACCAGCACGAACAGATTGTCCGACAAGGTGTCATCGGTACGGTCGAACGCCTCGTGGCTGCGGGCGAGCTTGGCCTTGAGCGCGGTGCGATCGGCCGGGAGGTTGGTGAAGCCGCCGCCGGTCAGCTTGGCCATCTCGTAAAGCGGCTGCAGATCCTCGTCGCGGGCGGAGCGGATACGGAAGCTCATAAAGAACCCTTTTCGGCGATGCGGAGGATGGTCAGCGCGGAGAGGGCGGCACGCTCGGCCAGGCTGTCGATGACGAGAAACTCGTCGGGCGAGTGGATCAGGCCGCCGCGCGGGCCCATGGTGTCGACCACCGGCACACCGCAGGCGGCGATGTTGTTGCCGTCGCACACGCCGCCCGTCGCGCGCCAGGCAATGGCGAGCCCGAGATCTTCGCCGGCGGCCTTGACCAGCTCGAACAGCTTCGCGGCGCCCGGGTCGATCGGCTTGGGTGGCCGGTTGAAGCCGCCATGGACGTGGATCGTCACATCATGCTCGGCGGCGACCGCGGCGACCGCCGAGTCGATCACCGCCTGCGCACGGGCGATCTCGTCCTGCGCGGCGGGGCGGAAATTGATGCGCAATATGGCGAGCTCGGGCACAACATTGTTCGGCCCGCCGCCCTCGATCCGCGCCGGATTCACCGCGAGGCCGGGGCCACGCGCCCTGCTCAGCCGGAGCGCGATATCGGCCGCGGCGACGATCGCGTTGCGGCCTTCGTCCGGGTTGCGGCCGGCATGTGCGCTCTTGCCGTGCACCACGATGGAGAAATTGCCCGTGCCGCCGCGCGCACCGGCGAGCGTGCCGTCGGGCAAGGCGGGCTCATAGGTGAGCGCGGCGACCTTGCCGCGCGCCGCCCGGGCAAGCAGGGCACTGGAAGAGAAGGACCCGGTCTCCTCGTCCGAATTGATCACGATTTCATAGCCGATGCGGCCGGCGAGCGGCGATGCCTCGACCGCCTCGAGCGCGGCGAGCATGGTCGCGATGCCGCCTTTCATGTCGGCGACGCCCGGACCGTTGAGCCTCGTTTCATCGAGGAAAGTCAGCGCCTGGAAAGGATGATCGACCGGATAGACCGTGTCCATATGGCCGGTGAACAGCATCTGCACCGGCGCGTCGGGGCGCACCGCGAGATGGAAATGCCGGCCATGGACGAGATCGGAGACGGTGCCGTCCGCGCCGACGCTGGTGACCGGCGCCGGCTCGACCAGATCGATCTCGCCGGGCAGGACCGAGAAGGCGTCGCTGAGCTTGCCGGCCATGGCAGCGAGGCCGGCCATGTTGCGGGTACCGCTGTTGATCATGGCCCAGTCCTGCACCTGGGCGAGCATCGGGGCGTCGGAGAGGGCCGCGATGGCGTCCCGCTCCACGGTGGAAAGCGCGGTCATCAGTCGGTGTTAGTCCGATTCGAGCGGCACGGGAACCGCGGCGCCTGCCCTGTTATCGCCGCAAAACGGGATAAAATTTTTTCTGCCCTGTTAGTTCCAACTTTGTTGGAGATTATTTCGTGTCTTTTCATATGCTTGAACGTCATTTGCCCTGTTCCGCAATAACAGGGCGCTCGCGCCGGTGGAGTGACCCCCTTTAGTGAGACACGTTAATTAGAGAGAGCTCGGTTGCTTGTTTGAAGGGCTGCTGCGCAGCAGCCCTTCGCATGGTTTCCTCATACTCGTCGGGCGACCTGTAGGCCAAGGCGGAGTGCAGGCGCTGGCGATTGTAGACCTGCTCG
Source organism: Sphingomonas sp. P2_B6 (assembly GCF_056404755.1). Lineage (NCBI taxonomy): Bacteria > Pseudomonadati > Pseudomonadota > Alphaproteobacteria > Sphingomonadales > Sphingomonadaceae > Sphingomonas > Sphingomonas sp. P2_B6. The sequence goes on from NZ_JBFUDK010000032.1 coordinate 5,160, forward strand.
ATGAAGGTCCCGATCCGCTCGCGTGCGTCGGCGAGGTCGCGATAGCCGGTACCGTCGACCTCCTCCTGCTT
>NZ_JBFUDK010000033.1:0-4386 GCF_056404755.1 Sphingomonas sp. P2_B6
AGCTTCATGAAGACGCTGAAGCAGGAGCAGGTAAACGGCGCAGACTACCGCGATCTCGCGCATGCCAGGGCCGAGATCGGCGCCTTCATCGAGCAGGTCTACAACCGTCAGCGCCTGCACTCCGCCTTGGCCTATCTGTCACCGGACGAGTATGAAGAAATGTCGCCAGGGGTGCTGCGCAGCAGCCCCTCGCCATGACAGCAACGCGCTGTCCCTAATTATCGTGTCTCAACACTGGGGTGCACTCCATGGGAATAACGGTGGGGAATAACGGTGACAGTGCACTAATTCGTCTACAGTTCGCCAGCGATAGCATGGCTGGATGGCACGCCTGGCACGCGCGGTTTTTCCGGGTCATCCCCATCATGTGACGCAGCGCGGCAATGGCCGCGCGCAGACCTTCTTCAGCGACGCGGACTATGCGCTTTATCGCGATCTCCTCGCCGAGCATTGCGCGGCGGCCGGGGTCGAGGTCTGGGCCTGGGTRCTCATGCCGAACCATGTGCATCTCGTSYTKGTGCCRTCCGATCAKGACGGTCTGCGGCGCGCGCTSGCCGCGGTSCACCGGCGCTATGCGGGCCATGTCCATGCCCGGCTGAAGCGGACCGGSCATTTCTGGCAGGGGCGCTTCGGCTGCGTCGCGATGGACGAGGCGCATCTCGGCGCGGCGCTGCGATATGTCGCGCTCAATCCGGTCCGCGCAGGCCTGGTGGCACAGGCGACCGACTGGCCGTGGTCGAGCGTTCATGCGCATCTGGGCCGCGTCGCGGACGATGGRGTGACGGCGGTCGCACCGGTGCTGGAGCGCCARCCCGACTTCCGCGCCTTGCTTTCGGCCGGAGAAGAGGAGGAGCRGWTTGCCAGACTGCGGAAAGCCGAGACGATCGGCCGTCCGGTGGGCGAYGCTGCGTTCCTTGCCGCGCTGGAGCGGGAAAGCGGCCGGACGCTTGCACCGGCCAGGCGCGGGCGGAAGGTTGCTAAAAGTACACTGTCACCGTAATTCCGGACGCATCACGATAGGATTGGGTGGTTCAGCGAGCGGAGCATTTCTCTATGCGGCTCTCGGAATTGGAGCGGAGGGAGGCGTATCTATCCCAACGGACTTCTTCCGCATCGGTAGTTTGCGAGGAACCCAATTCTATGGGTCAGCGAGCTTCCAAGGCTTGGTTGGCTTCGGTTTTTTTGCAGGCGCTGGAGCTAGTCCGTCGCTCGGCTATTCGTCCGGTCCTTTACAATCCGGGGTTAGCGGAGGTCATGTAGTCGGTGGTGGCGCTGCGCTTGGAATCGGAGGCGAGGGTTCGGTCTCGACGAATGGCTCTGGCGGATCGATCAGTGGAGGCCCTAGATACGGTGCGGGCATCTATGGCGGCTATGGAGGCAAGGTAACTGCAACGGCCACAACACGTCAACTCGGATGCACACCATGATAGGCCCCAAGACATTCACCAATTACTCTTTCCAAATCGCATTGTGGTTCACGATATTATTGTGTTTCGTGATGGGTGCGTGTGGGGTTGTTGACCTGGCATTTGGCTTCCATTGGGGGTTTTCGATAAAAGATGTTGCCATGTCGGCGGTAGTCTTAATCGGCGCGGTCGTTGTAAAATTGGTTGGCACCAGAATTATCGTTGCATTTGGTGGCGAGGCGTAACCTTCCGGCAATGCGGGATCGCCTAGCACGGGCGTGGGCATCTGATCCCGGCCCGCTTGGGCGAGGCGCTGTTTCGCTGGAGTGGTGACGGTCTGAGCGGGACAGTGTGCCGCAGGTTCTAGGGTGATGTGGGGCGTAGCGGAGATTCGCTGCGCCTGGACTGTACCCCTTGAGTGAGACCCGGTAATTGGGTGACATCCGTTGCGCCGGTTGGACTGCACCCTTTGAGTGAGACACGGTAATTGGGTGACACGGCTGCACCGCCGCCCCAACCAAGATATGGTTGAACGCACCCGCAGCGCGCTCCTATTTAACAACCGGCAGGGGTGCCCGTTCGGAGTATCGCCACATGAAACCGCTCATTCTGTCCGCTGTCGCGCTGCTCGGCCTCGCAGGGGCGCAGGCGCCTGCGCAGGGCAGCGCCCAGCGAATCGAGATCGACCTGTCCAACTTCAAGTTCACGCCGGATACGATCACCCTGCAGCACGGCCAGCCCTATGTGCTGCACTTCGTCAACCAGGCGAAGGGCGGGCATGATTTCGAGGCCAAGGCGTTTTTCGACGCGGCGCGCGTCGCGCCGGAGGATCGGGCGGCGATCGCCAAGGGCAAGATCGCGCTGGACGGCGGCCAGTCGGCCGATGTGCACCTGACCGCGCCGGCGGCCGGCCGCTACGAGGCGCATTGCACGCATTTCATGCATTCGACCTTCGGGATGACCGGGACGATCGTGGTGCAGTAAGGGACGTTCGCGCCACCCTTGAGGTCGCGGTGCCGCATCCACGCGCGTCGCCATGATCGGCCTGGAGCGAGAAGGTACCGGTGACAGATTCCATGTGTGGTGGATGGCGGCCCGGCCTTTGGCAGGATGCGGTTGCTAACACCAACCCTGGAGGCGACCGTGAAGCTTTTGGACTGCCCGATCGAACAGACCACTATCCGCACCGATCTTGGCGCGATTTTCGTTTCATTGGAACTGTCGACGGTAAAATGGGTAGTGAGTTCTATCCAGCCGGGCCGCCAGAAGATCTCGAAGCACGAGGTCAAGGCGGGGGCGACGGATGGTACCGGTGACAGTCCACTCAATTTGACCGTAGTTCCAGCGACAGTCCATTCAATTGACCGGTCAGCGATGTCGCGATGGTTTACCGCATGGGTCGCCGTGCTCGCGCGGTTTTCACGGGTCACGCCCACCATGTGACGCAGCGCGGCAGCGGTCGCGCGCAGACCTTCTTCGGCGATGAGGATTATGCGCTGTACCGCGACCTGCTGGGCCGGCACTGCGCGGCTGCAGGCGTGGAGATATGGTCATGTCACCGCAATTCCTGTCACCGTAATTCCAGCCTAAAGGACAGCGGCTGCAAAAACCGATTTGCACTGGTTTGTTAGAGAGTTATTCATAACCTTGGTCACGCGCTCAGGTGGCTGATCTCCGGAGAGATTCCATGGCAGCCATTAGCAGTTTTCTGGCAAATGATCGCGGCAGGGTCGATATCTCGACCATCGGCGGCGTCGGATATCCTTTCGGGGGACGCTATGTGGCGACGATCCTGCCCGAGAACGATCCTGGAATAGTCGCCATGGCGACGATCACCGGCACGCCGGGCAACGACGTCCTGGTGGGCACCAACCTCCAGGACGATATCGACGCGGGTGCCGGTGACGACCAGGTGGACGGCAAGGAGGGCTATGACCTCATTCATGGCGGGCTGGGGAATGACACGCTGTACGGCGGATCGGCGTTCGATCCGAGCCGCGGCAGCGGGGGCGACGACATCCTCTATGGTGACGAGGGCGACGATTTCGTCGCAGGCGGGCAAGGCACTGATACCTTATACGGCGGGGACGGCAATGACCGCCTGTTCGGCGATGACGAATTCGTCAACCTTTCAGGGGACGACACGCTCTACGGCGGCGCCGGCGACGATCTCCTGAACGGCGGCTGGGGCAGCAACACGCTCTATGGCGGCGACGGCAACGATATCCTGTACAGCTGGGGGTATGACTACAACCCGGATGTCTATGACAACTCTGCCAACATCAAGGACACGCTTTATGGCGGCGCCGGCGACGACACCTATTGGGTAATTGGCGCCAACGGTTTCCGGGATATCATGCGTGAGGACCCCAACGGTGGCTACGATACGGCCATGATCTTGAATAATGACGGGATGTTTCCTGGAGAGAACATCGAGCGATTCTATCTATTCATTTCTCCCGGATTCGCAGCAATCCAGCCCTTTAGCGGCGTGACCTTTAACGATAATAAGCTAAGCAACGTTGTCTATGGAACACCGGGCGACGACCGTTTTTATGTGGATCAGGGCGACACCACCGAGCTTGTATATGGCGGCGCTGGCAATGACTATTTCCGGGGCGATCCCGCGGCGGACTGGCTCTACGGCGGCGAAGGAAACGACCGGATTGAAGGCAATCGAAACGACGACCACCTCTTTGGCGAGGCTGGCAATGACAGTCTCGAAGGCGGCGAGGGCCGGGACGAGCTGGCCGGCGGCGCGGGCGACGATCTCATCTTCGATAAGGCCGGCGGCGGCGACCTGCTCTATGGCGAGGACGGCAACGACCTGATCCAGGTGAGCGGGACCAACACCGGTGCCTTCATCTATGGCGACGCGGGCGACGACCAGCTCTGGGGCGGCGACGGCAACGATCAGGTGGTCGGTGGTACCGGGAACGATATTCTCTACGGCGGTGCCGGCAATGACGGCCTCATGGGC
>NZ_JBFUDK010000034.1:0-2345 GCF_056404755.1 Sphingomonas sp. P2_B6
GGGCGGGATTCTCGAGGCGCTGACACCCGACGACTTCTATTTCGGATAGCCGTTGCGCAAGGTCGAGGAACAGAGACGCCAGATCCTTCTCGAACCAACCTTCGCCGGGATGGCTGATCCGCTGCAGCGGCTTTGAGCATCAGGTGCGTGAGCTTGGCGAAGACCTGCTCGATCGGATCGAGATCGGGGTTGTAGGGCGGCAGGAACAACAGCCTGGCGTCGGCGCTGCGGATCGCCTTACGGATGGCGGGCCGAAATAGGTGCAACTACCCGTCGATGCCGACATCTATGCCTTGCGCAACATGGTCGAGCGCTGCTTCGACAAGGTCAAGAACGCCGGGCGTCTCGCAACCCATCGATAGCTATTTCGGCTTCGTACATCTCGTCTCAATCCGCCTGTGGATGCGACAATTTGTCAACGCCTCCCAACGAGCCAGCCTAAAGGACAGTGGCGCCAAAAACCGATTTGCATCGGCCTGTTAGAGAGTTATTCATGGCCCCGGTCACGCGCTCAGGTGGCTGATCCGGAGAGATTCCATGGCAGCCATTAGCAGTTTTCTGGCAAATGATCGCGGCAGGGTCGATGTCTCGACCATCGGTGGCGTCGGATATCCTTTCGGGGGACGCTATGTGGCGACGATCCTGCCCGAGAACGATCCTGGAATAGTCGCCATGGCGACGATCACCGGCACGCCGGGCAACGACGTCCTGGTGGGCACCAACCTCCAGGACGATATCGACGCGGGTGCCGGTGACGACCAGGTGGACGGCAAGGAGGGCTATGACCTCATTCATGGCGGGCTGGGGAATGATACGCTGTACGGCGGATCGGCGTTCGATCCGAGCCGTGGCAGCGGCGGCGACGACATCGTCTATGGTGATGAGGGCGACGATTTCGTCGCAGGCGGGCAAGGCACTGACACCTTATACGGCGGGGACGGCAATGACCGCCTGTTCGGCGACGACGAATTCGTCAATCTTTCAGGGGACGACACGCTCTACGGCGGCGCCGGCGACGATCTCCTGAACGGCGGCTGGGGCAGCAACGCGCTCTATGGCGGCGACGGCAACGATATCCTGTACAGCTGGGGGTATAATTACACGGGTGTCTATAACAACAACTCTGGCACCATCAGGGACACGCTTTATGGCGGCGCCGGCGACGACACCTATTGGATAGTCGGGGCTCAAGGAAACGATGATAGCGTTCGGGAGGAAGTGGGGGGTGGCTATGACACTGTCATGTTGCTTGATAGCGAAAGTACGGGTGGCGTCGAGAACGTAGAGCGTATTTATCTGTTTGTTACAGATGGGTTTCTCGCGCGCTCTAATAATAGAGGCGCCTCGTTCGTTGATAACGCGGAAAGTAATCTTGTTTATGGAACGCCGTATGCCGACTCCATTAATATGAGTCGTGGTGGCGCTACCGAGACGGTATTCGGTTACGCGGGCAACGACCACATCGCTGGCTCGTCGGTTGGCTCGGGGCTCGGGGGGGGCGTTGCCGACTGGTTCTACGGCGGCGACGGAAAAGATACGCTCGAGGGTTATGGCAATGACGACCACCTCTTTGGCGAGGCTGGCAATGACAGTCTCGAAGGCGGCGAGGGCCGGGACGAGCTGGCCGGCGGCGCGGGCGACGATCTCATCTTCGATAAGGCCGGCGGCGGCGACCTGCTCTATGGCGAGGACGGCAACGACCTGATCCAGGTGAGCGGGACCAACACCGGTGCCTTCATCTATGGCGACGCGGGCGACGACCAGCTCTGGGSCGGCGACGGCAACGATCAGGTGGTCGGTGGTACCGGGAACGATATTCTCTACGGCGGTGCCGGCAATGACGGCCTCATGGGCGGTGCCGGGAACGACCAGATGCGCGGCGAGGCGGGCGAGGATCATTTCTACTTCGGCGATCGGGCGACCGGCAACGACATCATCTACGATTTCTCCGCCGAGGTCGGACGTGGACCGGCACACGACCTGCTGGTGTTCGATCCATCGGTCTTCACCGATTACGATACGGTGATGGCCGCGAGTGCCCAGGTTGGCGGCGATGTTGTCATTACGATATCGCAAGGCAACACGATCACCCTGTGGGGCGGGATTCTCGAGGCGCTGACACCCGACGACTTCTATTTCGGATAGCCGTTGCGCAAGGTCGAGGAACAGAGACGCCAGATCCTTCTCGAACCAACCTTCGCCGGGATGGCTGATCCGCTGCAGCGGCTTTGAGCATCAGGTGCGTGAGCTTGGCGAAGACCTGCTCGATCGGATCGAGATCGGGGTTGTAGGGCGGCAGGAACAACAGCCTGGCGTCGGCGCTGCGGATCGCCTTACGGATGGCG
>NZ_JBFUDK010000035.1:0-1402 GCF_056404755.1 Sphingomonas sp. P2_B6
CGGGTGGCCGAGGCAGCGCTGGCGTCGGCGCGGACCCGGGCCGAGCGCAGCGAGCGCGATCTCGCCCGGGTGACGGCGGAGGCCAAGGCGCTGGGCGATCCCGCGCCGTTGGTCGCCGAGAAGAACAAGGCGGCGGAAACCCGCGCCCAGGCGCTGCGCCACATCGAATCGGCGCGCACCGCGCTGGCCCGGGCGGATGCGAGCGAGCGCGAAGCGATCGGATCGCGCGACCGCGCGCAATCGGCGCGCGCCGGGGCGCATGCCGAGCTGAGCGCGCTCGACAGCGAAGCGGCGGCGCTGGCCAAGGCGACGCGACGCGACGGCAAGGACCGGCTGCTCGACCAACTCCGCGCCGCGCCGGGCTATGAGCGCGCGCTGGCGGCGGCGCTGGGCGACGATCTCGAAGCCGGGCTCGATGCGAAGGCGGAACGCTATTGGACCGGGGCCGCGCCCGAACCGGGCGATCCTTCGGCGCCTTCGGGTACGGTCGCCCTGGCGACTCATGTCAACGCCCCGGCGGCCCTCGCTCGGCGACTGGCGCAGGTCTTCGTCGCCGACAGCGATGGCGGGCAGGCGCTGGCGGTCGGGCAAAGGCTGGTGACCATGGCCGGGCTGTTGCGGCGCTGGGACGGCTATGTCGCCAGGTCAGGCGGGGCGGAGGCGGCGGCGCGGCTGGAGCGGATGAACCGGTTGCGCGCGATCGAGGCGGCGCGGCCCGCGGCGGTGCGCGCGGTCGATGCCTGCGATGCCGAGCTGACCCGGATCGACGAAGCGATCGCCGAGGCGCGCCGTGCGGCAGTCGATGCGCGGCGGCTGCTCGAAGGGGCGGAGACCAATGCCCGCGATGCCGCCCGTGCCGAGGACCGTGCCGCTGCCCAGATCGAACGGATCGAAGCGCAGCGCGCCGATCTCGACACGCGCCGCCAGCGCATCGTCGCCGAGCATGAGGAAGCGCAGGGGGAGGTGACGCGCGCGGCGGCGGTGAAAGCGGCGCTCCCCGATGGCAGCGCGACACGCGAGCGCGTGCAGATCCTGTCGGGCGAGGCCGAGGCCAAGCGCACCATCGTCGCCACCGCGCGCGCCGATCGCGGGGCGCTGGAGCGCGCGATCGGGCAGGACCGCGAGCGGCTCGCGGCGGGCAATGCCGAGAGCAAGGGCTGGAAGAACCGCGCGGGCGAGGCGGCGCGGCGCATCGCCGAAATGGACAGGCGCGATGCCGACCTGGCGGCCGAAGCGGAGACGCTGGCCGACAAGCCGGCCCAGCTCGCCGCGGAGATCGCCGGACTGGAGCAGGCGCATGGCACGCTGCGCGCCGAAGCGGAGACGGCGATGGCGGCCGAGCGCGAGGCGGAGGTGGCGCTGCGCCTGACCGAGGAGGCGGCGCGCGCCGCAGCCGAGACCC
>NZ_JBFUDK010000036.1:0-1382 GCF_056404755.1 Sphingomonas sp. P2_B6
TGGAGTGACCCCCTTTAGTGAGACACGTTAATTAGAGAGAGCTCGGTTGCTTGTTTGAAGGGCTGCTGCGCAGCAGCCCTTCGCATGGTTTCCTCATACTCGTCGGGCGACCTGTAGGCCAAGGCGGAGTGCAGGCGCTGGCGATTGTAGACCTGCTCGATGAAGGTCCCGATCCGCTCGCGTGCGTCGGCGAGGTCGCGATAGCCGGTACCGTCGACCTCCTCCTGCTTCAGGGTCTTCATGAAGCTCTCGGCCATGGCGTTGTCGTAAGGGCAGCCCGCACGGCTCATGCTGGGGATGATGCCGGCGGCTTCGAGCCGGGCGATGTACGCGCCGCAAGCATATTGCACGCCTCGGTCGGAGTGATGGACCAGACCGTCCGCGGTCACCCTGCGTCGCTCCAGCGCCATGGCGAGCGCCTCGAGCGCCAGCTCGGCGCGCAGATGGTCCGCCATCGCCCAGCCGACCACCTTGCGGCTGAACGCGTCGAGGATCACCGCCAGATAGACGAACGCCTCGGCCAGATGGACATAGGTGATGTCCGCCACCCATAGCTGGTTGATCGCCATCGGTTGCATCGCGCGCGCCAGATTGGGCCACACCCGCCAGCCGTGCCGCGCATCCGTCGTCGCCGGCCGGAACGTCCGACCCCGCAGGCACAGCAGATTGTCCTCGCGCATCAGCCGGGCCACCCGCTTGTGGTTGACGCACCAACCGTCACGCCTGAGCAGCGCGGTGATCCGGCGATAGCCATAGAAGCGCTGCGCCAGGCACAGCCGCTGCACCTGATCGCGCAGCGCCGTCTCTTCCACTTTTGGCGCATGCTCGCGCCAGCGCCRGTAATAGCTGGCCCGGCTTACCCCGGCCAACTGGCACAGCGCCTCTGTCGACAGCGCCGATCCCTCGCCTTGCGAACCCGTCATCGCCTGGATCTCGGCGAAGACGTCGTCTCGCCAGCACCGTCGCTCGGCTGGCGTGACGCCTCGATACGCCGCAAGGCGCCTTTGAAAAAATCCAGCGCCACCTGCTGCTCGCCGATCTTGCGCTGCAAGGCCTCGATCTGACGCTGCGCTGTGGCAACATCGCGGATCTCACCAACCGCCGCCTGGCTAGCCATCGCATCCGCTACGCGCCCCGGACGACCCGGATCGCGCAGCGCCTGCTCCCCGCCCGCCCGCACCGCATTGCGCCACCGGTACAGCAGATTATCCCTGATCCCCAACTCGAGCGACAAGGCTGACACCCGCTCGCCCGACTCAATCCGACCCAAAACCCACAGCTTGAACCCCCGGTCGTGCCGTCGTCGATGGTCCTTCGACATTCTTGCCCTCCATCCAGAGAGCTCTCTCTTATTTCATGTCTCAGTCTAGGGGGTCATTCCA